>JALOMJ010000012.1 GCA_025455485.1 Bacteroidia bacterium | reverse complement strand
TCGTGAAAATTTTTGGTCCTGAACACGGGTTCAGAAGCAATGTGGAAGCGGGTGAAAAGGTACAAAGCAGCTACGATAAAAAAACAGGACTTGCTGTAATTTCCTTATACGGCAAGAACAAAAAACCAAGCAAGGAGCAACTCAAAAATGTTGATGTATTAATTTACGACATACAGGATGTTGGCGTGAGGTTCTACACATTGTGCTCGATAGGCCCAACCCTAATGGGTTTTACATCGATGGCCCCATACTTCGTGAAGAGTACTCGAGTTTTTTAGGTTTACATAAGGTGCCCGTCGTTTATGGCATGACAACGGGCGAATACGCTCAAATGGTTAATGGTGAGGGCTGGATGAAATCCAAAAAAAAATGCCGACTAACCGTTATTCCCCTTAAAAACTACGACCGCAAGGCAAGTTACGTCCTCCCCGACAAACCATCCCCCAACCTGCCCAACAGCACTTCCATTCTTTTGTATCCCGGTTTGGGATTGTTTGAAGGCACCATCATGAGTTTGGGCAGAGGTACTGAATTCCCCTTTCAGGTGCTGGGTCATCCGGACTATCCCAAAAAGGACTTTTCTTTTGAACCTAAAACCACCTCCTTCAGCTCGGGTCCAAAGTACTTCAACAAAACCTGTTATGGTTTGGATTTGAGAAAATCCGTGTATCTCAGCCAACATCCCGGAAAGATCGATCTGAGCCTCCTTTTAAAGTTGTATGGTGAGATGGGACGTGAGGACTTTTTTGATGCCAATTTTGATTACCATGCCGGAAACAAAACCCTCAGGTACCAGATTGTGGCAGGAGAATTGGAGCAAACCATACGGCAAAGCTGGGAAGCCGGTCTGGAAGAATTCAAAGCCCTCCGCAAGAAATACCTGATTTATCAGGACTTTTGAGGCCGGGATTTATTTGGCTTTTCCTCTCAGGAAACCTATTTTTGTGCAACTTAGCGAATAACTATGGCGAATTTTGATTTGATTATGCCCAAAATGGGCGAAAGTGTGGCCGAGGCAACCATTATTAAATGGACAAAAAACGAAGGCGACAAAATAAAGGTGGATGAAACCGTGTTGGAAATCGCTACTGACAAGGTAGACTCTGAGATCCCCTCCCCTTTCGAAGGCACATTGATCAAACGATTATTCAATGAAGGCGACGTGGTTCAGGTAGGCGCCGTAATTGGGGTCATCAGTTCTGAGGCCAATGGAGCAGTTAGTTCCAGCCCTGCAGCGCCTGCTCCTGAAAGCAAACCTGTTGCCGAAACTAAAGCGGCGCCGGCTGTCGTGGCTTCAGGTTCCTCTGCTGACAACAATTATAAAGAATCCTCCAAATTCTATTCCCCACTTGTAAAAAGTATAGCCAAGGAAGAAGGCATATCACTTTCTGAACTCGACAGCATAGTTGGTACAGGACAGGAAGGCCGCGTAACTAAAGCGGATATCCTGGCTTACCTTCCTAAACGCGGTGCAGCAAGTCCTGCAGCAGCTGCAGTTACCGCTTCGGCTCCTGCAAAAAGCGAATCCAAACCTGCAACCGGTATTACTGCAGGTGAATTTGCCGTGATTGTTAACCGTCCTGCTGTTTCAGTGGGTGCCGGTGATGAGATCATTGAAATGGACCGCATGCGTAAGATTATTTCCGACAACATGGTGGTGAGCAAACACGTTTCTCCGCATGTTACCTCTTATGTGGAGGCGGATGTGACCAATCTGGTGATGTGGAGAGACAAAGCCAAAAAGGAATTTGAAAAGCGCGACGGTGAAAAACTCACCTTTACGCCCTTGTTTATTGAGGCGGTGGCCAAAGCCATTAAGGATTTTCCAATGATCAATATCTCTGTTGATCAAACTGCATCCAAAATCATCAAACGTAAAAACATCAACATTGGCATGGCGGCTGCTTTACCAAGCGGCAACTTAATTGTGCCTGTGATTAAAAACGCGGATGAAAAAAACCTTCTGGGCATCACTAAGGCGGTGAACGATTTGGCCAACCGTGCCAGGGCCAATAAACTTCAGCCGGATGAAATTCAGGGCGGCACCTTTACGCTAACCAATGTTGGTAGTTTTGGAAATTTAATGGGCACGCCTATTATCCTCCAACCTCAGGTAGCGATATTGGCTGTTGGCTCTATTAAAAAGAAACCGGCTGTGATTGAAACCCCTCAGGGCGACATGATTGGTGTGCGCCAGTTTATGTTCTTGTCGTTGAGCTATGACCACCGTGTGGTGGATGGTTCTTTGGGTGGAAGTTTCCTGAGAAGGGTAGCCGATTACCTTGAGCAGTGGGACATTAACCGCACGGTGTAACTCTGCCTGTTTAGTGTAATTTTCTGGGTTTTATCATTCCACCCCTAACAGAATTGATGCTCTGCGTGGTCATAAAACATTCGGGATCAATTTCATTTACAATATTCTTGACTTTACTTAATTCGAGTTTGGTCACCACGGTGTAAATTATGTCCATATCATTTAATCCGTCCTCAATGGCTTTTTTACCCATAAGTCCACGCTTGCCTTTAAAAATAGTGACTCCTCGGCCCAATTGAGCTATAATACGTCGACGTATTTTTTCGCTGCTTTTCGAAATGATAAACACCCCGGTGTATTCCTCAATGCCATTGGTTAAAAAATCAACGGTTTTAGATGCAGAAAGGTAAGTAAGAACGGAATACAAAGCCACTTCAATACCATGAATAAGCGCTGCTACAGCAAAAATTACCACATTAATCAACAAAATAATCTCACCCACCTGTAGGCTTGCCCTTCGCGTTAAATATAATGCCAATACCTCCGTGCCATCAATTACACATCCACCCCGCATAGCAAAACCAATGCCTGCGCCCAAAAATAACCCTCCAAAAACAGAAATCAGCAACTTATCGTGAGTAACCACCGGAAAATGAAAGGCATGAAGCAGCCATAATACAGCCGACAAGGTGATGATGGCAAGAAAGGTTTTTAATGCAAAGATTTTTGATACCTGTTTATAGCCCATCAAAATAAAAGGCACATTAAGAATAAAAATATAAACAGACACATCGAGGGTGGTAATGCCACCAACCAACAAGGAGATTCCTGTAACCCCTCCATCCAACAGACCATTAGGAATAATAAATCCCTCCAGACTAATGGTTGCCATAATGATTCCAAGAATAATTACGAGAGAGTCCTTCACAAAAGTGGCCATATGAAATGGCTCAGAAACGGAATGACTTCCTTTCAGTTTAAATTCCTTCTCTTTTTCAGCAAGCCTTGTAGACATGGCGACTATGGCATATGGTTGATGAACAAAGAAACGTTTTTTTAAAGAATAACGAAATTATATTAAAAAAAGCCTGTAAAAAAAGAACCTTGACTACTTTGAAGCAGGATCTTGAGTGTGCGGAGTTTTATGAATCAGTGTACGGATGGGAAATGGAATTTCAATGCCATTGGCAAGATAGGCTTTATGCAAGGCTTTGATAAATGCATGTTTCACAGGATACTGATAAACAAACTCCTTAACACGCATCATTACAGTTAAATTAATACTGGAGTCGCCAAACGTGTGAAAGCGCAACAAAGGTTCGAAACCTGAAACCGCTCCTTCTGTATTAATCAAAGTTTGTTTGGCTGTATCCAACGTTACGCGTTCCACCTTTTCAAGATCGCTGTCGTAGGCTACACCAACTTCGAGGTACAAAGCCACTTCTGTTTCATGAAGCGAAAAGTTTCTGATGATGGCTGAGGCTAATTTAGAATTAGGTATTATGATGACATTGTTTGCCAGGGCCAGAATGGTAGTATTTCTCCAGGTGATATCAGTAATTCGACCCTCCTCCCCGCTATCCAACCTAATAAAATCACCAATACGAATTTGCCTCGAAGCTATCACCTGAATGCCGGAGAAAAGATTCGTGAGGGTATCTTGTAAAGCCAAAGCAACCGCTAAACCACCCACGCCCAAAGCCGTTAATACAGGCGTTACTGAAATACCAAGCGTTTGAAGTATAACCAGAATACCAACCAAAAATATTAACACACGGGTAATGTTGGCAATGATTGAAGTGGATGGCAATAAACCGTCTGTCTGATGGTCTTTGGATTTAAAAAGTCCCACCGCAATTCTACCAATGGCTACCGTGATAGAAATTACGGAAACTGAAAAAACTACCTTGTGGCTTACCGCATAAAATTTTGCTCCGAGTGGAAGGCTGTGAGCAACAATAGTAAATGAAATCAATGCCAGCCAGAACCTTACTAAGCCCTTCATGGCTTGAATAAAAATATCATCGTATTTCCAGGCTGTGCGCATGGCATACACATGAAGTCTATTTAGAACTATGCGTTCAAGAATGTATCCCAAAGCCAATCCTGCAAAAAAACCCAAAATAAGATAGGCAGCGTGAAGATAATCAGGATTGATTAATGAAAGCATGCATCAATTTTTAATTCGCACTGAATGAGTTTTGGTGGTCTAAGTTAAAATAATCATTACTAATCCCAAAACTAATTATTTCCTGATGCCTGGAAGAAAGTCGTATGGTTTGAAATTAAAAATTAAGTAAATCCATAAATAAAATTTAATAATCATGACTTTACACTGATTTTATCAAATACACATTATAGTATTTCTTTTTCCCTTGACGTGAGCTGAACACACCCGAAAGCACCAACTCCTTTTCATCTGAATAAATAATCGTGTAATCGTATACCTTTTTAACTTGTTTAATATGAAGGTTAAGTTTATTAAATCCGTTTTCATTTTTAAGTTTGTCTTTGTGAATGTGAACCACTTCTTCGTTCACTCTCTTTTGCTCCAAATCCATTTCATTGGCTTGCAACATGTATATGGCAGTAATCTTATATTCACCACCATTAATTTCACTCTCTTTCACTTTGCGCGAGGTGTAAGCAATGCCCGAAAGGGTAACGCCAGGTGTTTTACTCGGACCGTTCTCTCCTCCAAAAATAGCTTCTTCTGTATTTTGTTCAAGAATATAGGCCATATTACCACCCAACATGGCAGTTTGAATTTTGACTTTATTGTATGCTCTGTCTTGCAACTTAGCCAAACTTGAAAGCGTAGTAGCACCTTTGGCTTTTGCACCAACCATATCAATTTTATACAAACCATGCACCTCAAACTCCATACGTGAAACCTGCACTTTATCCCATTCGCGGCAACCTTTAACGCGTGATAAATTATGAGAAACAGCAAATTCCTGCTTTCGTCCCGAACTGAAATGCACTTTAGCAATGGCGTTCTTTGAAAGCGAATGGGTGGCTTTTTCTTCAGGATACAAAAATTTCACTGAAGTTTCGTTGACTTCGAGAATGTTTGCGGCTATAACGTCTCCATCCATTTTAAAAATGGTGTCCGTTTGCGCTAAGCAGATTTCAAAAGCAAAAAAGAATAAAAGAAAAATACGTGTTCTCATAAAAATAATTTTATGATGCAAAGTTATGGCGTTTAAATATTAGCCGGCCTCACATATAAATGTGAAAAACGCCATTGGTGTAATTTTTTGAGTTAGAAATAGGTACTTAAGCCAAACTGAATGGCAGCTGTTTTTGATGCGGGATTACCAAGAAAGTCTTTTTGCCATTGGTAGCGGTAGTTTAGGCGTATAACCGTTTGTGCAGAAGTTCTAAAACTCAGTGCCGGCACGATGGCAAAAACTTCTTCTGCAATTTTACCACCGGTTTCGATGAACCTGTCCCTGTTCCAATCCACATATTCAATGCGCAGCGCCGCGTTAAAACTTGCCCTTTCAAACCCAAACATTTTTTTTCTGACAAGCGGCTGCACTATATCCATAAAACCACCAAATTGTTTCTCACCGTAGTGCTGAGTGTATGTATCCGGAACATCCACAAACAACCAGGTCATTTCGGCGGTGATGTTTGTGTTCATAAACGGCAGGGTAGTGTTAAAATCAACAGCAAATACATCGGCCCTTCGCTTTTTATCCAATACCAAACCATCCGTTTGAAATTTATTGTAAACCCCTCCCAAATAGGATATCCCTAGTTCGCCAATATTTTTTACTCTGAGCGAGGTTTTGGCACTGCTCATGGGCGCACCATTGTAACTTTCTTCGAAGCGGTTTGGGTCGAGTTTGGCAGCCGGTAAAAAAGTTTTGTTTTCGGTATTGGAAATTATATTGTCATTTAACCCATTTGTTAAATACACTTCGTAAGCCCATACGATGTTGGCTTTATAGGTTTTACCAAAAAATCCAAAGCCCACATTGCTGAATGTGGCAGGCAAAAGTTGGGTGGCAGAAATCGGGCGGTCAACAAACTCCCACCTGGGCCCGTCGTGATTTTGATTAAAGGCCCCAATGGGGTTCATCACAATGCCCCCGCGAAAATTCAACAAATGATGAAATTGAAAGTCAATGGCTGCAAATTCAATATTGATTTGTTTGGTGCCGCCTTCAAATTCAATCTCAGTCAGAAATTTTATTTTACGGTGAATGCTGGAGGAAACAAAAAGAGTTAATCGCTGCATTTGAAAAGACAATCCATTGGTAATGCCATCGGTAACACTGTAATTGCTGCTGACCTCTGCATACCCACCAAGCGCAACCGGTATTTTACCATATTGAAGAAAAGGCCGATTGTACACAGCATCCATATTCAAAAGCATTTTTGATGTATCTAAAGAACTTCGCTTAACCCTTACACTGTCATTTTGAGATGACAGGTTGATTGTTTGCAAAAACATCAAAAACAACAACAAAGGTTTTGACTTATACAAGTTGAATGTAAATATTGTCATGGTCGTGGGTGGTAATAAATGTTCTTAGGTTGGTTTCGGCCGGCCCCTGGGTTACCTCGCCATTGGCATTAAATTCTGCTCCGTGACAGGGACAAACCAACATGGTTTCGAACGGGTTTAGTTCACAGCCCTGGTGGGTACATTGCAAATACAAAGCCTTATAATCATCCCCGATTTTATATACTGCAATTGGAAATGGAATCTGTTCAACTTTAATTACAATAAAAGGAAGCAGAATGTATTTTCCTTTTTTAATACCGGCAAATTCTGTTTTTTTGACAGTAATTTTATTTTCCTTGTATTCAAAATTTTGTATATGTTTCTGACTTGTGCAGGCCTGTAAAATAGTAATGATACCAATACTTCCCACACAAGCCACACAAGATGATTTTATAAAATGCCTTCTATCCACTATAAACTTTCTAAAAAAAGAATCAGGTTTTGTTTATCGTTTTCCAATAAATTTTGAAAGGCGATTTTACTTTGTTCCGCCTCTCCTCCGTGCATTAGTATAGCCTCTTCTATTGAATGCGCTCTGCCATCGTGCAGCAAAAAGTAAGCGCCACCCTGAGAGTTTTTTGACAAACCCAAGCCCCAAAGTGCAGGGGTTCTCCACTCGAACGTCTTCGCGCTGCCTTCTGTGTAATTATCATCAAGACCGGGCCCCATATCGTGCAGCAACAAATCGGTGTATGGGTAAAACGTTTTGCCGGATAAAACAGAAATTGGAGATTCTCCTGTTTTAAGTTTTTCAACGTGGCAGGCATTGCATTTGGAAGCCATAAAAAGTTGTTTACCGGCCAGCACTTTGGTGTCTGAAGTAGTTCGCTGTATTGGAGCCTTGAGCGTTTTTAGGTAAAACACCAGGGCCTGTATGCTTGCGTTACTTACCTCAGGATCCATTTCCACTTTACTGTAAGTATCAACAGGTTCGTAAAGGGAGGTAATGCCCATGTCCTGATTATAGGCCTTGGCGCTTTGCTGTAAGAGGTCGTAAGTGGACGCCTTTTTTCCAAAACGTCCAATGTATTTGCCGGCATTGGAAATTGCGCCAGGCCGGAGTTCACAATAGGATGGCAAGGTAATCCAATTCGGCACGCCCGAAATACCATCCCCATTGAGGTCATCAGGGTCGGAGAGGGCAAGAAGATCTGCATCACTTACGGCATCCAAATACCCAAGGCCAGTATTTGCCGGAGGCAGAAATTTTGAGAAAGCCAGTCCGGGAGGCAGGGTTTCGGGCAGATAACCCGGTATGGCCCTGTTTTGCAACTGGGGCGCACCCAAATGAAGATACGGATTGCCACTCTCATCCGTTTGACCAAATCGTGTTAAGGTGGAGAAAGGATGCCCTTTACCGTCTCCGGCATGGCAACTTGCGCAGGAGTTAGAAACAAACAAAGGGCCTAATCCGGTTTGAGGGGTAAACACCTCATCATTAAAAGCAATGTCGCCATCTAAAAACAGTCTGGTTTCCTCGGTATTTAATCCTTCTATAGGACCATCCAGAATTTGGTCCTCATCAGGTGCTTTTGGCATAATTTTTTTACAAGCCCCCAGCATACCTAACAAAACAAAAAACACAAGAACCCTCTTTTTCATTACAATTGTTTTGGCAAAATTGTGTTTTGTTTTATAAATCCCAATTACTAATTTTGGTATACCTAATTTTTAATTTATGCGGCAGGAAACCATAGAAAACTATTTAAAAACCATTTACAACCTCTCTTCTGACAATTCGGCTTTGGTGGGTAACAAGGCCTTGGCGGATAAACTCAAACTAAAACCGGCAACGGTGACAGAAGGTTTAAGAAAACTGCACGATTTAAAATACGTGGTATACGAAAAATCGTATGGCAGTCGTTTAACCGCGTTGGGCGCAAGGCTGGCCTTGAATATTGTAAGACGGCACCGCATCTGGGAGACCTATTTGGTTAGAGAACTTGGCTTTGGCTGGGATGAGGTGCATGAAATCGCTGAGGAATTAGAACACGTCAAAAACGATAAGCTGACCAATAAACTGGCTTCCATATTGGGCAATCCTGTTTATGATCCGCACGGCGACCCAATTCCGGATGAAAAAGGAAAAATGCAAAAAAGCAATTTCATTAAACTATCAGAAGCCAGAACAAAACTGAATTATAAAATTATGGGAGTAACTGATCACTCGAGTACTTTTTTAAAATATTTGGAAAAACACCAACTCACCATTGGCACCCACCTGAAACTAAAAACAATTGAAGCGTTTGACCATTCCATTGTATTGCAATACAACAAAAAAGAATTAACCATTAGTGTTAAAGCAGCAGAGCTTGTGATAGTGGAGGAAGTTTAAAAGGAAAGAAAAGAAGTTGGTATAAATGAAGGTACCAGATCCATTGATTTTGTGAAGCTATCCAATCCAACCTCCATAAACTTCTATACCTTGAATATTGTAAAACAATGCTTGCTTTAGCTCTGCTTAAGGTATACCCTAAGGTGCAACAAATTAATTTTAATACAATATAAAACTCGAACTTCAATTTCATAACGTTTCTAACTCAGAGTAAGCCAAACGAAAGTTAGTAACCTTGTAAATCAAAAGATTAAAGAAGATTAAAATTTAGTTTTAACCTGTGTTTCAGTTGAATATATAAAACTTCTATTCAAATGAAAACAGATAAAAAACGTTATAAAAAAAGCAGAACCTGTTTTTCTGATAAAAAAGATAAACAGTGATAATTAAATAATGGAACACTCAGTTTAAAATAGTGGCACCGTATTCCGCATTTTTTTTAAGTAATTTTTGCTTCCACTAATTATCGCTTTAAACAATTGATTTTATCTATATTTAGCGCTGATAAAATTAACTATTATGGCAAAGACAAAGATTACTGTGAATACAAACGGTTCACTGAAAATAGAGGGCGATTTTGAAATTACAGATAAAACTGGCGCAAACTATGATTTGGGCGGCAGAGAAATTGTTGGTTTATGCCGTTGCGGATTTTCTAAAAACAAACCCTTTTGCGATGGCTCACACAATGGAAATTTCAACCATGAAGCCAATGCATTTGCACTACCCCCTAAAAAGTAAGCGTTAGACAAGGGTAATACCTCGCTTGCACGAATTTAGATTGGTTTAACCGGCTAAACATGGTTCATTTCTACCACTTCTAACAACAAAAAAGAACAGTTCAGAAAACAAAAAACCCCCATTTTATAGGGGGTTTAATGATTAACCTTGTTAGGTTTGGTAGCCCGTACGGGAATCGAACCCGTGTTTCATCCGTGAAAGGGACGTGTCCTAACCCCTAGACGAACGGGCCATTTTGGTTAGGGATGGCAAAAGTAGAAATTAATCTGAATTTAAAAAAATAATTTTTGGGTTTTTTGACAAATAATGCTCAAAAAACCGAGCCAAACTCTAAAATACAGCATAGAGCATGCGCCCCATCAAAAAATAAATCGAAATACCAATGATGTCGTTCAGCGTGGTAACAAATGGTCCGGTTGCAAGGGCCGGATTAACGTTAAAGCGGTTGAGGGTAAGCGGAACAAAAGTGCCCAAAAATGAAGCACACATGATAACGGTGAGCAAGGATGCGCTAACGGTAGCCGCCAACTTCCATTCTTCAACCAAAAACGCATAAGCCCAAATCAATATGGAACAAATTAAACCATTCACCAAACCCACCCCTAATTCTTTAACCAGTTTTTTGCTGATGTTGTCGCCAAGTAAACTATTATTGGCTAAACCCTGAACAATAATGGCCGAACTTTGTACGCCCACATTACCGCCCATGGCTCCAATCAGAGGAATAAAAAAAGCCATTTGAGGATTTATTTTGATTTGATCTTCGTAGGTGCCAATAATTCTTGAACCAATGATGCCTCCGCACATACCAACCAAAAGCCATGGAATGCGAGCCCTTGACAAGCGCCACAATTTATCATTGCTGTCTACCGAATCAGATAAACCACTCATGCGCTGAATGTTTTCCTCAGCGGTTTCTTTAATTACATCCATCACGTCGTCAAACGTGATGCGGCCAACCAAACGGCCTAACTGATCAACAACAGGCATTACTGCCAAATCGTATTTCTGCATGTCTTCCGCCACCTCTTCGCTGGGTGTATCGGTCTTTACATAATGAATATCAGATTCATAGATCTCTTCCACTCTGGCCAAGGGATGAGAAATAATCAGTTTTTTAAGTGGCAACATGCCCAACAAACGCTCATTATTGTCAACCACATACACGGCGTACATCACATCCACATTATCGGCTTTTTTGCGTATTTCCTCTATACACGCGCCAACCGATTCGAAGGCATACACACTCACCAACTCTTTTGCCATTAAAGACCCCGCAGTACCTTCTTCGTAATTGATGAGCTCAACAATATCACTGGCCTGTTCAATGTCTTCAAGGTGGGATAACACTTCCTCCTGCATCTCTTCCGGCAATTCACCAATCACGTCGGCAGCGTCATCGCTGTCCATATTATCCACCTGCTCTGCAATTTGTTTGGCACTAAAGGTGGCAAGGAGGTCTTCGCGCTTATCGTCATCCAGCTCAAGCAGTACATTAGGGGCTACATCTTCGTGCAATAAGCCATAGATGTAGGCGGCCTGACTTAGATTAAGCTGATTGATTATCTGGGCAATATCCGCAGCATAGAGTTCCTCCAGCTTTTCGTTGATAAAAGCAGCATCACGGGCATCAATGGCCTCTTTTAATTGATCTAATATGTCGCTGGTGAGCTCGAACTGCATGATTTTGAAGCCGAGCAAAAGTAAAGAATTTAAATTAAGCCCGTAACGTTTTAAAGGCATTTTTTAGCCTCACCCTTAAAGCAGGACGTTGATCTTCCTGCGAGAGTTCATTGAGCACCAGCAACATTTCTCTTTTTAATTCAGGATACGGTGCGGCAATGTTTGCTGCCGTAGTGATGGCATAAGCCCGAATGGCTATTGGTGTGGAAGGGTTCAAAATAAACCTAAAACACAAATCAATTAACTCTCCATGGTAAGTATCAGGCATGTCGTACTCTTGAAAAATGCGAAGTATACAGCGTGCAACTGCCGGATGATTATCTTGCTTTTCCAACATATGAATAAGTTGATTAAGATGGGGTTCGATTAAACGCGGATTCCCCTCAGCTAAATAACCTAAAGGCCAGGCCGCCCGCTGCTGCAATTTTTTATCCTTACCAAAAAAAATCAAGATCAGTTCATTAAACCTTTCCTTGTCTCTTCCTACGTAAAGTATAATCTGATTAGTGATCTTTTTAGTATGTCCGCTTTCCAGTGCCTCCTGAATATTCATTGCTGATAGTAGTCTATCCAAAAACAGGCTAAACCAAACTCCTTAACCTCAATCTAAACATCAACCTTAGCCTCAACCTTTCTCTTTGTATTCTCTTTCTCCAAAAATACTGCTGCCTATTCTCACCATGTTGCTGCCCTGCCCTATGGCCAATTGATAATCGCCGCTCATGCCACAACTTAATGTGTTTAAGTGTGGGTGGTTTAATTTTAATTCCTCAAAAAACGCGTTAAGCTGTCCGTATTCTTGCTCTAATTGCTTATTGTTTGCTGTAAGACTTCCCATGCCCATCAGCCCCTGAATAGAAACGTTGTGAAGGCTTTTCAATCTATCAGAGACCAAAAACTCGCGGCATTCTTCGTAGGATAAGCCAAATTTAGTTTCTTCCTGAGCGATAAAAATCTGAAGCAAACACTTCACGACTCTTCCTGCTTTGGCGCCTTGTTTATTTATTTCCTCCAATAGTCTGATGCTATCCACTCCATGAATCAAATGCACAAAAGGAACAATGAATTTCACTTTATTGCTTTGCAAATGCCCAATAAAATGCCAGCGTATGTCTTTGGGAAGTGCTTCGTGTTTGGTAAGGAGTTCTTGAACGTAATTTTCACCAAAATCACGCTGACCGGCAGTGTAAGCTTCTAATATAAGTGCATTGGATTTAGTTTTTGAAACCGCAACCAGTGTTACATGAGGAGGAAGGCCGGACGTGATTTTTTTAAGTTGTTCCTGAACAGACATAACGATTAATTGTTTTGCTTTTCATCAAAACTATAAATGACTAAACCACTTCGCATTTTTGGCTCCACCCAGGTTGATTTTGGTGGCATGATGTTGTGGGTGTCGGCAATCCATTTCAAATGATTCATGCTTACAGGAAACAAACCAAAAGCGATTTCAGCTTTGCCTTCATCCACCACCTGTTTAAGGGCCTCCGGACCTTTAACACCGGGCACAAACCCAACACGCTGATCGGTTTTAAGGTCGTGAATGGTAAATAAAGGCGACAAAATGTGCTCTGTTAAAATAAAGGCGTCCAGACTTTTTATGGGATCTGAATCCAAATAAATTTCAGGTTTTGCAATCAAAGCAAACCATTGCCCGCGCGTATACATACTAAATTCATGCTTTAGCTGAGGTTTATAAATGGTTTGATTTATTTTTTTAATTTCAAATTTAGCTGAAAGTTTTTCGAGCAATTGTGCTTCGCTTATGCCGCCGCTGTCTTTCACAAAACGGTTAAAATCAAAAATGCGCAATTGGGTTTCTGAAAAAAACACACCCAAATAATAATTGAATGCTTCCTTACCGGTATAGTTTCCTTTTGCTGCGCGACGTTGTTTACCCAGAAGTGTTGAGGAAGCCGAGCGGTGGTGTCCATCGGCAATATAAATGGCCGGCATGGCCCCAAATGCCGACTCGATTTGTTGTAACCTGTGTTCATCCTCCACCAGCCATAAACTGTGCCTCACCTTATCCGAAGTCGTGAAATCATATACAGGAGTCGTTTTTGACACCTCCATTAAAAGGGTTTCAAGAAATGCATTTTCAGGATAACAAAACAATACAGGCTCTGCGTTGAACTCGCACACTTCGAGGTATTCTTTTAATTTTTCTTCCCGCTGTGTAAGGGTTTGTTCGTGAATTTTTATTACCCCATTCAGGTAATCATCAATACTGGTAAGTGCAATAATGCCTAGGTACTCAAAACCGTTTTTATATTGTTTATAGACATAATACGCCGGGCGTTGATCCTGTTGTAATATCCCTTCATTGACAAAAGCATTAAATTTTGATTTTACCTTATTCAATCGTTCGGGCGAACCCGCTTTGGTTTTAACAACATCCCCAAAATCAGGATTGATCACATGAAGAAAGGTGTAAGGATTAGAGGCTAATTTTTCATGAAGTTCCCCACTCTGGTAACCATCCACACTGCGCGAAGCCACCAGGTGCACCTTGTCGTTCGCCGGCCTGAAGGCTTTAAAAGGTAGTACATTAGCCATAGAGATTAACTTAAGGCCGCAATCATTTTTTCGGCTAGTTCAATGCCAATCCTTTCCTGTGCCTCATTGGTGGCAGCTCCGATATGCGGACTAAGAGAAATTTTAGCATGATCTAAAACTGCTTGTGAAGGTTTGGGTTCATTTTCAAAAACATCCAAACAGGCATGGGCCACTTTGCCGCTGTTTAAAGCTTTTAAAAGTTCATTTTCATCAATCACTCCGCCTCTGGCGGTATTGATTAGTATAACCCCGTTTTTCATCACAGATAATTCAGATTCTGTGATCAATTTTCCACCCGGCACATGAAACGTAATAAAATCGGCTTGTTTTAAAACTTCGTCCATTGAAACCGTTTGCACAGGCACCTTAACTTTTTTATCGGCAATATCTACTTCAACCTCTGCTTGTTTTACAAAAGGATCAAATGCCAACACCTTCATGCCAAGGCCTAAGGCTATTTTTGCAACATTCTGACCAATTCGTCCAAAACCAATAACACCCATGTGTTTTCCTCTTAATTCAACCCCTTTCGCGTATTTTTTTTTGAGTTCGTCAAATTTAACCGCACCACCCGAGGGCATTTGACGGTTGCTGTCGTATAAAAAGCGAACGGCATTAAATAAATGGGCAAAAACAAGTTCGGCCACAGAATTGCTTGAGGCTGCAGGTGTATTTATCACCTGTATGCCTTTTGATCGCGCGTATTCCACATCAATATTATCCATGCCTACGCCACCCCTGCCAATCACCTTCAGTCCATTGCAGGCATCAATTACTTCCTTTCGCACAGTGGTGGCACTTCTTACCGTTAAGGCCACATATCCTTCTTTATTGATGATTGCGGCCAATTGCTCTTGTGCCACTTTTTCTGTAACCACGGTAAATCCTGCTTTTTCTAAAATAGCTTTGCCCTGGGCATCTATTCCATCATTGGCTAATATTTTTTTACTCATAAAAGTTGGGTGTAAATTTAACTTCAAAGAAAATAAAAAATCTGAGCTCCCGGGGATAAATCTTTTATAAGCAGAGAATTTGATTAAATTTACCGGACAAGAAAAAACGCAGAAAAACACAAAACAAGACGATTTACGCTTACAGAAAGCCAAGTGACTTAGAAATATGAGCAAAGGGATTACTTCACAAACAGATGATTACAGTAAATGGTACAATGATATTGTAGTACAAGCCGATTTGGCCGACCATAGTGCCGTTAGAGGTTGTATGGTAATTAAACCATCGGGCTACGCCATTTGGGAAAAAATGCAGCAAACCCTGGATAAAATGTTTAAAGACACGGGGCATGTAAATGCCTACTTTCCGCTATTTATTCCGAAAAGTTTGTTTGAGGCAGAAGAAAAAAATGCAGAAGGGTTTGCCAAAGAATGTGCAGTAGTAACCCACTACCGTTTAAAAACCGACCCCCAGAACAAAGGCAAACTTATTGTTGACCCTGAAGCAAAACTGGAAGAAGAATTGGTAGTACGACCCACCAGTGAAGCCATTATCTGGAACACATATCGCGGTTGGATTCAAAGTTACCGTGATTTGCCAATACTGGTTAATCAATGGGCTAACGTAGTGCGCTGGGAAATGCGAACCCGTTTGTTCTTAAGAACAGCCGAATTTTTATGGCAAGAAGGGCATACCGCGCACGCCAGCAAGGAAGAAGCAATTCTTGAAACAGAAAAAATGCTGGGCGTTTACGCCGATTTTGCCGAAAATTGGCTGGCCATGCCAGTAATAAAGGGCATTAAAACTGCCAACGAACGCTTTGCCGGGGCTGACGAAACCTATTGCATCGAAGCCATGATGCAAGACGGCAAGGCCTTACAGGCAGGTACCTCCCACTTTTTAGGACAAAATTTTGCCAAAGCCTTTGATGTAAAATTCGCCAACAAAGAAGGTAAACTGGATTATGTTTGGGCCACCAGTTGGGGTGTAAGCACTCGTTTGATGGGCGCCTTAATCATGAGTCACAGCGACGATAAAGGCTTGGTGGTGCCGCCAAAACTGGCCCCTACCCAGGTGGTAATTGTTCCCATCTATAAATCTGAGGAGGGTTTGGAAAAAATCCGGCAAGCCATACAACCTTTACAAAAAGCCCTGCAGGCAAAAAACATCAGTGTAAAATTTGATGATCGCGACACTCAACGTCCGGGTTGGAAGTTTGCAGAATACGAATTAAAAGGAGTACCGCTGCGCATAGGAATTGGCGAGCGCGATTTGGAAAACGGCACCCTTGAACTTGCACGAAGAGATACCCTTAGCAAAGAAACAGTAAATCTGAATGATGCAGAACACCTTATTGAGAAATTATTGGCAGAGATTCAAAGCAATTTGTTTCAGCGCGCACAACAACGCATGAAAAACATGACCCACACCTGCGATAACTATGAAGAGTTTAAACGATTACTCGACGATAAGGGTGGTTTTATCCTTGCGCATTGGGACGGAACTTCTGAAACCGAAGAGAAAATTAAAGAAGAAACTAAGGCTACCATTCGCTGCATTCCATTAAACAATCCGTCCGAAAACGGCAAATGCATTTACAGCGGGCAGCCCAGCGCCCAACGCGTCATATTTGCAAGAGCTTATTAAACCTTATAACCATGAGTGAACAGGAAATCAAACAACGGGAAACCATCATTAAACTGCTCAGCGAAAAATCGGTGATGAAGCAGGACGTTTACTCCAATACCATTTCGGTATTTAACGACCTGAAGGATTTGCTCAAAGAAAAAGCTGAAGACATTAGTAATCAGGTGACTAAGGTTGATAAACGGGTAAATATTTTTTATAAAGATCTAAGCATACAATCCATGCAACTGAAAGTAGCCGGAGACATGCTTGATTTTGAAATGCACTCTAATGTGTTTGAGTTTGATCGCTCACACCCCATGTACAAAACCAGTTACATTAAAGAAAACGATTTCAATTCCTTTTGCGGAATTATCAGTGTGTACAATTTTTTGGCCGATTCATTTAAGTACAACCGACTGGGTGATTTGGGTTACCTCATTGCCAGAATTTTTGTGAACCGTGAGAAACGATTTTTTGTAGAAACCAAAACAAAATTTGGTGCAAAATACAACCGCTTCAGCGATGCGCCAATCAACAAAGAAAACCTAAGTGATATTGTGAACGAATTAATCATTTATTCCATCACCTTCGACTTATTTACGCCTCCATTTGATTCGGTGCGCATGGTAACAGTAAATGAAATTCAGGAAAAATCCAGCAGCAGTGCGTTGCGTACAGGCAAACGCCTTGGCTACCTTGGCGGCACCGAAAGCGGAGGTGGGTTTGGAGACGAAGCACACCTTTAAGCAGCGCTCAGTTTCAGAATAAGAAATTCAATAAATTTAAACTATTGTATATCAAATAAATATACTCATATAATGGAATTTTATGGAATCTGAATCCATATTTTCCATTAGCTTTTTAATAAATGCCTGAATTAAGCGAGATCAATTCGGCACCGTTCGTTCTTCAACAGATCATTTTCAGAATCCACCAATAGGGCGATACGGGCCTTTTGTAGCTCGGTCTTGTAACTCGATTTTAACTCCTTGCGTTTGATGGCTTCCAAAAACCGTTTAATGTCTTCTTTGGTTTCAAGTATCAGGCCCGGCACTTTTGTTGGTAAACCATTTTCTTTGGCTACCATAGTAAAATAGGAAGTATTGGTATGCTTAACCGTACCCTCTTTAAAATTTTCTGCAATTACCTTGATGCCGATGACCATAGAAGTACTGCCTACATAATTTACTGATGCATACATGCTCACCATCTCACCAACTTCCACGGGTTGTAAAAAATCCACATTCTCCACAGCAACGGTTACACAATAATTCCCTGCGTGTTTCGAAGCGCAGGCATAGGCCACCTTATCCATTAGAGAGAGCAAAATGCCTCCATGAATTTTTCCTCCAAAATTAGCGTAGGCTGGTACCATTAATTCGGTGAGTGTGGTGCGCGAATAATTCACTTGTCTGAAATCTACCATAACCCTATTTTTAATTGAATGTACTAAATATTCTTGTTCGGCCCTGCTCTTTAACCTAGGTAAAACTTTCCCCAATCCAGAATTACTGATTACTTTTGAAACAATGCACCCGTACCCTAAAAAAATCTTCATCATTGGTCCTGCCTATCCTTTGCGTGGGGGCCCGGCTCAGTTCAACGAAAATCTCTGTCGCGAACTAAACCAACAGGGGCACAATGCGCAGATTATTTCTTACGCGCTTCAATACCCGAATTTTTTGTTTCCCGGTTCTTCGCAATTTGAACTAAATGCTAAAGCGCCAAAAGATCTCCTCATTCATACCCTTATCAACAGCATCAACCCCTTCAATTGGCTGAAAGTGGCACGTTTTATTAAAAAAGAAAAGCCCGATTTTATTCTTTTCCGCTACTGGCTGCCCTTTTTTGGTCCATGCCTTGGCAGTATCGGACGATTGGTGAAATCAAAAACCACTGTATTGGCGCTAACCGATAATATTTTACCGCATGAAAAACGCTTGGGCGACAAAATGTTTACCCGCTATTTTATCAAATCATGTCACGGCTTTATAGCAATGAGCCGAAAAGTGATTGATGATATTTCATTGTTTACTGATACTCAAAACCGCGCTTATAGTCCACACCCCATGTATGAAACCTACGGTGAAGCAGTTAGCAAAGACGCAGCCAGAAAAAAACTAGGTTTAAATTCGAATGATAAACTTGTATTGTTTTTTGGTTTAATTCGCCACTACAAAGGTCTGGATTTGTTGATTGAGGCCATGAGCGCCAAAGCAATTAAACAAAACAACATTAAACTTTTAATTGCAGGAGAGTTTTATGACGATTCGGAAAAGTACAAATCGCTCATTACCCGGCTTGGTCTGTGGGATAACGTTATTTTACATGAAAAGTTTATTGCCAACGAAGATGTAAAATATTACTTCTGTGCCAGTGATTTGGTGGCTCAAACCTACCGAAATGCTACAAACAGCGGCGTAACCATGGTTGGATACTTTTATGAAAAACCCATGTTGGTAACCAATGTGGGTGGGTTAAAAGAAATTGTAACGAATGGCATTTGCGGATTTGTAGTAGAACCCGAACCCCTTGTGATAGCTGAAAAAATTCAATTGTACTTTAGCAAAAACCTGGAAACACAAATGAGTATTGCCGTGCACGAAGAGAAGAAAAAATACCAATGGCCCGAGTTTATCAGGGTGCTGATGGAACTTTATGAAAAAAGTTTGAAGTCAAAAGAAAAAAGCCAAAAGAGTTAAGCACTCACATCGCTGCACACTCAACTTTTAGCTCTTGACTTCTAACTTGTGACTTTGTTTATCAACAACTGTTCATAACATGTAACACCTGTTAATACTTTAAATTTTCTTCGATTTTATCAAAGCCACTCAAAATCAGGCACTTTAATCTTGTTTCGTGAATTACCCCTGATTTTGTTGAAAACCCTGTTTTAAGGCCTCCCCCCTACTGTGTATTTTTAAATGTTATGAAAAGCCTATGACATTACAAGTCAACGTTAACGATATCTTATCCCAACTCTATCAGCACCGTTCGGTGGTAGAACTTCTTTTCGCTAACCGCGAGAACATTACCGTGAACGAGCTACTGGCGCGGGAAGACATTAGCCACGAGCACTTTCAAAAACTCAAATCCCTCGATCTCATTTACGAATACGAGAGCATTGTGAGTTTAAACGATGCCGTGGTGGCCATGTTTGAGGATTTTATGGAAATTGGCGAAGTAACGCCCGGCCTGATAAACGATTACCTTAATGAACTCAACCGCCACATTTCCTTTTACCAGGAAGTTCGTGAAATGCGGTTTTTGCGCAGCATTAAAAAGTACCTTAAACGGATTAACACCGCCATTACCCGCGAGATCATCAAACTTCAGAAAAACGTTGACGATACATACAAAAATGAAAGCAATTACCGTATTAAACTTCAAAAACTGGAGGATTACCGCACCAAGCGTGACACCATCATTGATTTTATAAAACGCAGCGGTGTGTTGCTGGAAGAAAACCGCAATCTTTTCAGCCTTTCAGGAGATTCCGAATTGTATGGCATTGTTCAAAATCTCAAAGGTAGTTTGATAGAGAACCTTGATTACCTAATTGAGATTCAAACCGACATTACAGATTTTATCAATAAAATTCAGTTTCAACTAGATGTTTACGTAAAAGCTCAGCACCTCAAAGAAATTAAAGATCACGGGGCTTTGTTTTTCCGAACCAATTTTAAAGAAGTGGTTGAGAACATCAACACCCTGAGACACAATGGACATAAATCGCCAAAAACAAAAATTCCGGTTGACTTTCTTTACAGCGATGATGGTCATGTGTTGTGCAAAAAGGTAGCAGAGAAATACAAACTCACCCGTTTAATGCTGCGTGGCGTAGCCGATAAAATGGGGGCCAATTTTAAAGAAAAAGGGCTTGAACAACAAATTAAACTGGATACCGAAAAATTGGTTCAGCGGTTTTTAACTCAAAGCAAACTAAACTTGTTCGAATATCTGATGGATTATAAATTTCCTAAAGCCATTGGTGAAGTAAGTTTTGAAGAAAGGCTCTCACTTTTTGTGGAGATTGCAATGGAATACCAAAACAAACTCGACTTTAAATACCGTTTGCATTACTTTGATTACGAAGATGCAAACAAAAACAAAAAACGTTTGGGTTACACCTTGATTTTACCATTGTTAGAAAATAAAAAGAAGGAAAAGGCAGTGAAAAATGAGTAAGCAGTTGCTA
Organism: Bacteroidia bacterium; assembly: GCA_025455485.1. Classification (GTDB taxonomy): domain Bacteria; phylum Bacteroidota; class Bacteroidia; order B-17B0; family Aurantibacillaceae; genus Aurantibacillus. Next base: position 28,973 of record JALOMJ010000012.1, on the reverse strand, counting down.
TCAAGATGAAGCAGCAGATGGTAAGCTTGAAAATATAGGTATAAAGGAAAAACAAAATACACCAAAATCAGAAATCATCAATTAGAAATCAGTTATATGTCAGCAGAAGATTTTAACCTACCCCGTCAAACCCACGAAATATTTGCTGTGATGGCAAGGGGTAATTTTATTTCAAGCAATGGCAGTCGCGACGGCATGAACCGTTTGTACGACGTTATCAATAACCCTGAGAATTTCGACCGACTTCAGGCTTATTTTAATGTCATCCGGTTTAACATTGAAAGGGGAAACAACTATTTCTATTTTTCAAAATTAGGAGAGCCTAATTCCGAATTGGAGAAAAAACTCGAGCGGTTCGAGCGTTACATTGACATTATTGATCTATTGGCTAGCATGGACAACAAAATAACCATTGGCAGCCGCTTTCGTCCAACAGAAATTGCTGAAGAGTGTAATGCCAATGTACGCTTGAAGCAGAAACTACAAAAAATTCCTCTCTACCGTTCGGAAACACTTCACAATAAAGTAAGAGAAATTTGTGAACTGATGAGCAGAGATTCGTTTTTGGAACTGGAAGATGAAAAAACAGAGTCCTATAAAGTACTGGATTCTTATACCTACTTACTTGACATTATTAATGCAGTAGCCATATACGAAGACACCGGAAGTTCAGGAGACAGCACACAAGGACTAATCTATAATTAGGTTTAAGGTTGATGCGCTAAGATGGTTGAAGGTTTATAGTTAGAGAGGAAGTGAAAAGATAAAAGGATAAAATTGAATACAGGAACTTGAAACAAACACTCGCGTGAGTCATTGAATTAAGGCAACAATCCGGCGGTTTGTTGAGCAAGCAAGCGCAATGGCGGGCGATAAGTGTGGCCTGGTAAAAGGCCCAAGCAAAAAAAAAATAGAGAACAAAACATACGGTTAAAAAGAGAAATATGGAAAATTGCAGAATATTAAATCGGATTGTAGAGATTAACATTGCCAACGTTAAGTATGCCGATATAGAGCTTAGCGGCAACACATGTTTTGTAGGCACCAACAATTTTGGTAAAACTTCTCTGCAAAGGGCGATTCTGTTTTTTTACAGTGCCAACAGTCGCGGTTTGGGTATTTCGGCTTCTCAAAAATCGTTTGAGGAACACTATTTTCGCTATGAAAATTCGTATTTGGTGTATGAAATTGCCACTGAAGAACAAAACTTTATGGTGATGGTGTATCGACACAACAAAATTGTATTTCGTTTTATTGATGCCCCGTTTAATCCTGACTTTTTCTTCAACAGCAACGATGAGGCCATGAAGATCAAGGACATAATTTCCGGCATTGAAAAACGCGGCATTTATATTTCCAACCAGATTGATACCTTTGAACGCTACCGTAACATTATTTACGGAACAGAAACTGATAAACAACTTTCCAAGTTTCACCTTTTAAAAGGGAACGAGAAATACCAGAACATTCCAAAATCTATCACCAATGTGTTTCTTTCCTCAAAAAGCAGTATTGATTCGCGTTTTATAAAAGATTTTATTGCCAACTCCCTCACTACGGAAAGCAGCAGCATACGGCTGGAGCAGGTAGAACGTCAATTACGCCAGTTCAATGAAAAATACACCGACATTGAAACTTACCTTAAAAAAGAATCACAACAATTAATAGAACTGATTGATAAAAAATACGATCAGGTACACATGTTAAAAGGCGCGCAAATGGAGATGGCTGATAAACTTGGAAGCAGTTTACGCTTTGCCGAATCGCAGAATGAAGCCATACGTGAAGCCGCCAAAAAGAAAGAAGAAGAGTTGACGGAAATTTCAAATGCCTATGAAGAACTGAAATTTAACATTGAGAACCGGCAAAACAACCTTCGCGAAGAAATAGGGTATTACGACCGAAGCATACGTGAGGCCAATAAAAAGCTGAAGGAATACAAAGATAAAAACATTGATGAAGCAGTTGAAAAGCATGCAGAACGTGAAAAATTAATGGTGGAGCTAAACATTGCGCGCCGTGAATACGAAAGCTTAACATCCAATGTAGCCAACATTGAGCTTAAATTCTCTTCCCTTATAGAACAATTGCGAAATGATAAAACTGCCTTTATTAACCGCATCAATTCTAAAATTGGTGAAACCTTTAACCATTACAATGAATTACAACTTCTTCAAAAAAATGAATTCAGTAAAAAGGAGAGTGAACTCAAACAAAAACGTGAGGAGGCTACAGAGGCAGTAAACGCAGAAGTGACGGCCAGACAAATAGAATTTAACAGTTTAAAAAGCGATGAAAAAGTAATTCGCAGCACCAGACATTACGAAAATGAAATTAAATCACTGGAAAGTGAATTAAACGAACTCAGAGGCGTAAGCTATAAAAATAAAAGTGAGCGCGCGATTAAACAAAATATGGTGCACACCATACAACGTGAGTGGGAAGCACTTGAATTAAAACTGAAAAATTCCCTTTCTAACCGGGTCAATCAAACCAATAACGAAATTCAGAAAGTAAAACTGGAAATTACAGAAATTGAGAACAAACTAAATGTTCAAAATGACGCCTTTTACGGATATCTGGAAAAAAATGTAAAAAACTGGCACCAGAACATCGGTAAGGTAGTGAACGAAAAATTGTTGTTTCGCACCGACCTTACCCCGGAAATGAAGGAGGGCGCCACAGAAACCCTTTACGGCATTAGTTTAAACCTTGAGCCGGTTGAATTGGTTTCAAAATCCATAGAGGAGTATCAGTTCGAGAAAAACGAAAAGTTGGCGCAGATTCGCGACCTTGAAGATGCCTTAAATCAGTTTCAAACAGCCAACACCGAAGAAAAAATGCTGGCAGCAGACAAATTCGGCAAACAGTTAGGCGAGCTGAAAGAAGATGTTAAAGTGCTAAGCTACTCTTTGGAACTGGCAGACAAACGTGAGAAAAAACTTGCCGATGAACTGGAAGACTGGAAAATTCGTGCCGGTAAGGAAGTAGAAGAAAGTTTGAGTGGAAATCGTCAGCGCCTTAACATCATAGAAGAAGAATTGGCGATCCTAAACAAAAAGAAAAATGCTGTACTCAGCGACTTTAACACACAACTTGAGCGTTTAAAAAGTTATAACGATGAGCGACTTTCTGAACTCAAAGAAAAACAGGAAACTGAAATTGCAGATCTGGAGGTAGAAAAGAAAAACCGTGTTAAGGAATTTGAGAAAAAAGAAGAAGACCTAACAAGCGAAAAAGAAAACAACTTTAAGAGTAAAGGAGTTGACGCCAAGCAACTCAAAGAGGTTGAAGGCCGATTAAAAGAGTTACAGGATGCCCTGCAGGAAATTGAGCAATTTTCACAAATCATCAGTGATTATCAGAAAGACAAACGCGAAATTTTTGACAAACTTCCGGATTTTATTCAAAAGAAAGAGGAGTTTGTGAATAGCAACAACGCTCTAAGTGCCGAAGTTGAAGAAGCCAGTCGTAAATTTAACATGAAACGCATTGAGCTCAACAAGGAAAAACGCGCCTTTGATGAAGAGTTAATCGCCTTTAACAACGGTATTAACTTCTACAGCAACAATTTCCGTGAAACGCCGGTGTATACCAAATTTGCCGACATTATTGAGCGCGCCGAACCAAAACGCACCAATCACAACATCATGGATTTGTGTACACAGTTGTTGAAAAACGACTCTCACTTTAATGAAGAGTATGGGGCCTTTCAGCGTTACGTGAATGAGTTTGCAGGAAAATTCAGAATAGACAACCACTTTAATTTTGTTATCCGCAACGACGCTTCTCAAGGCGAATACGAGCGTTTTGCTCAAAACCTACGCTCGTTTATCAATGAAAACAAAATTGACCTTTCGATTGCTGAAACCGCCACACAAATTGGTTTGGTAACCGATAGTATTGCCACCAAAGTAAAAGAACTCAGCGGACAAAAAGATAAAATTCAACACATCATTGGTTTAATTGCCGAAGACTTTAAGAAAGCGGAATTTGAAGAAAGTAAACTGATTGAGTTCATTAAAATCCGTCTGGAAGAATCCGACAACAAAGTTTATCGCCTGCTTAAACGCATTCAAGAATTCCGCGAAGAGAACGGCATGGTTTATAATGAGGGGTTATTTAATACCGACTTCGCTACCGGTATGAAACGGGAAATCAGCGGTAAAGCTGTTAAGCTTTTAGAACAATTGCGATCGGCCATCAAAGAACAAGAGCAAGAAGAAATTCGATTGCAGGACTTGTTTGAATTAAAATTCAACATTAAGGAGGGTATGAACGAAACCGGCTGGACACACCGCATCGACAGCATTGGCAGCACCGGTACCGACATTCTTGTAAAAGCCATCATTTACATTACTTTGTTGCATGTGTTTATCAAAGAATCCTCTCACCGCAGCAGCAAAGACTTTAAAGTTCACTGTATTATTGATGAGGTAGGGCAAATATCAGCCCATTATCTGCGTGAGTTGTTGCGTTTCGCTAAAAACAGAAACATTATGATGATCAATGGTTTACCGAATAAATCCGGTTTAGAAAGTCATTACAAATACACTTACCAATTCAGAAGAGAAGACAACAACAATGTGCGCATATTCCCAAGCATTGTTACAGAAGTAGAAGCTTAAGATTCGACAGAAAATTTAAGCCTAAAGACCCTGGACGCAAACAGCTAAAAAAGTCAGAAGTCTTTTTCCTGGCCCTTTAAGGGCTTCTACAGGAGTGAGTTCCTTTCACTTAAGTAGGGTGATGTATAATTTCCAATACCGTACTTTCAACTTACTTGACAAAAATCATGATTTTCCTGTGTTAATCTTCCTGTAATAGCACTACAAATACCTTATATTTGTGCAACCAAAAAACCTCTCTATGAATTACAAAAAATTACTAAGTTTAGCAACCATCACGCTGGTCTTATTCAGTGGCTGCAGACCTGGTGGAGCCGAATACATCAGCGACCTTGACGTTGTTGGTACGGCCTACACCAAAGAAATCGATTTTAGCACCCGCAAAACCTACGCCATGTGGGACAGCATTGTTCAAATCACAAGTGATCAACCTGAACCTGGTGAAGATCGTCAATTTGTATCACAAACCTATGCCTCCATTGTTACGTCTGAAATTGACAGACAAATGAAGGCATTGGGCTGGACAAAAGTAGACCGCAATCAAAACCCTGATGCCTACATACAAAACGCCAGTATGCAAAACACCTATGTGTATTACTATTACAGTTATTATTACTATGGTTATTATTATCCATACAGCGGGTGGTATTATCCCGGTTACTACCCTCCAACCTATTCCTCCACCACAACCGGCACTTTACTGATGATGCTGATAGACGCCAAGACAGAATCAACTTCTCCTAACGGAACCCAGCCCGTTTTGTGGGTGGGTGTTATCAATGGGCTTATGGAAGGCTCCACATCTTCTTTCACCAGCCGTGTGTCCAGCAATGTGGGTCAGGCATTTAAACAATCACCAATTCTTAAACGCTAAGTATGAAAAAGATTATCTATACACTGGCTGCAATCAGCCTTTTAGCAATGGCAAAACCGGCCAAAGCGCAAGACCGTGAAAAAATATTTAACATGTATTATTCCATGGGTCTCGGTACCGGTGATTTGGGCGATTACATCTCCAAATTCAGTTGGAGAGGCTTTGGCATGGAATGGAAAACCGATGTAATGGACAATGTATCCATGGGCTTTGGGGCTGAATGGAACGTATTTTATGAAGACATGGGTTATGGCACTTACACACGTGACAACATTGCGTTAAGCGGGGTACAATACCGTTACGCCAATATGTTCCCGATGACAGCACGTTTCAATTATTTTAAAGACAACGCTGCCGGCATGCGCTTTTTTGGTGGAGCAGGCATAGGTACCACCTACATGATTCACGATTTAGACATGAACATTTATCGCTGGAACCGGGATACCTGGCAATTTTTGATTGCTCCTGAAGTCGGGGTATCTTATGATATCAGTGCAGATAACACGCTGATGTTATCTGTGAAATACAACTTAAATTTTAAAACTAAAGAGGTACCCAGTCAATCTTATCTGGCCTTTAATATCGGGTTTGGATTCCGGTAATTACACCCTTTCATTATTCAAAAAAGTCTGCTCGAGAGCAGACTTTTTTTTTGAGTCCATTCCCGCCCGCGAACAAGAAAATAGCGAATTCACCCGAATCATCGGCTACGCTCTGTTAGTATGGGTTTGGTCTACTCAATTAATTATTTACCTTCGTTTTTTTGAGTCATTTACTACACGAATGTTAAGGTCCACAAACATTTTGATAAACTTTAAACTCTATGTATGCCTCTTCCTACTTTTTCTATGTGTAGGGTGTGGTGAACAAAAAAACGATTTGCTTCCAAAAAACACCTCAACTGAAATTACCTTAAAAACAACCAGTGGCTTTTACCTCTGTGCCGACCGAGATCAGGGAAACCAGCTACTGGCCAACAGAGAAAATGTAGGTGTGTGGGAAAAGTTCAAACTGCACCGGCAAAAAGACAATACAATTGCCTTACAAGCTTCAGACTTCAGCTTTGTGGGTACTCACCCGTCAAACGAAGGTATACTCAGTGCAGGGCATGAAATCACCAATCCTTCTACCGTATTTATCTTCATAGAAAAAGATGCAGGTAGGGTGGTATTAAAAACTCCGAATCACAAATTTGTCGTAGTGAATGCGAATCAACAGTTGCAAGCCTTAGAAACTGAAATAACAAAGGCCACCGAATTTATTCTGGAAACAGTGCATGAGCCCCGCTTTTCTTATTTTAGTAATCAACAACTCATACCACTCATTACCGGACTCATCCTTTTGGTTATGAGTTTAATTATTTTTCAATACAATGAAAATAGAAGAATAAGTCTTGTTTTACTTGTTCTGGGTGGATTGAGTTTAAGGATATTTGTTGCCCTGTTAAACACTTACCTTACTTTGTGGGACGAACAGTTTCATGCTCTGGTAGCCAAAAACATGATGGAACATCCCTTTCATCCAATGCTCTATAAAAATCCGGTATTAGCATACGATGCCAGCAACTGGACAGCTGGTCACACATGGCTGCACAAACAACCTCTGTTTTTATGGCAAATGGCTTTGAGCATGAAAATCTTTGGTGTGAATGTATTTGGATTAAGATTCCCCAGTATCCTTATGTCAACGCTTGTTATTTTTTTTATTTATAAAATTGGTTCCTTAACGGTAAATAAAAAAACAGGGTATTATGGAGGCTTGCTTTTTGCACTTTCCAATTTTGCTCTTGAATTAACAGCAGGCGTTATTCATACCGACCATAACGACGTGGCTTTTCTTTTTTATGTGGTTGGCAGTGTGTGGGCCTGGGTGGAATACGAACATGCCGATTTGAAAAGAAAAACGGGCTATCTCCTCTTAATTGGTGTGTTCTCGGGGTGTGCCATACTTGTAAAGTGGCTTACCGGATTTTTAGTTTTTTCAGGTTGGGGACTCTCTATCTTATTGATTAAAGAAAGGCGGAACAACCTAAAACGTTACGTTCATTTACTCTTCAGCTTTGGAATTGCCCTGCTCCTTTTCTTACCCTGGCAACTCTATATTCTAAATGCATTTCCGGAATTGAGCCGACATGAGTATTTGCTTAACTCAAGGCACTTTTATGAAGTAATTGAAGGGCATGGCGGCGATTTTTGGTGGCATTTTAATGTGGCCGAATCCATCTATGGTTTACACCCGCTCCTTTTGGTGTTTTGTGTAAGTATATTTTACCTCAGTATAAAAAATAAAGTATTTAAAGTCGCCTTCTTAAGCTATGTGCTATTGGTGTACATTTTCTTTGGCATTGCGGCCACAAAAATGATAGCCTTTACCTACAGTGTTTCTTTTTTGATGTATTTATCAATAGCTGCAGTGATTGCAGTTTTTTTTGAGTTTGTGCTTCTAAGAAACTATTTTCATTCGAAGAAACTGCAATACTTTTTTTATACAAGCATATGCATTGCTGTTATTTCGGCACTTAACCTAAACATTGAGAAAATTCAAGAGCAGCATACACTTTTCAAAAAAGACAACAACTCGTATTTAGGGTTAAAGCTTAAGGCTGTGCCTGTCATTACCTCCCTATCAAAAAAAATCAAAAACATCGATAATTACGTGGTGTTGAATTGCCATTCTGAAGACAACATTCCGATTATGTTTTTTAATGATGTAGTTGCCGCCTATCCTCAAATCCCTGATTCTACGGCCTGTGAGGGCATTAAACGCAAAGGTTATAAAATTGCCGTTTTTGAAAACACACAACTACCCTCCTATCTGATGAATGATAAAGATGTAGTTAAACTTCCGGGCTATTGATACATTTATCTGTTTTCGGAAATTGAAAACGGTATAATTAAAAAGTTAGTTTTGTTTAATCGCCTTCTGTTACTGCAAGTTGTATGGACACATCTTCGTTTTTGCGGATATTTACAGGAACTCCACCTACCACAGTGTAAGGAGGGTCAATGGCCAAATCTTGTCCGTACCCATAAAGGTAATAGTCACCTTTGTAACAATCTATACTAAAATTACCATTTGCATCCGACCATACTTTTGCATCATAAACTGTGGTATCGGCGCCCGGAAATTCTTTTGCATTGAATTTAATAAATACTCTGGCCAAAGGTATGGCTTTGCTATGGTGTACAACCTTGCCATGAATGTTAGATGTTCCGTTAAGCTCGTTCTTTTTACAGGAAACAAATCCTAAACCCAATAAAAAAAAAACAATCGCACTTCTTTTCATTTTATTGAAAATTTGGGTCGGCAAACCTTTGGTCGGACAACAATTTATAATCCGTGAGGGTAAATAAAAATTCAATAATGTCGGCTTTCTCTGAGTCTGTCATTTGAATGCCATTGATCAGCAGAGGGTCTAAGTTGGTGAGGTTAGTAATGCCATTGGTATAATGATTAAGGCATTGTTGAAGCGTACTGTACCTTCCGTCGTGCATGTATGGACCGGTTTTAGCAATATTTCTTAAACTGGGAGTTTTAAACTTGTAATAATTCTCGGGTTGGTTTTCAATCATGGCCCGCCCGATATCATTTAATGAAGGGTCAACCGGTAATCCATTGCTGCGAAATTGAAAATCGCTGAACAAAGGCTCTTTATGGCAGGCATTGCATTTCGCTAAAAACAAAGCATAGCCTCTGCTTTCAGCCTCCGAAAATTGTGCTTTTCCGGCTTTATAATTATCGTATTTGCTATTGTAAGAATAAATCAAACCCTGAAACTGAGTTATGGCTTTAAATATTCGTTGTGTGTTTATGAGTTCGTCGCCAAATGCATTTTTAAATAAGTTTCTGTATTTTTCACTTTCCTGAAGTTTTTTCACAACAGTATTCAAATCTTCACCCATCTCAACTGTATTGGTGATGGGTGCCGGAGGTTGATTTTCTATGTGATTAATGCCTCCATCGTGCATAAACGAAGTGTGCCAGGTGAGATTAAATAGCCCCGGAGTATTGCGCGTGCCAAGCAAGTCGTTTATACCATGGCTTAATTTGTGATCGGTATTGGCAAATGCTGAATTTAATTGGTGACAGGTGCCGCAGGAAATGGTATTGTCTTTGCTTAGTAAAGTTTCATAAAAAAGTGCCCGACCAAGAATAAATCCTGCTTCACTAACCGGATTTGTGCTGAATGTGTAATATGGTTGTGGCCATCCTTCCGGGATAATTTCAGCAACATTATCTGTTTCTATAACAGGCTTAATTTTTGGATCTACCTTGCAATTCGACAAAAGCAAGGCAGAAACTAAAGAAAGAACTAATGAAACAAATTTCGATTTCATTCGATACTTTTAAGTGTAATCATGTCCTCGTAATTATCGGCTAACAGTTTGGCGTTTGCCCCGGCTGATGTAACCACAGGAAGTGAAGAAAAACTAATGGTGTTTGGATTTTTAAAAATTTCATTCACATTGGTTTGCAATTTCAGTAAAGGAATTACAGCGCCCTTAGCGACATCTATGCCAGAGGCACTAAAATTTATTTCAATATTGCGTTGCACTTTATTTATGCCTTTAAATCCTCCCATATGGTATTCTATGTTTTTACCCATTACAGTGGATGTAGGCGCTGTGCCTTCGAGTTTTAACATGATGTAGCCTGTGCTCCAATTCCAAAACATACCTTTGGCGGGGTCAAGCGCTCCTGTTTGAGCCCCGGATACATTTCTTGTACTGTCTACACCCAACAAAAACCGAATGCTTTTGTATTTGCCAAAGGGCACTGAACCTATGCTTATTTTTTTACTTGAGGATTTTGATTCTTCTATCAGATAGTAGCTGTTTGTTTGGGTAAATAGGGAATTATCTTCTTTAACAAATACAATGTTACTGATGTAATAATTAAATTTATTCACTATAAATGTGTCTCCTGCCGGACCGATAAACGCTTTTCCTAAATCCAAGAGCTCATTGTCTACAACATGAACAAACTCAATGTTTACATTGCCAAATTCAACGGAAGGTGAAGGAGCGGGCTCTTGAACAGGAGGCTTAACGTCCTCTTTTTTACAGGAGGAAAAGCCAAAAGCAATAAGGCTCAGTAAGTAAATGCTGAGAGTGATAAAACCTAAATTTAAAAAACGAATCTGCATAAGTATAAAGTTACGGCAAAAGTGATTACACTATCCTGTACCAAGTATAAAAAAACCTAAGCACGTTATCTTCCACCTACAGGATAAAAGGCAAAACAGAGCCCTATTTTACACTAATCAAAAACCACAGTTTAAATGTAAATTACTGTTTATCATTAACATACAAAATAGAGAAGGAAGGTTATAATATGAATCCTGTTTTCAAATTTTTCTATCTTTGCCCCCTAAACCAAAAGTGGTATGACGTATTTGGATTTTGAAAAGCCCATTCAGGACTTGGAAGAGGAGTTGGCGGAGTTGAAGGAAATGGCATCAAAAAGCAAGGTTGATTTAACTGACAAAATAAGGGAGCTGGAAGGTCATGTGCAGGAAAAGATAAAAGATGTTTACAGCAACCTCAGTTCATGGCAAAGGGTACAAGTAAGCCGTCATCCCGAGCGCCCATATACGCTGGCCTATATTGATCACATCAGTAATAAAACTTTTGTAGAATTGCATGGCGATCGCACCGTTGGTGATGACAAAGCCATGGTAGGTGGTTGGGGAGAAGTGGAAGGCCAAACCGTAATGTTTATAGGTCAACAAAAGGGGATTAATACCAAAATGCGTCAAATTCGCCGCTTTGGAATGGCCAATCCGGAGGGATACAGAAAGGCCATGCGCCTGATGAAAATGGCTGAGAAGTTTAATAAGCCTATTGTTACTCTGATAGATACTCCCGGTGCTTACCCCGGATTGGAAGCTGAAGAGCGAGGGCAGGGCGAGGCCATTGCAAGAAACTTGCTGGAAATGGTTCAATTAAAAGTGCCTGTCATTTGCATCATTATCGGTGAAGGAGCCAGTGGCGGTGCATTGGGTATTGGCATTGGCGATAAAGTATTAATGCTTGAAAACACCTGGTACTCGGTTATTTCTCCTGAATCATGTTCATCCATTTTATGGAGAAGCTGGAATTTTAAAGAGAAGGCTGCGGAAGCGCTTAAACTCACTTCCTTCGACATGAATAAGAACGGTTTGATTGATGGCATCATTCCCGAACCCATTGGAGCAGCACACAGGCACCCTGAGGCCACCTTTGAAACCGTAAAACAAGAAATCATCAAACACCTCAAAGCCCTTAAAAAACTATCTGCGGAAGAGAGGATCGAACAACGCATTAAAAAATTCTCATCCATGGGAGTGGTGCACGATCTCGACGAAAACTAAATCTAATACACTAATTATAAAGAAAAATGGCAGACACAGGCGACATCAACGTGGGATCCATCATTCGTTTTAACGGCGATCTTGTTCAAATAATGGAATACCAGCACCGCACCCCGGGTAATTTGCGTGCCTTTTATCAGGCAAAAATGCGTAATCTAAAAACCGGCAAACAAACAGAAAACCGCTTCCGAAGCGGAGAATCGGTGGAAATAGTAAGAGTAGAATACAAACTGATGCAATACATCTATACCGATGGCGAATTTGCCGTAGTTATGGACAATAGCACTTATGAACAAGTACACATTCCGCTTTTAATGTTCGGCGATAGCGGGCGTTTTTTGAAGGAGGGCATGGAAGTAAAAATTACTTTTGAAAGCGATGAACCAATATTGGCTGAAGCACCCACCTTTATTGAGGCGCAAATTACCTATACCGAGCCGGGTTTAAAAGGTGATACAGCCACCAACACACTTAAAAATGCCACTATTGATACAGGCACTGAAATACGCGTGCCGCTCTTCTTCAACGAGGGCGATTGGGTTAAAATTGATACCCGAACCGGCGAGTACGTGGAAAGAATTAAAAAATAATAGCCATAAAAAAAGCGAGAAGATGTTCTCGCTTTTTTTTAGTGCTTCACTTTATCCTTAAACACTTTTTCAAACTTTTCAACTTTGGGCTGAATTACAAATCTGCAATAGGATTCAGAGCCGTTGGCGTTAAAATAATTTTGGTGGTAGTCTTCAGCCGGGTAAAAATTAGAAAAGGCCGTTATCTCCGTGACAATAGGGTTTTCATAAGCCTTTATGTCGTTTAGTTTAGCTTTGTATTTTTCAGCAAGTATTTTTTGTTCCTCATTATGGTAAAAAATGGCCGAACGGTATTGGGTGCCATAATCATTTCCCTGCCGGTTTAGGGTGGTTGGATCGTGTGTTTTCCAAAACACTTCCAGTAATTCTTCAAAGGAAATCACAGCTTTATTGTACACCAATTGGCAAACTTCAGCATGGCCTGTGGTTCCGTTACACACTTCCTTATAGCTTGGGTTTTTAATGGTGCCGCCGCTGTATCCACTTTTGACACTTTCAACCCCTTTTAACCGTTGAAAAATAGCTTCTACACACCAAAAACATCCGGCGCCAAACGTAACGGTATCCGAAGCTGCATTTGACATGGTTGTTACTTTAGTTTCATTTGAATTTTTTTCCATTTTAAGCGAAGATGGTTCAGAAGAACAGGCACTCATGCACACCGAAGCGAACAGAAGTCCTGTAAACGTTAACAATTCAGATTTGATATGAAGGGTTGTGCGGAGCATGTAACTGGATTTATTCTTTTTTTTCGGCAGCCTCTTTATTGGGGTTCACTTCCACGGCTTTTTTCTTTGGCTTTCTTGGCTTTCCGCCTTTTTCACGACCAACCACTTCAAAATACCGTTTTATTTTGTCGTTCTTGGTTATTTTTAAAGTACCGTCTAAATCCCACTCCTGAATCACAAAATTTAAAATAGCGGTTTGATTAGCGTCATCAGTAATGCTGGCTTCTATTTCCAGATAGCGTACCTCAGTATCTGTAGAATCGGTAAAAATAGAATCCTTATTAATCCGATAACGTATCCATTTGTACTGATATTTGTCGTACAAATAATCACTAAAAAATCTGCCGGCTTTAAAATAAAACAAATCTGCAACGCCTTTTTTTACAGGCTCTCCGTTTTTTACCTCTCCGAGCATCACATTAAATTTTCTTTTGTTTAAAGGGTCAATTTCCTGAGATAAAAGCGTATTAAACGCCATTAGAACAAACAAAAAAAGAAACAATACTGATTTTACATGTATTCTGCGCATGAAAACTGAATTTTAATTAACTTAACTGAGTAAAAATAGGAATTAATTAGCGAAGCATTCGTTAAAATTACTTAGAAAATGGAACCACTGGCAGAGCGCATTCGACCTAAAAAACTTGAACACTATTTGGGGCAAACACAGATTATTGGAAAGGGCAGTGCATTGCGCAGCGCAATCGAAAACAACTTGCTGCCCTCCCTGATATTTTGGGGACCACCCGGTGTAGGTAAAACTTCACTGGCCTTGATTATTGCCAACGAATTAAAACGCCCGTTTTATTCTCTAAGTGCCATTAACAGCGGAGTAAAAGACATCCGGGAAGTGATAGAAAAAGCAGATTCAAAAAATCTTTTCAATCAAATAAAACCTGTTTTATTTATTGATGAGATTCACCGTTTCAGTAAATCCCAACAAGATTCTCTTTTGGGTGCTGTTGAAAAAGGCGTGGTGACGTTGATTGGTGCCACCACTGAGAACCCTTCATTTGAGGTAATTCCCGCTTTGCTCTCGCGTTGCCAGGTATATGTTTTAAAAACACTTGAAAAAAAAGATTTGCTTGAACTGCTCAACACCGCCATAAAAACGGATGTGGTGTTAAGTAAAAAAAACATTGACCTTTTAGAAACCGACGCTTTGCTGAGAATAAGCGGAGGGGATGCGCGAAAATTATTAAATGCCCTTGAAATTACTGTTAACAGTGTGCTAGGCCATGCTGTTCAAATTACCAATGAACTGGTGCAGCATAGCATACAGCAGAACCTGGCGGTTTACGATAAATCGGGGGAACAGCATTACGATATCATTTCGGCCTTTATCAAATCTATGCGTGGCAGCGACCCCAATGCGGCATTGTATTACCTGGCGCGGATGTTAAAAGGTGGAGAAGATCCTCTTTTTATCGCAAGAAGAATGCTTGTTTTGGCTAGTGAAGACATTGGCAACGCCAACCCCAATGCACTCTTGATGGCCACAGCCTGTTTTCAATCGGTAAACGTAATTGGAATGCCGGAAGGTCGGATTCTTCTGGCACAATGCGCCAGTTATTTGGCCTGCAGCCCTAAGAGCAATGCGAGTTACATGGGTATAGAAACCGCTACCGAAACAGTAGAAAAAACCGGGGATTTATCAGTACCCTTGCATTTGCGCAATGCTCCTACAGAATTAATGAAAGAGCTCAACTACGGAAAGGACTATCAATATGCTCACAGTTTTGAATCGAATTTTGTTGAGCTTGAATTTTTACCGGAGGAATTAAGCGGCACTAAATTTTACGAACCCGGTAATAATAGTCGCGAAATAGAACAAAGAAACTACCTGAAACGTTTGTGGAAAGATAAATACGAGTATTAGGAGATTTTACCCTTGCGCTCCCCTCCGATAAAAGCTGATAATTGAAGGGAACGCTATTGCCCCTCGGCCTCGCTTATGGCATACTTTTGCCCTCTCGACTCCGCTATATCTGTGCACTCAGGGCAAGCTTTTGGCTCTGAATTAAACTACCACTCGTCGGTTTTCACCTCAGTAGACACCTTATTCATGCCTTCTTTGAGATCGGCCACAACTAACGCCGCATTTCGGAGTGCTTCGCCTTTTAGTTTTTTCCAGGTAATGTCTTTCATCACCATACTGCCACATTCCGGTACTACATTATCAATACTGCCACCATTCACTTTTCCGCTTTTGCTTACGTGTTTAATTTCAGAAACGGTATAACGGTATTTTGAGTCCTTTACTTCAATGACAACTTTCATCAGAATTTTTCCGGTGTAATCTACCTGTGGATTGAGTTCTTTGGGTTTGGTAACAAAACTGGCCATGCACTCTGCTTTACTGCCGCTGGAGGTACCCCCTTTTTTCTGGAATTTAACGTTTTCTTCTTTTACCCAGGCAATGGCTCGGGTTAAAAGTTCGCTGGCAGGTAAAGAGTCGGTAACAACCACTTCCGTCATTTTTGTCTCCACTTTTTTCTTTGGCGCATCTTCGTCTTCCTGGGCTTTTGTTTCGGTTGATTGAGCTGAAAGTGATCCTTTAACCAGAACCACCATAAGCAGGAGAACAAATTTAAAACTGAATCTATTTATTATCATCTTCATTTTTGAAAGCGGGGACTAATTATAAAGGGTCAAATTTAATAATTTTCAGTACATATCGGGGTATAGTTCAGGATTCGATTCATGCATCATGTGATACACCTTTTCAAACACTTCATCTGCACTTGGTTTGCTGAAATAATCGCCATCGCTGCCGTATGCAGGCCGGTGTTCACGGGCACTGATGGTAAGGGGTGCAGAATCAAGAAAACGGTATGCCCCTTGCTCTTCCAGTATTTTTTGGAGGATATAAGCGCTGGCGCCTCCGGGTACGTCTTCATCCAGCACCACTAAACGAGAGGTTTTTTTCACCGACTCAACAATGGAGTGTCCGGTATCAAAAGGTAAAAGGGTTTGAAGGTCTATAAGCTCCACACTGATGCCGCAAATTTCCAGTTGTTTGATGGCGTCTTGCGCTATTCGAACGCTGCTGCCATAAGTTACCAAAGTTACCTGTGTGCCATGGTTAAGAATTTCAGGCACACCAAGCATAATTTTATAGTTGCCAAAATTGGAAGGTTTACGTTCCTTTAGTCTGTAAGCATTCAAGGGCTCAATAACCAGGGCAGGCTCATCGGCCTCCAAAAGGGTGTTATAAAAGCCGGAGGCTACCGTCATGTTGCGCGGTACACAAACGTTTATTCCCCGACACGCATGCACAATCATGCCCATTGGAGAGCCACTGTGCCAAACCCCTTCCAGTCGGTGACCCCGGGTGCGGATAATAACAGGAGCTTTTTGCCTGCCCTTGCTTCTCCATTGCACGGTGGCCAAATCATCGCTCATCAATTGCAGGGCGTATAATAAATAATCGAGGTACTGAATTTCGGCTATTGGGCGCAAACCCCGCATGGCTAAACCTATGGCTTGCCCCATGATGGTGGCTTCGCGAATGCCGGTGTCAAACACACGGTGTTCGCCGTATTTGGCCTGAAGACCTTCCAATCCCTGATTTACCCCTCCAATCTTACCCGAGTCTTCCCCAAAAATCATCACGTTGGGATATTTTTTCAGAACCGCATCAAAATTATCGCGAATGATTTCGCGTCCATCCACCAGTTTATCTTCTGAATAATCAATCTCATGCGCAGTTACCAGAGCAAGTCGGTTTTGTGATTGCGAATACAAGTGAGAGCCGTAGCGCTCACGGTTAATTTCTTTCTCCTGCTTTAACCAGTTCAGCAGTTCTTGTCGTGGTTCTGTTTGGTTATGGTAGGTGTGGCGAAGTACATGTTTCACCGCAACATGAATGTCTCTTCTCAGGGGTTCTTTAATGCTTTGAAGTTCTTTTGCTTTTGCAAGCACCTCATCACCGCCTATGTTTTCAAACAAAGCAGTAACGGTTGCAATTTCCTGTTTTATTGGATGGAGGTACGTCTCCCAAGCCTGAATTTTTGCTTCTTTCACGGCTTCTTTCGCGGCTTCTTCAATGGCTTGCAATTCGCCCTCATTGGCTAAGGCATTGGTGAGAATCCACTCTCTCATTTTTTTCACACAGTCAAAATCAATTTCCCACTGCAAGCGCTCTTTACTTTTGTAGCGCTCGTGCGAACCGCTGGTGCTGTGACCCTGAGGTTGAGTAACTTCTTCTACATGAACCAATACCGGCACATGTTCATCGCGGCAAATTTTTGCTGCCTTTTCATAGGTTTCACACAAATGTGCATAATCCCAGCCTTTGGTTTTAAAAATCTCAAAGCCTTTGCCTTCTTTGTCCCTTTGAAAGCCTTTTAAAACATCTGAAATACTTTCTTTGGTGGTTTGGTACTTCTTTGGAACGGAAATACCGTGCCCGTCATCCCAAACACTCACCAACATGGGTACCTGAAGCACCCCTGCTGCGTTAATGCTCTCCCAAAATAAACCCTCGCTGGTGGATGCATCGCCAATGGTGCCAAACGCCACCTCGTTACCCTGATGGCTGAAATTGGTAAAAGGCGGCTGCTGCAAATCACTGTTAATCCTGTAAAAATGGGAAGCATAGGCCAAACCCAACAAACGTGGCATTTGGCCTGCTGTTGGGGAAATGTCGCTGCTTGAATTCTTTTGGTTCACCAGCTTTTTAAACGCACCATGTTCATCCAAACTGTGTGTGGCAAAATGCCCACCCATTTGACGCCCCCCACTCATTGGTTCCAATTCCAGGTCGGTATCCCCATACAATCCGGCAAACCATTGTTGTAGCGTAATGGCACCAATGGCCATCATAAAGGTTTGGTCGCGGTAATACCCGCTGCGGAAATCACCATTTTTGAACACTTTGCTGAGCGCTACTTGTGCTACTTCCTTTCCATCCCCAAAAATGCCAAATTTAGCCTTTCCTGTCAGCACTTCTTTTCGGCCTAGTAAACTGGCCTGGCGACTTTCATTCACCAAACGGTAGTCGTTAAGCACTGCGCTTTTGAACTCCTCAAAGCTCAATTTACTTGTTTTGGCTTCACTCCCCTGATTTCCCATAATTTACACTGAATACAACAAATATAAGCGATAGCCCCAAATAGTAAAAATTATTTTGAATGTTTAAGCGAGTTTCCGGTCTACTGTCAGAAACCGTGATTTTCAGTTACCATTGCCTTAACCTGTTAAAAAAAAATCCCGCAGGGTATGCAGGATTTTAATTGAATAAAAAGGAAAGGTTTTAGATCTGGGCGTCTAATTTTGCGGCAAGTGTGGCTTTTGGCACAACCCCTACTTGTTTATCAACAACCTGTCCGTTTTTAAAATACAACAATGTGGGGATATTACGTATGCCGTAAGATGCGCTGATGTTGGAATTTAAATCCACATTCACTTTACCCACAACTGCTTTTCCATCGTATTCTTTGGAGAGTTCTTCAACAACAGGACCAACCATGCGGCAGGGACCGCACCATTCTGCCCAAAAGTCAACCAAAACAGGTTTATCGCTTTTTAATACCAATTCTTCAAAATTTGCATCTGTGATTTCTAATGCCATTGTTTTTCGTTTTAATGATTAATGTATAGGTGTATTCAAAAAGTATTCCAAACAAAATTAGGGTCTTTGTGACAGTATTTTGGTAACATTTCTTTCAATTTACTGCCAATTAACTAACAATAACGTTGTTCCTCCGGTGAAGAAATAATCCTGCGGCAATGCTCAGCAACAGCAAAATTGAGCCTGCCATGGCAAGACTATTGCCATTGTAATACGTTTTAGGTTCAAAACGAAATACAAGCGTGTGTTTACCAGCAGGCACTTCCATGCCCCTTAAAACATAATTTACCTGAACATGCGGTTTTAATTCTCCATCTAAATAGACATTCCATCCTTTCTCATAATAGATTTCTGAAAATACCGCGAATTGATTTTCAGACGATTCTGAAGAATATTCCAATTCATTGGGTTTATACGACAGCAGTTGGATGTTGCCAGTGGCAGTGTAGTTGTCTTTAAATCCATTCGCCTCTCTATACTTTTGATGCAGTATGGCTTCCGTTTTGGTATCCATGCGTTTCATGCCAACAATTTCGCTATCGGCACTTTGTACAAATTTCAAGCTTTTCACAAACCAGGCGTTTCCGTTAGCTTGCGGGTTTTTCAATGGAATTAGCGTTTGCCCTTCTTCGCCTGCAGGCACAATAAAGTACTTGGTATTAAGCATATTGATAACCTTTAGTTCTGAGAACACGGCTTTTAATGCACTGTCGTTTTGTGCTGCTTTGCCTATGTTTTTGTAGAAGGAGTTAATCTCCGGCCGTAAATGAAAATCAATTAAATCGACGTAACGGCGAAGTTTTGCGCCATGATACCCACCAATTGACTTATGGTAAAATGAAGTGGAGGCATCGTCGAATGGCCCGACGCTTAAATTCAGCACACGGTAATTCGGGTCCTTGTCTCTAAGAATTTCTTCATCTGCAGGTGTTTTCCCTGAAATGTATTCCTGGTTTTCGGCTTTGCTTACGAAAGACTTGTCGTTGAGGTATCGTCTGTCTACCGACCACAAATCAACAAAAATAAAAAAACCCAGGCTGGCGTATAATAGATTGCGTTGAATGCGATTAGTAAAAAACAGATACAAGGTACCCAAAGCCAAAAGAATAAAAATCAACGAGCGCAAAGCATCAGAACGGAAGATGGCTTTTCTTGCTAATTCAATTTGCGGAAGAAATTCTGCAACACCTTGTCTGGCTTGATTTTCAGGATATCCACCCTTTATAAAGCGTTGAACCATTTCTTCTTCTTCAAAACGGGAATGGAAGGTATTTACTACATCAGGAAGCAGATAAGAAATTAAACAAAATCCTCCCACCACTGCGCTGCTAATAAGAACAAGGCGCTTGGCCGAAATGTCTTTTTTAAACACTTTAATTTTTTCGTCCCAGGATTTGAGCTTCACCAACTCCTGTAATCCCATGATGGCCAACAAGGGTAAAATAAGTTCAGGCACAATCATGATCATGCTCACGGCCCTGAATTTGTTGTATCCGGGAACGTAATCCATAAAAAATGAGGTTAACCCCATAAAATTGTGACCCCAACCCAGAGCAATGGTAAGCAAACACACTGCAAACAAGGGCCATTTGAGGGGATTTTTGATGATAAACATGCCTAAAACAGCCAGAAAAATCACAATGGCGCCAATGTAATCCGGAGCTGAGAGCATGGGTTGGTCTCCAAAATACACATCGCTGTTCGATACCATTTCACGCATATCAGGACTTATCGGCATCTACCTGGCCAATGGCTTTATTACCGCCTCCTTTAAAACTTGGAATTAAAAACGAAAAGGTTTCTCCCACACCATAACTCCAGCTGGTGGCGTAATCTTTGTCGAGGCCACCGGAGAGCACAGCTTTGTTGCTGCTCATGTCCGGGTTAATGGTTAACTCTGCTTTACCGCGGTTGCTGAGTTTTCCGTATTCATTGGTGGTCATCAGATTACCTGCATTCGGCAGCACACCTATACTTGTGGCCACCACAAAAAATAAAAAACTTTTAAAAAATGCAGGGAGTGTTTTTTGTTTGAACGCCAAAACAAAATACCCAAGTAATAAAAAACCAATGGTCATGTAGCCGTAATACGCAATTTGCACGTGATTGGCATTGAGTTCAAGTGCAGTAAACAAAGCGGTGACTGAAAGTCCAAGCCAGTGCTTTCCCCTAAAGAGTAGCACCATGCCGCCTATCAATGCCGGAAGATAACCCAGTGCATTGGCCTTTGAATTGTGACCGGCCTGTATGATGCTTAAAAAATAGGTGCTTAAACCATAAGCCAGTGCACCAATTAGGGCCAACCAGGGGTCAACTTCAAAACAAAGCAACAAAATAAAAAAACCAAGGCAAAGCAAAAACAAATAAGCGCCGGGATGCGGTAAAAACAATTTAAACGCCCGATCAATGCCACCTAACCAATTGCCGGGATACTTAGTTGAAACCTGATACGCCGGCATGCCACCAAACATGGAGTTGGTCCAAAGCGGTTCGGCATCGTATTTCTCGCGGTAATCAACTATTTCCTTGCTCATGCCTTTGTGCATGGCAATATCATGCTGTTTTAGCTCTTTACCACTTAAAAGCGGCTTAAAATACACCAGTGTAACAATGGCAAAAAGCACCAGGGCTATGGCGTGCGGAAGGTAGCGTTTGAAGTTGAATGACATAAGT
Organism: Bacteroidia bacterium; assembly: GCA_025455485.1. GTDB lineage: Bacteria > Bacteroidota > Bacteroidia > B-17B0 > Aurantibacillaceae > Aurantibacillus. The sequence continues at coordinate 7,553 of JALOMJ010000012.1, read as the reverse complement.
TGTAATAAGGCTCACAAATATATTAAAATAAATATCCGGCCTTTGGAGGCGTTGGAAATTGGGGAAATTTAATTTCCCGAACTGCCTATAATTGCTATTTTTGTACTCCTTTTTTATTATGGAAAAACTGCACTACTTTTCACATCCCACAGCCGTTATTGATGAAGGTTGCACCATTGGCGAAGGCACCAAAATCTGGCACTTCTCTCACCTCATGAGTGGATGTAAACTTGGTAAAAACTGTAATCTTGGCCAAAATGTAGTGGTATCCCCGGGTGTGGATTTGGGCAACAACGTAAAAGTGCAGAACAATGTTTCTATTTACACCGGTGTGAGCTGCGAGGACGATGTGTTTTTAGGCCCTTCAATGGTATTTACCAATGTGATTAATCCCCGCAGTGCAGTGAACCGCAAAGCGGAATACGCTAAAACCCATGTGGGCAAAGGAGCCAGCATTGGGGCCAACGCCACCATCGTTTGCGGGCACGATATCGGAAAATATGCTTTCATTGGAGCCGGAGCAGTAGTGACCAAAAATGTACCCGATTATGCATTGGTGATTGGTAACCCCTCCCGACAAACCGGTTGGATGAGTGAATACGGCCACAAGCTGGAATTTGACGCGAACGGAAACGCCACTTGCAAAGAAAGCGGAGACCACTACAAACTCGAAAACCACAAAGTCACTAAAATGTGATTTCAAGTCATGCATTTGCAACACATACAGTCGAAAATATACGAAATCAGAAAGCAAAAAATCATGCTGGATTTTGATTTGGCTGAATTGTATCAGGTGGAAACCCGTGTCCTGAATCAGGCTGTAAAACGAAACAGTGCTAGATTTCCTGCTGACTTTATGTTTCAATTAACAGAAAAGGAATGGCAAGTTTTGATGTCACAATTTGTGATATCAAAAAAGGAAAAAAGAGGCGGCAGGCAAAAACTCCCCTATGCCTTTACCGAACAAGGGTTGGCCATGCTCAGTGGCGTTCTTCATTCTGAAAAAGCTATTCAGGTCAACATTAGCATCATGAGGGCCTTTGTGGTGCTGAGAGAATTTGCGATCAGCAATAAAGAACTCACTCAAAAATTAAAGAAAATAGAAGGCAAATACGACAAACAATTTAAAGATGTTTACGAAGCCATTAACTTTCTGCTACAGAAAGACAATGCGCAGCGGGCTCAACAAAAAAGAAAACGAATAGGCTACAAACTCTCAGTATGAATTCAACAACAAAAATAAAATTCGCGGTCGTTGGTCAGGGACACATTGGTAAACGCCATGCCGAGATGATACGCCGCAACCCGCATTGCGAACTGGTAGCCGTGTGTGATGCGCTTGATAAAAATCAACTCGGACTCGAACAGCTTAGTGAAAACTATTACCGGTCGCTGGAAGACATGCTCAAAGCCCATCCTGAAGTTCAGGTGGTAAATGTGTGTACACCCAATGGTTTGCATGCCGAGCACGCCTTGCTGGCACTCGACCACAACAAACACGTGGTGGTAGAAAAACCCATGGCCTTAAGCAAAAGCGATTGTGAAAAAATCATTTACTCGGCCCTTCACCATCACAAAACCGTGTTCTGTGTGATGCAGAACCGGTATTCTCCTCCATCCGTTTGGTTAAAAGAAGTGGTGGAAAAAAAGATTATTGGGGATATTTACATGGTTCAGTTGAATTGTTATTGGAACCGTGATGATCGTTATTACAAACCCGGCAACTGGAAAGGTACTCAGAACCTTGATGGAGGTACTTTATTTACACAGTTCAGTCACTGGATAGACATCATGTACTGGCTTTTCGGTGATATTACCAACATTCAGGCCAAATTCGCTGACTTTAACCATCAGAAATCTACAGCCTTTGAGGACAGTGGTTTTGTGAGTTTTGACTTTGTAAACGGTGGCATGGGTTGTGTGAATTATTCCACCGCTGTGTTCGACAAAAATTTGGAATCCTCACTTACCATTGTTGGCAGTAAGGGCAGCGTGAAAGTGGGAGGTCAGTACATGGACCAGATTGAAATTTGTAACATTAAAGATTACACCATGCCAACATTGGATGCCACCAATCCGGCTAACGATTACGGGGCTTACAAAGGCTCGGCGAACAACCACCACAGCGTGATCGAAAATGTGGTGCACACGCTACAGGGCAGCACAAAAATAAGTACCAACGCTTTGGAAGGATTAAAAGTGGTGGACATCATTGAGAGAATTTACGCTCTTCGCCCGGCTAACGTTTTAAAAAATAAATAAACCAAATTGAAATAAGAACCATGAGTATTTACGAGAAGATTATTAAAAAACAAAGTACAGTTGCAGTGATTGGATTGGGCTATGTAGGATTGCCCATTGCCCTTGCTTTCGCAAAAAAAATTAAAGTTATCGGCTTCGACATCAACGAAGAGCGGGTGAACATGATGAAAAAAGGCATAGATCCCAGTCACGAACTCACTAAAAAAGATTTCGCCGGATCTGACATTCAGTTCACACATAAGCTGGAAGATTTGAAAAAGGCCAGTTTTTTTATTGTGGCCGTTCCCACACCCATCGACGAGCACAACTTACCGGACCTGAAACCATTAATAGGTGCATCCACAACCGTTGGCAAAGTTTTGAAAAAAGGAGATTATGTGGTGTATGAATCCACTGTGTATCCGGGTTGTACCGAGGAAGATTGTATTCCGGTATTGGAGCAGCATTCCGGTTTAAAATTCAAAAAAGATTTTAAAGTAGGTTATTCTCCTGAGCGCATCAATCCGGGCGATAAGGAACATACCATCACCAAAATTTTAAAAATTGTGAGTGGTTGCGACGCCGAGAGTTTAGACAACATTGCCAAAACCTACGAGATTATTGTAGAACCCGGCACTCACCGCGCTTCCAGCATTAAAGTGGCGGAAGCAGCTAAGATCATTGAAAACACCCAACGCGACATCAACATCGCTTTGATGAATGAATTGTCCATCATTTTTAATAAAATGAACATCAACACTTACGATGTGTTGGCAGCAGCGGGTACCAAATGGAACTTCTTAAAATTTTCCCCGGGTCTGGTAGGCGGGCATTGCATAGGCGTGGATCCCTATTATTTAACCCATAAGGCCGAATCCCTGGGTTATCATGCCCGTGTGATCAACAGCGGGCGTTACGTAAACGACAGCATGGGTTTTTATGTGGCTAAAAACTGCGTGAAAAAAATAATCGCCGCCGGAAAAAACATTTCTAAATCCAAAGTGCTCATCATGGGTGCTACGTTTAAGGAAGATGTAACCGACATCCGCAACAGCAAAGTGGCGGATATCGTAAAAGAACTCAAATCTTTTGGTGTTAAAGTAGAAGTGGTAGATCCACACGCTGATAGCGATGAACTAAAACACGAATACGGTTTTGGCCTTAACAAAATGGCCAAAAACTATGACGGCATTATTGTTGCTGTAAATCACAAAGAGTACAAAGGTTTAGATGAAAAGTACTTTAAATCAGTGCTTGCCAAGAATGGCGTGTTGGTGGATGTGAAGGGTCTTTACAAAGGCAAAATGAAAGATTTAACGTATTGGAGTTTGTAATCCTCTTCTCAGACAAACGGACTCTTTTCAACACACAAATCAAAACTTGTCAGGCCAAGTAGCTGAATTAAGGCTTTGATCGAGGCGCAGCGCATAGAGACCTGATTCAGAAAAAGAGATAAATCACTTCCCCTTGTTTTTGCTCACCCAGTCTTTCATCTGGGTTTTGTAGGACGAAAAGGAAAACAAATCGTAGGTCCGATAAAATTCTTCTTTGTCAACTGTTTTTTTGTAACAGAACTTGGCAGCTTCCATGCGTTTATCGTCAAACGAAAACAGTTTCATCAAATCCATCACCTGGTTGGTATTCAGGTTTTCGTATTCAAATGCCTCCTTTAATCGTTCGAGCTTATCATCATCGAAACTTTTGGCTTTTACCTCATCGTATTTGCGTCTGAAGGGTGCCTCGCCCATGGCCACCGGAGCCTGATACACCGGCTCCGCCACCTTGGTTGGCGTTGCTGCCGCTCTCGTGGGTGTAGCCACCACCGCAGCCGGAGTGCTCACCGCGGGCTCAGGTTCATTGTCGTTTAACATCAGTGATTTGCTTTGAAGCAAAAGGGAATAACGGCCAACATTGTCCTTCACCAGCAAATAGGCCGAAACATAACGGGCCTCGCTGCTGATGGTAAAACTCAGCGGGGTGCTTGAACCCGCCTGTAGGATTTTGACGCGATAGGTGTTTTCATCCACATAACGGAAGGTAACAGTTTGGGCATAATCGTTGTTTAACCTCACCCCATTAAGAGAAACCACAATTCCAGGATCTGTTTTGGAAGCGTTGGAAATCATGATCTTTCCACAATCCTGGGCTTTCAAAACAATAACGCTGAATATCAAAAGAATTAGAAGACGTAAATGCGATTTCATACTTTAAATTTTTATCTAAAGTAACAAAATACTTCTCTAATCCTTAATTAGCTTTTTAGTCACGGTACCCTTCTCAGTTTCGATACTCAAAAAATAAATTCCCTTACTAAAGTCTGGTATTTCAATCGAAACTTCCTTTCCTGTTGCAATTTGATTCAAAACCATTTCTCCCAATGCGTTAAATAGCCTCACTTCTTTTATTTCAAATTCAGATTCAATATTGAATGAGGAATTAAAGGGGTTGGGAAAAATCTGAAGTTGGTTTTCTTTATCCATTGTTTCTGAAACTCCAACCAGAACAGGTGTTGAGCTGCAAAATGCATCATTCGCAACTTGTATATCCGGCTGTCTTCCTGGTGCGCTTGTAAAAAAACAAATTGTTACATTTTGGCTGGCTCCGGTGCTTCCATACACCATAATATTGCCAGTATTCACCACAGCACTAGCATTTGGATGAATAATAGTGTCGAACCACATTTGCCAACTTTTAGGACAAATCATTCCAGGGTAATCCACATTCAGGTTGAATCCTTTAACTTGGAAATTGCTGTTATTTTTTACTGAGACTTTAAACTCTCCGTTATAAGAAAACATGCCGAGCCCCGCACTAAGGGATGTTGCAGTATAAGAAACCACAGCAATATCGTGCTGAAGTTGAAAATTACCTAACTTGGGCATTTTCACAAATGTCCTTCCCCGGAAAGAATTGGCTGCACTGGAATACCCTAGAATATTTACTGTTTGATTGTTGCTTATTTCAATAGACATTGGCAATAATCCACTTTGTGAGGTATTGGTTTGATAAATTGGGATTAATGAAGAATTTACAATGGCGTAATACGGCTTTTGTGTGGCGTTGTGTCTTCCAACAACAAAAATCGAATCGTTTTGATAGTAAAAATCATTTAGGGTAATTCCAGGAAGTTGACTCTCATTGGTTATTGAATAAGTAGCTGTGCATCGGATCATTTTTCCGGAAGTTAAACCAAATCCTGTTCCTGAACCAGTCTGCACAAATTTCTTAAGCCAGGATGGTGCTACTGCTACCTGTATACTATTTCCGGCAGTATCCACCTCAGAAAAGCTTGTTGGACTGGACAATAATAAGTTACCGTTATTCAGAAGTGAAATACTATAATAATTAGCTCCGCTAAACGTATGGTTTGATAAAAAAGCACCATTCTTTGAATGGTGGCTTAAAGTAGCACCACCGATTAAATAGTAGCTGCTATCTGTATACTGAAGCATGTCTGCAGGCACGATTGATGTGGTAACGGTAAATACACTATTTCCGTTGGTATCCAATTTCGTTAAGTACTTTATTCCACCTGTTAAATCGCAGGCACTTCGGGATTCAAAATAACAAAGAAGGTGTTTGTCGTGAGTTGCTTTTAAAATTCGCCTTGAGGAATAATAAGGATAAGTTACATCCCCCGCATTTGCCTGATTGAGCAGTTTTTTCCTGAGAAATGGTTTTGCTGAATCTGCTACTCCAACAAGGTACAATTCCTCCGCTGACATACCAGTGTAATAGGGACTGCTGTAATCCACCAACTCAAGGTAAAAGCAGCGGTTGTTAATGTGCGCCAATTGGCTCACATAATCCACTCTTCTGTGTTCAGTAAACGAAAAAACCTGAGACCACGCCAGGTTCAACTGAAGCAGCAAAATCCAAAAAAATAAAAATCTACCCATGCAAACGGTATTTCTAATAAATTTACAAAAATTTCGATAAAACTCAGTACATGAAGATTTTAATTACCGGAGGAGCAGGCTTTATAGGTTCGCACGTGGTGCGCCTGTTTGTGAACACCTATCCCAATTACACCATTCACAACCTCGATAAACTCACCTACGCCGGAAACCTGGCCAACCTTACTGATATTGAGAATAAACCCAATTATAAATTCATCAAAGGGGATATTGTGGATGCCGCCTTTATTAATGCCCTTTTCGAAAAAGAACAATACAATGCCGTGATTCACCTGGCTGCCGAAAGTCATGTAGACCGCAGCATTACTAATCCTTTGGAGTTCGTGATGACCAATGTGATTGGTACCGTGAACCTTTTAAACGCCGCCAAAAGCCTTTACAACAAAGGTGCTGGTCCCTTCAAGCGATTTTACCATGTGAGCACCGATGAAGTTTACGGCGCACTGGGAGAAACCGGTATGTTTACCGAAACCACGGCCTATGATCCACACAGCCCCTACTCGGCTTCCAAAGCCAGCAGCGACCATTTTGTGCGTGCTTACCACGATACCTATGGTTTGCCGGCGGTTATTTCGAACTGCAGCAACAATTACGGGCCCAACCATTTTCCTGAAAAACTTATTCCGCTTTGCATCAACAACATCCTTAATAACAAACCCCTTCCTATTTACGGCAAAGGCGAAAATGTGCGCGATTGGTTGTATGTGATTGACCATGCCCGTGCCATTGATATTATTTTTCACAAGGCCAAAGAAGGCAGCACTTATAACATTGGCGGACACAACGAGTGGACCAACATTAACGTGATTCGTTTGCTTTGTCAGATCCTCGACAAAAAACTAAACCGCCCGGCCGGCACCAACGAAAAACTCATCACCTTTGTTACCGACAGAGCCGGACACGATTTGCGCTACGCGATTGACGCCACCAAACTAAAACAGGATTTGGGCTGGGTACCTTCGGTGACCTTTGAACAAGGCCTGGATGCTACTGTAGATTGGTACCTCAACAATTCGGAGTGGTTAAACAACGTCACCTCAGGAAATTACACGCATTATTACGAGGAGCAGTACGCTAAGCGATAGGGTTTAGAAGGTTCTCTGCTCCCAGAATTCGCTTTTGGTTTTGGCTTAAAAAAAGCCACTAATTACACAGATTTCACTGATAGAGGCAAGATTACACCAATGGCTAAGTTGTTTAGACGGTTATATTATGCTGCCTAAATTCCGCTAAGAAACAAAGGTCACAGAGGTACACTAAGAAAATTTATCTTAGTGTTTCTTAGTGCGCTGAGTGTCCTTTAGTTTGTATTCAATTAAATTTTTGTTTTTTTATGTAAACCGTTTTCCGAAAGAAACAGGGTGAATCATTTAGTGTCAAAGGTTAGCGACCTAT
>JALOMJ010000050.1 GCA_025455485.1 Bacteroidia bacterium | reverse complement strand
ACATTGCCTGAAGGATCTGTGCAACAGGCATTACCCAAATCTTCATTTACTCCGCCATAATAAGTGCCCCATTGACGAACACCAGAGCCATTGAATTTCACCAAATAAGCATCCCGAAACCCTCCAATTGAATTTTGATGACCGCCGGAGGCTATATTATTGGTGGCCTGTGACCAACCTGCCAGATAAACATTACCTGAGGGATCTGAGCAGCAGGAGCGCCCTTCATCCGTGTCGTTACCACCATAGTAGGTGGCCCATTGTCGAGCACCTGAACTATTGAACTTAACCAAGAAAGCATCAGTATATCCACCGCCACCTTGAGAATTCTGGTGTCCTCCGGAGGCTAGAAAGGAACTAGACCATCCGTTTGTGCCAGCCAGATAGACATTGCCTGAAGGGTCTGTGCAACACGCATAGCCGTAATCCGTGTCGGCCCCCCCATAGTAGGTGGCCCATTGTCTTACCCCAGAGCTATTAAACTTAACCAAATAAGCATCTATACCCGCCCATAAAAAATTTTGATGTCCTCCTGAAGCAATATTAGCACCAGATGTTGTTGAGCCTGCCAAATACACATTGTTTGAAGCATCGATACAACAGGAGTATCCATCTTCGTCGCCTGTGCCTCCGTAAAAAGTGGCCCATTGGCGTACACCCGCACTGTTGAATTTCACTAAAAAAGCATCAGAAGCTCCTCCATTTGAATTTTGATGACCACTTGAAGCAATATTCGAGGATGCCAATGTTTGTCCAGACAAATAAACATTTCCTGCGCCATCGGTACAGCAAGATAATCCATATGTGAATGCAAAGAAACCCGGGTCGCTATAATAAGTTGCCCAACTCAAAGCAGGGTCAATTATTAAGTCTTTTCCGGTATCATATTTTTCGAGATTAAATGATAAAATATTTTTGTTTAATAAAAACGAAGTTGCAACTTCCTTCTCATATTGATGACTTATTGGTGTTTTTTCAGTGATTTCACCCAAGGCATTTTTAATGGTAAAACTTCCATCTTCATTTAATTTTAAATCTTCCTGATCATCAAACTGCATTTTTATCAGAGATGGATCAGCGCCTGGCCTAACTACAAAGTCGTATTTTATTTCTTTGTTCTTGGTGTAAATTATCCAATCGATGCCAGGGTATATTTCTTTGTAAGTGATTTTGGCGTAATAATGCACATTCAAGGCATTCAGGTTATAATAATTTGTTACATCTGAACTTTGATTCTCTTTTATAATCACTGCATTGGCATTAGCCCCTTGCAGGCACATGTTCATGCGGTAAGTTTCGGTTCTAATTTGTTTTTGAAGTTTTTCTAATTCTTCTTTGTTTTTAGACCCATCTTTCTTTTTGATTAATTCCAAATAACCATTGGGATAATGCGTTTTGGTAAACTGGTAAGCAATGCCTTTATTCAGCAAAAATATTCTGGTATTGCCCTGTTGAAATTCAAATTTTGCTTCAGGAAAAGCCAAACCATCGGGTCCTGTAATTTGCCCCTTGTTCTCCATAAATCCAAAGGGATGCAAAGAAAATGCGCCTTGATTAAACTGCTCAAGGGTTTTTTCTGCTGAGGCAGTGGTTTTGGGCTTGGTTTTAACTTTTAGAGGTGAACTTGGATTTCCAGCCTCAAGGAAAAATCCAATCCCCATAAACAAAAACAAACAAAGTATTTTTTTAAACATCCAGTACGTTTTAGATTTTGATCACTAGTCTATAGTTTTGAAACGGCAATTAACAAAGATAAAAATATTCCCCTTCCCCCCGGCATTGGGGACCAAGAGTTATTGATAAAGAGATTGAAATAGAAGGAATTCCGGTGACAATTCGGTTAAGAAACGCTTTCGGAGCAAAATTGCAAGACCGTATTATAAGTGAAGGGCCGCTTTTTTGGCCAAAAGATGGTCTTCGGTTTCCACATTATCCTTATCTTTTATACAACAGTCAACCGGACAAACGGCAGCGCATTGGGGCTCATCATGAAACCCAACACATTCAGTACATTTATCACTTACGATATAATAAACATCCATGCTTTTGGGGGTCTGAGGGGCATCCGCATCCACTTCCATACCGGTATTGTGCCCTTTAAAAGTTCCTTTTACGCCCGTACCATCTGCAAAACGCCATTCGGCCCCGCCTTCATAGATAGCATTATTTGGGCACTCAGGCTCGCAGGCCCCACAATTGATGCACTCGTCAGTTATTTTAATTGCCATTTTCTGTTTAGTTTTGGGTTTTTAAAACAGTCTGCAAATATACGACCTAATTCCATGACAAGACAACAAAGAATAAGGGCATTTGTTCGACTACATACCTTTTTAAAAAACCATTTTTCAGACCAAAAGCTGTCAGAAGAATTAACCTTGCACGAGGGTTTGAACACCCTGATTGATGCTTCTTTTTCCTACAACGGCTGGTTCAGTCGCCCTTATGTGGAAGAATCACTAAAAAACATTGCTTTCATGCTTGAGGAAAAGGACCTTTTGGCGTTCTGCACCAATATTCCTGAAAAAACCTCTGCAAAAAGGGTAGCGGTGATTTGTGCCGGCAACATCCCCCTGGTTTGTTTCCACGATGTGATGTGCGTTTTGCTGAGTGGGCACCAGGTTATTGTAAAGATGTCGGAAGACGATAAACTGCTTCTTCCCTTTTTTCTGAAGCTATTGGTGCATTATGAGTCTGAATTTGAGTCTAATATTCGTTTTACCCATGGCAAACTCAGTGAATTTGATGCGGTAATAGCCACAGGAAGTAACAACACAGCAAAACATTTTGAGTTTTATTTTTCCAAATACCCAAATATCATTCGTAAAAACCGCACATCCTTAGCCGTGTTAACCGGTGATGAAACTGCCGGGGAATTGTGTGAATTGGGCAAAGATATTTTTACCTATTATGGCCTGGGTTGCCGCAATGTAGGCAAACTTTTGGTTCCAAAAGGCTATGCGTTTAATGGCTTTTTTGAAGCCATTTTCTCCTATGCAGATGTGGTTAATAACAACAAGTACGGCAACAACTACGATTACCACCGTTCGCTTTACTTGTTGGAATCTCTGCCTTTTTTGGACAATAATTTTTTAATCTTAAAAGAAAGCATGGACTTGCATTCACCAATTTCTGTTTTGTTTTATCAGGAATACAGTGACAAGGGGGAGCTTCAGGCTTACCTTCAAACACACCAAAATGAACTTCAATGTTTGGTGGGCCGCTCTTATACCCCCTTTGGTTGTTCACAGAAGCCTGTTATTAGTGAGTTTGCCGACGGTGTAAATACTTTGGAATTTTTACTACATTTATGACGGTTTGTATGAAGAAAAGCCGACTTCTGTTTATATTTTTGATATCGCTTAACCTGCATGGTCAGGGTCAGGCACCAAGTCCTACTGTTTTGGTTACTCCATCCGTTATTTGCAGCGGACAAACAGCTACATTTTCAGCCAAAAGCACCACGATGACGCCAATTTTTTATGCCTGGACTGTCACTCCATCCTCCGGGGTAAATCAAATTTCAGGTGCTTCCGATTCAACATATGTTATCAATTTTCCAAACGCCGGAAGATATGTCATTAGTTTAACCTGGGCATTTGACCTGCTTGGCTCATCCACAAAAACAATAGCGGTTAGCGTTACCAAATCTGCTGAATCGGCTTTCAATGCCAGTCTCACTGCGTATGGGTATCCCAACGAAGTAAAACTCACCGATTATTCTATAGGATCCAGTAAAATTTACTGGGTGTTTGATAACGATTTTACCGTGAAAGATTCAGCCGTTCAAACCAGTCGTACCTACACGTCTGCCGGCACGTTTACTGTGCTTCACATTGCTATTGGCAGCAAAGGTTGCAACGACACCTCGAGCTATAAATTTTCATTGGTGGATGTGTCCAAACTTGAGTTACCAAATGTGTTTTCGCCAAATGGTGATGGAATCAACGATGTTTACCGACCCAAGGCCGAAGGTATCTCCAAGTTAAATGTTCAGGTTTATAACCGTTTTGGCATTTTAGTTCACACGTGGGATACGGTGAATGGTTTTTGGGATGGAAGAACCACAAGTGGCGTCGCCTGCGATGACGGCACCTATTTTGTTATCGCTGAGGGCACCGGTTTTGACGGAAAAACTCATTCACTTCGCAGCTCTTTAACCTTGGTTCGCTAGCCATTCTAAAGCTGAATCACATATCTTTCAATTACCCGAATCAAACCTATTTTACCGGAATACAGGATGTTTCTCTTGAACTCAAAGAAGGAGAGGTGCTGGCATTGGTAGGAAAGAGTGGAAGTGGTAAAACAACGTTGCTCAAGTGCATTTACGGCTTGGAGGATCTTAACGCCGGGGAAGTTTGGATAAACAACCGAAAAGTACTGGGCCCCTCTTTTAAATTAATGCCAGGAGACGAAGCGATGAGTTTGGTAAGCCAGGATTATTATGTTTTGGATAACCACAGTGTGCAGGAAAACATCATGGACAAATTGATTGCTTATTCAGAAGACTGGAAACTTAAACGTTGTGAGCAAGTACTGAGTTTGCTGGAACTAAAGCCACTGCGCTCAACCAGGGCACGTTTTTTATCAAGCGGGCAAAAACAACGTCTGGCCATTGCCAGAGCTATTGCCGAAATGCCAAAAGTGCTTTTGCTTGATGAGCCTTTCAGTAATCTGGATAAACTGCTTAGCGATAAATTATTTGCCTTTATTACAAAGGAAGTCAAAAAACACAAAACGTCGGTTTTATTAATTACACACCTTGCAGAAGAAGCTTTAAAATACAGCGACCGCATTGCCATAATGGACAAAGGTAAACTTCTTAAGGTCGGCGAAAAGTGGGAGTTGTATTACCGTCCCCTTAACACAAGGTTAGCCGGCTTGCTTGGCGATTTTAATGTGCTTCATCCGGAGGATTTTGAAAAAAAAGTAAAATCAAAATTTAAAAGTAAAACCTTTGTTCGGCCGGATGCCTTCGTAATACTAAATTCTGCAAATCAAGCGCATATTCAACTCAAAGTTTTGTCGTGTGTGTACAATGGCAAATGTTTTGAATTGCTTTGCGAATCTAAAATGGGTCGAACAGTGATGATTTATTACCACAAGGCCATTCAAGAAGACAAAAAAATAAATTGCTCGGTGTCAGGGAAGTTTTAATTCACAATCTTCATTTCCTTGAGCAGATAACCTGCTCCGGCGTAGCGGTCAATAACCCATAGGGTAAAACGAATATCCAGGGTAATGTTACGGCAAAAATCCACATTGTACATGATATCACTCATGGTGCCTTCCCAATTACGGTCAAAATTTGTACCAATTAATTCTCCTTTGGCATTTAACACCGGACTTCCGCTATTTCCTCCGGTGGTGTGGTTGCTGGCAATAAATGCAGTTCTGAGTTTACCATCTTTATCTGCATAAGGTCCAAAATCTTTTTTCCTGTACAAATCCAGCACGCGTTCTTTTACATAAAAATCTTCGGCGCCGGTGCTATTTTTTTCTACCAAGCCATCTAAGGTGGTGTAATACCTGTAACTCACAGCATCACGTCCTTTATACCCCTCCACCTTGCCATAAGCAACGCGTAAAGTGCCGTTTGCATCAGGATAAAATGTTTTATTTTTTATGGTTTCTCTTAATCCTTTCATGTATTCTTTTTGTAATTCAGCGATTTGTTTTTCAAGATAACTGGTTTGTGGAATGATGTTTTTCTGATAGTAATTATAAATAGCGGCCCCAAAAGTATACAAGACGTCTTTTTCATACTCAGCACTGTTTTTTTCGAAATCCTCAAACATGGCTTTTGCTTTATCATTATCTATAAATGCTGAATTGTTGTATAAATAATCTGCAATAGAATCAGTGTTGCCGTTGAATACAGCAAACAAAGAATCAAGGTGAGGTGGGCGCGCGCCTTGATTTACCTCCTTGAAATATACCGAAAGCATCGCCTTGCAAAGTTTTTTGTCGGTTGCTTTGTTCAGGTTTTTAAATGGCAAGCTGGGTTTACTTTCTTTGAATACTTTTTCAAACCTATTGTCCAGTCCGTTCTGCTTCTTTTTTAACTCAGCAAACACAGGCACAAAACTTGACGTATACCGTATGCCGTCAATCGCCAGAAGACACTCTGAGTAATAATCAAACTGTTTACTCAGATAAGCATACTCTATGTAAGTTTTTTCAAATTGAGTCATCAACTCGGTGTATTTTTTTTGCTTCTCTGCGTCAGAAGCCAGGGCATCTAAGAAGGTTTTTTCGAAATTGCGTTTTTTAGTAACGGCATCTGATTTTTCAAGTCCCTGCATTTCACCTTTCCACTTTTTATAAGCATTGGCAATATTGGCGTATTTGCCGGTGTACATCAGACGAAGTGAATCGCTGGTTTTCATATCTTCTTCAAGCACGTTTAAACGAATTTCGCGTAAGCCAACCCGTAATGGATCTTGTTGTTTCATTAAAAGTTCTACCGCGTACGACGTTAGGTATTCTTGTGTGCGCCCCGGAAAACCATATACCATGGTAAAATCCCCTTCTTTACTGCCTTTGATGGATATTGGGAAGGAATAATTTGGCACATAGGCTACATTCTCTGTGGCATATTCAGCCGGTTTGTTATCCTTGCCGGCGTAAATTCTGAATAAACTAAAATCGGCATTGTGTCGCGGCCAAACCCAGTTGTCGGTTTCACCACCAAATTTCCCTAAACTTTCGGGTGGCGTACCAACCAAACGAATGTCTTTAAATACTTCAGTCAAAAACAAATAATATTCGTTGCCGTAATAGAAGGGACGTACAAAAGCTTCATAGTGCGTGTTTTTTTTAGCTTCGGTTTCAATGGTTTTTATGTTGAGTTTAATTATGGAATCTCTTTGTTTTTCAGAAAAAGTTTGGTTGAGATTTTGTAATACCTTTTTCGTAACGTCATCAATGCGCTTAATAAACGTAACTGTTAAACCTTTGCAGGGCAATTCTTCAGCGGCCGACATGGCAAAGTAACCATTCTTTAAATAATCCTTTTGCACAGTGCTTAATCCTGCAATGGATGAAAACCCGCAATGGTGGTTGGTTAAAATCAGCCCTTTGTTGGATATCAATTCTGAAGTACATCCCCCTCCGAATATAGCCACAGCATCTTTCATGCTGGCTTTATTAATGCTGTAAATTTGTTCTGCACTTAATTTAAAACCATTTTTTTTCATGTCTTTAAAATTAAGAGCGTCCACTAATTGAGGCATCCACATGCCTTCATCAGATTTGGCCAGTGTGCTGAGCAGTGTAAAACAAATCAGAAATTTTTTCATTGTTGCTGTGTCAAGTTGAAGGGTATAATGATTAAAATTGGCGTTTTATTTTCTTTTGTACAGTTTTAACTGCTTGTATTGCCTTTTGTCTTTTAGTTTAGTCCGGCCATTTTCATAGCATTCAGTCGTATGGCACTGTCTAAAGGTATTTTGTTTTCTTCGCTGTAAGCTGTAGCTTTTTTGAGCAGAAAGGGACTTTCTCTGATTTCTTTTGTAAACTGTTGAATTTGTTTGTTGTTATCGGTGCGTTTCTTATAACTTTCTGGCGAGGTGAACAATTCAAAAGCATCTTCAATAAAGCGGTTGCCAAATTTTGGCAAATTACCATCGCTGTATAGAAGCATAATCACGTTATTGCTTTCGATTTCCTGTTTAAGATCAAGCTGCCATACTTCAATCTTTTCACCGGGTTTTGGTGATGGAATAACTTTGTTGTTGTAGTACCAGAATTGTCCGCCGGCGAAACAATTTGAAGGTATGCCCATGTATACCTGATCGTACCAATAACTGTCGCTGATGGTAAGCACTTTGGTTGTATTTTTTGCACTGTTTTGTTCAAATAATAAAACCGGGTAAGCTAATTTCATGTTTTGAGAGGGCGAACTCAGAAGGTTCATGCTTTTTAATACATCTGCATCTCTGCTTCTAGAGGAATCTACCACCTGTATGTCATTCCAGCTTAAATCGGGCAGATCTTTTTTGTGCAGGTGCTCAATGGCGCCAATGATGGTGTCGGCGGCTATACACGCCCCGTAATAACTCCAATGATGTCCGAATTTTGGAAACAGAGGATAGGGCGAACTTGATTTTAAGTTATCAAAGTAAGTGAGTAAATCGAGATGATTTACTTTGAATTCGCTGCTGTATTTTATGAAACGAGCATGATTGGTTGTTTTAATGGGATGTACATATTTGTCCTGAACATACTCTTTACAGTATTGACCTTTTCCGGGTGCATACACCAATAGGAGGTCAATTCCTTTTGTTTTCAGCGTATCCTGCACCACTTTTGCTTTTTGAAGCAAAGTTTTTATGTTTTCTTCAGGAATAAGGTCATCGCCAAATGCAGAAAATATATACCCTTCACTAAAGATGTAATCTTCCTTTCCGCTAACAAAGCCATTTACTCTAATCTGACGAAATAAATTATAATACATCTGGTTGTTGCCGCGCACCATGGTTTCTTTCATCGACCAATGGTCGTTATTATAATCATCGGTTTCGCTTTGGTAAATGCCGCTAAACCAAGTGGTTTTGTTTAATTCGGGTTTGGCATCACTGATTAAGAGTCCGGTTAAATTTGGTTTGTTGTATTCAAGGTCTTCTTTGGATTCGCGCGTGGCGTATTGCATAAACCCAAATAGCATAGGGAATGATAAGCCAAGTAATGCGAAAAGCAGGAGCGGTGAGTATGATTTTGATTTGCCTGCCATCAGAATCTGAAATAAATAAAAGGGTTAAAATCAAGCGCTGAAATAAAACTCAAAGAAACGTAGAACAGTGAAAGTCCTGTTACCAATGCGAGGCGACGCCCGTTTGGAGTGAAAAATTCGCCGTAAACTTTATTTTGAAGGGATGCGGTGAAGGCATGCAAAGAGAAAAAGGAGAAGATAAAGGCCAGCACCAACATGGCTGGAAAATCATTGTTCATGGCGAATTTACCATCGAAGAAGTTGAAGCTATACATTTTTTTTATAATCTGTGTAGCAAAACCAAAGTCCTCAATTCTGAAAAATACCCAGGCGGTAACCACCAAAATAAAGGTAACAGGTAATGATATAAATTTTCCCAGGCGTTCATACAATTTACCAAGAAACAAGCGCTCAATTACCAGGAGTAACCCGTGGAAGGCGCCCCAGATGACAAAATTCCAACTTGCTCCGTGCCATAAACCTGATAGCAAGAACACGATTAACAAATTACGGTAAAGTCTGTTTGTGCTTACCTGGTTGCCTCCTAAAGGAATGTAGAGGTAATTTTTCATCCAGGTGCCCAAACTAATGTGCCACCTTCTCCAAAAATCAGTGATGCTGGAAGCGGTGTAAGGGTTTTTAAAATTTTCAGGAATTCTGAAGCCCATAATTTTACACAAGCCAATGGCCATGTCGCTGTACCCGCTAAAGTCAAAATAAATTTGAAAGGTGTACGCCAGGGCGCCGGTCCATGCGGCAGCCGTATTAATTTCTGAAGCTTGCAATGCAAACACTGCATCGGCTTGCATGCCCAGCGTGTTGGCCAATATGGCTTTTTTACCCAAACCAATGCAAAAAATTAAAAAGCCGCTGAGTTTTGCATCGGGTGTGTAGTTTTTTTCGCGGTTGGTAATTTGTTCGGCAATGTCGTGATAGCGAACGATAGGGCCGGCAATGAGTTTTGGAAATAACAGGATGTAAGTTTGATAATGCCAGAAATTCTTTAGGGGTTTGTGCACTCCTTTATAAACATCTACAACATAGGTTAAACTTTCAAACGTGTAAAAGGAAATACCAATTGGCAACACCACGTTGAGCCATTTGATATCGGTGCCCAATAAGGCGTTTAGGTTATCAATGAAAAAATTGCAATACTTAAAATAAAAGAGTAAACCCAAATTAAGACAGAGTGAAATAACCAAAAAACGGCGTTTACCGCTTTTACCGCTCTGATTATGCATGGCATTTACGAGGTAAAAATCCAGCATGGTTGTTCCAAGAATAACAAAAATAAACTTGGGTCCCCCCCAACTGTAAAATATAATACTGCCAATTAGAATAACGGCATTTTTACTTTTATGAGGTACCAGATGGTAAGCCAGCAGAAAGAGGGGTAGAAAATAAACCAGAAAAGTGATGCTGCTGAAGACCATGAATAATTTAGCACACAAAAGTAAAATTATTTGCCATTCCTTGTTTAAAGTTTAGCGAAACCTAAAGCTCAATTACTGTATATAAAGATACAATCAATGGCTTGGAAACAGGCCGGGTTTTGGTGCCACACCCAATCCGGGTAAATTGTTTAAGACAATGTTTCCGTTTTGATATGTTAATCCGGTAAAGGGGTCGTTTTTATAGAGTAAAGGAGCGTCCAAATCAATAAAATCGGCGAATTGCATGAGTTGAGCCATGGCTGTGGTGGCACAAGAGCTCTCAGCCATGCAGCCTAACATAATTTTAAGACCCTGGTTTTTGGCAAATTCTATCATCCTAAGGGCTTCACCGAGTCCGGCAGATTTCATGAGTTTAATGTTAATGCCGGCATAGCTTCCGTTAAGCGCCTTCAGTTCATGCATTCTCCTGACACTTTCGTCGGCGATGGTTGGAACCGGACTTCGCTCTGTGAGCCAGATCATATCGTCTTTTTTGTTCACCGGTAATGGTTGTTCTATGAGGCTTACATTTTGGGTGTTTAGCCAGGTAATCATTTCAAGCGCCTGGTGTTTATCAGTCCAGCCCTGATTTACATCAACAAAAAGTGGCTTATCGGTGTGTTGACGAATACACTCAATAATTTCCCGGTCGCGATTGGTGCCGAGTTTTATTTTTAGGATACTAAATGCTTTGGCTTCTTCAATTTTCTGCGCCAGTTGCGACGTATCAGCAATACCAATGGTGTGAGCAGTTGGAAGCGAAACGCCGGTATCAAAGCCTTTCCAATCTCTGTAGCTTTTCCCGTGCAATTTGGCATAAAGGTCGTTGAGGGCCATATCAATTGCAGCCATGCCGGAATAATCGGCGCTCATGGAAGACCTTAGCATCATCAGAACAAACTCCAAATCGTGTTCGGTGCTCATCATGTTCAAAAGCTCTGTAGCGCGCTTAAAAAATGCCACCGTATCGCTTACAGTTTGGCCCAAATAGGGAGGTAAACATGCTTCTCCATAACCGGTAAAACCCTCACTTTCAAGTTTTACCATAACACTTGGTGTTCTCAGTCGGGTATTGCCATGCACTGTAAACGGGTGAAGAAATTCAAGGGCGTATGGAATGTAGCTCAGTAACATCAGATGCCAACAAATGTAGAGTAATTTTAGGCCAAGAATTATTTTTCCTCCAACTGCTTTAAAACTCAAATATTTGTATCTTCGACCTGCTGAAGCGGTCCTGTGGGCAGTTGCAAATTGATGAGGCGATGATGAATGGAAATTGTAAGGCCTGAAAACAAACAAGTATGCGCGATTTGATTATAGAACCAACCCGTAAAACTCCTGAAATTGTATTTAAGTGCAATGGCGAGTTGTATTTGAATGGCATTTCTTTGCCGCAAAATGTGATTGATTTTTTTATGCCCGTTTTTTCATGGCTTGAGGAGTTGAAATCCCATTCACCGCAACGAATCCGTTTTGTAATTGACCTCGTATATCTCGATACTTCCAGTACAAAGGCCATACTCTCCATGCTTAAATTGCTGAAAAAAATTGTGCCCCAGGAAGGCGATTTGGAAATTGTTTGGAAATACGAACATGGCGATATGGATATGCTCGACCAGGGCGAGGTGCTGCAAAGAACCACCAAAATTCCTTTTCGCTTTGAAGAGATTGACGAGTGAATTTTACCTTTAAATTACCCCAAGCCCTTGGAATCAAAATTTACTCGAAAAGCCCAGGTGGTTCTGTCCGTTCATTCAGGGAAATGCGGGAATTCGTATATTTCTTTATTTTTGTGACACCAAAACTCAGCTATGGCTAAAACTGTTACACAAAAGAAAACCAAATTCACCCAGCAGCAATACCTTAAATGGTATGAATCCATGTTGCTGATGAGAAAATTCGAAGAGAAAACCGGCCAGGTTTACGTGCAACAAAAAATCAAAGGGTTTTGCCATCTCTATATTGGTCAGGAAGCCATAGTAGCCGGAACAGTAAGTGCTACTAAAAAAGACGATAAACACATCACTGCATACCGCGATCATGCGCACCCAATCGGTTTGGGTTTACATCCCAAATACGTTATGGCGGAAATGTATGCCAAGATTACAGGTTGCAGCAAGGGAAAAGGAGGCAGTATGCATATTTTTTCTAAGGAACACAATTTTGTTGGTGGACATGGCATTGTGGGCGGACAAATTCCTTTAGGGGCAGGCATTGCTTTCGCCGAAAAATACAAAGGCACCGATAATCTTTGCGTGTGTTCCATGGGGGATGGTGCTGTAAGGCAAGGCGCCTTGCATGAAGCGTTTAACATGGCCATGACCTGGAAGCTACCGGTTATTTTTATCATTGAAAATAACCTTTATGCCATGGGCACTTCGGTTGAACGTACAAGTAACGTGCACGATCTGTGGAAGTTGGGATTGGCATACGACATGCCCAGTAAGCCGGTGGATGGTTTATCGGTTGAAGCTGTTCATGAGGCAATTGAAGAGGCTGCCGCCAGGGCAAGAAGAGGCGATGGACCAACCCTGCTTGAAATGAAAACTTATCGCTACAAAGGGCATAGCATGAGTGATGCTCAAACTTACCGCACTAAAGATGAAGTGAAAGAATATCAGGAGCAAGATCCTATTATGAAAGTGCTTAAAATACTACAGGAAAACAATTGGATAAACGATAAGGAAATTGAAGCAATCGACGAAAAGGTGAAAGCGCTTGTTGATGAGTCGGTTAAGTTTGCGGAAGAAAGTCCATATCCCGACCCTTCTGAATTGTATCAGGACGTGTATTCAGAACCGGGGTACCCTTTTATCATTGAATAAGTTGCATTGGATTTAGCTTGAATTGTTTTTTATTTGCGATTAAACTGAAGTTAAGTTCACCAAACAGAGAATAAAATTATGGCTGAAATTGTTAGAATGCCTAAACTGAGCGACACCATGAGTGAGGGTGTGCTTGCTAAATGGCACAAAAAAGTTGGTGATAAAGTAAAAAGTGGCGATTTGCTGGCAGACATCGAAACCGACAAAGCCACCATGGAATTTGAATCGTTTCAGGATGGCGTTTTGCTTCACATTGGTGTTCCGGAAAAAGGAACGGTGCCCGTGGATGGCTTGATTGCTATTTTAGGTAAAGAAGGAGAGGATGTTTCATCCTTGCTGAATGGGAACTCTGCTCCGGTTCAAAAAGAAGAAACACCTCCTGCCTCATCATCCTCTGGACCTGTAACAGCTGTTGCCGCAACTTCACAAACCCTGAGTATTCCGCAAAGTGTTGAAATTGTTAGAATGCCTAAATTGAGCGATACCATGACGGATGGTGTGGTAGCAAAATGGCATAAAAAACCAGGCGATAAAGTAAAAAGCGGAGAATTGCTGGCAGATATTGAAACCGACAAGGCCACCATGGAGTTTGAGTCCTTTCAGGATGGCGTGCTGTTGCATCAAGGTGTAAAGGAAGGTGAAGGCGCCGCAGTAGACAGTGTTTTGGCTATACTCGGTAAGGGTGGGGAGAATGTGGAAGAGATTTTAAAATCACTAAGTACTGCGCCATCCCCTCAGCCTCAAGCTCTCCCGAATGCTTCCGGGATTCAATCTCAACCTCAGTCTCAACCCAAAACATCAGCCTCCTTGTCAACGGCGAATTCAAGCCCCAATGGCAGGATTAAAGCGTCTCCTTTGGCCAAGGCCATTGCACGCGAAAGAGGTATCGATTTGAGTGGTGTTCAAGGTACCGGCGAACATGGTAGAATTGTAAAATCCGATATTGAAAATTATAAAGGATCTTCTAAAAGCAACTCAAACACACTAACAGCAGGATTTGTTCCGGGAGCAGAAGGTTTTGCCGACGAGCCGGTATCGCAAATGCGTAAAACTATTGCCCGCCGTTTGTTGGAAAGTAAAAACGGAGCCCCGCATTTTTATCTAAACATTGAAGTAGACATGGATAATGCCATGGCTTCACGCAATGCCATTAATGCTTTGCCTGATACCAAAGTTTCCTTTAACGATTTGGTGATTAAAGCCTGTGCTGCTGCCTTGCGTAAACATCCTAAAGTAAACGTCAGCTGGCTAGGAGATAAAATCCGGCAGTTCTCGCACATACATATTGGTGTGGCAGTAGCGGTGGAAGATGGTTTGTTGGTGCCTGTGATTCGTTTTGCCGACCAAAAATCTCTTACGCAAATTTCTACAGAGGTGAAGGATTTAAGCAAACGCGCAAAGGATAAAAAACTTCAGCCTTCCGATTGGGAGGGCAATACCTTTACGGTTTCCAATCTTGGTATGTTTGGTATCGAGTCGTTTACATCCATCATCAACTCTCCTGAATCCTGCATTCTCTCTGTTGGTGCTATTCGTCAGGTACCTGTTGTAAAGAATGGAAGTGTGGTTCCGGGCAACGTAATGAAACTTACCCTGGCCTGCGACCATCGCACAGTGGATGGGGCAACAGGTGCTGCTTTTTTGCAAACCCTTAAACTGTTTATTGAAAATCCGGTTACCATACTGGCTTAAGTTAAAACTACCGCCATACACTTAGCATTTACAGCACTTCTTATGGACGCATTTGTAAAATCAGACATACAAAATGGTATAGGTACCATTACATTTTTTCATCCTCAAAGTAATTCCATGCCGGGAACACAACTTCGCAACCTGGCCGCTGAAATTGAAAGCTTGGGAAAAAATAATACCGTAAAAGTAATTGTGCTGAAAAGCGAAGGAGAGAAAGCCTTTTGTGCAGGAGCCAGTTTTGATGAACTTATTTCAATAAAAGATATTGAAACCGGATTGCATTTTTTCTCAGGATTTGCCATGGTAATTAATGCCATGCGCAAG
>JALOMJ010000049.1 GCA_025455485.1 Bacteroidia bacterium | reverse complement strand
TTTTCCGTTTCCTTTTCTTCTTTTTTCAGGTACTTCAATTTTAAACCTTCCAGTGATGTACTTTGCTGTTACAGTATCCAAACCAAGCATCTTTTGCGGGGCCGCAGCTGCCACCACCCTTCCGCCATGCAAACCCGCGCCGGGACCGATATCAATAACATAATCGCTTTCCAGCATGATATCTTTATCATGTTCAACGACTAACACGCTGTTGCCAACATCGCGCAAATTTTTTAATGCTTGTATTAAACGGTGGTTGTCACGTTGGTGTAATCCAATACTGGGCTCATCCAAAATGTACAACACGCCCACCAGTTGCGAACCTATTTGTGTTGCCAGCCGGATACGCTGAGCTTCTCCTCCACTCAACGAGCGCGAAGATCGGTTAAGTGTAACATAATCCAAGCCCACATTCAGCAAAAATCCAATCCTTGAACGAATTTCTTTCAGAATTTCAATAGCAATAGTGTTCTGTTTCTTGTCGAGCTTTTTTTCAATGTCCTTAAAAAAATCGCCTAAAACAGAAATGTCGAGTTCCGACAATTCAGCGATATTTTTACCGGCAATTTTAAAATACAAGGCTTCTTTTTTTAAACGGGTACCTGAACAAGACGGGCAAACTTTTTTATTAGTGAAGCCCTGCACCCATCGTTGCATGGCCGTTCCATCATCTTCTTCAGCCTGACGTGAAATAAAAGTGGCAATGCCTTCAAATGAGGTGTTATAAGATCCGGCCTCGGTGTTTATTTTAATTAACTCTTCGGTGCCATATAAAATTACATTTACAGCCTCATCACTTAAATCTTCAAATGGTGTATCCAATGTAAACCCAAACACCGTGCCCAAGGCTTCAATTTGTTTAAAAATCCAGGCACCCTGCCCTTTCATCAAGCCAATGGCGGCAATGGCACCTTTAGCAATGGATAATTTAGGGTTGGCAACAATTTTATCAATGCTGATTTCTGAAATTTCACCCAAACCATTGCACTGCGGGCAGGCTCCATAAGGTGAATTAAAAGAGAACAAATTCGGTGCCGGTTCATCGTAACTGATTCCTGTGCTCGGACACATCAGAGAGCGGCTGTAAAAACGAACTGTGCTGTTTTGTTTTTTGGATTTTTTGGATTTCCCATCTGTAGGTATGCTTTCACCAACCATCACACTGCCTTTTCCATGTTTCATGGCCACGTCGAGAGATTGGGCGAGTCTCTTTTTTGATGCTGAAGAAATTTCCAGTCTGTCGATCACCAACTCTATATCGTGAATTTTGTAGCGGTCGACCTGCATTTTGGGCAACAGATCCTTAATTTCACCGTCTACCCTTACCTTATTGAATCCCTTTTTTCTTAACTCCTCAAATAACTCCCGATAATGGCCTTTCCTGCCCTTCACAACCGGAGCCAACAAATCAATGTTTTTATCTTTAAATTCTTTAAGAATAAGCTCAATAATTTGTTCATCGCTGTACCTTACCATTTTTTCACCGGTGTTGTAAGAATACGCTTCCCCTGCTCTGGCGAACAACAATCTTAAAAAGTCATAAATCTCTGTTATGGTGCCAACTGTAGAGCGTGGGTTTTTATTGACGGTTTTTTGTTCAATGGAAATTACAGGACTCAAACCTGATATTTTGTCTACATCCGGGCGCTCGAGGTTACCAAGAAATTGACGCGCATAAGAGGAAAAACTTTCAATATAACGCCTTTGCCCTTCGGCATAAATGGTATCAAATGCCAGAGAAGATTTGCCGCTGCCGCTTAAGCCGGTAATCACCACCAGTTTGTTGCGTGGAATTTGAACATTTATGTTCTTAAGATTGTGCGAACGGGCGCCAATCACCTCAATCATTTCATCCTCTTCAACTAAAATCATAGAAAGCCAAAGTTAACAGAGTATTTTCGGGAGTACAATGCCCCATTTAATTTGCCCTGAGATTGTTTATAATTTTTCGAACAATTCATTCAATTAAAAGTTTTAAGGGGTGTAGTTGTAAAAAATAATTTTTATTAGACTTGTCATCCCATATGTCAGCATTTGAACAACTCATTGAAAAGTACCGGCAGAACAACCGTTTTGGCGAGTTTCTTGGTATGGACTTTACCCTCCTGAAACCAGGAAAAATTGAATACCGACTAAAGATTCAGGAGTTTCATCTGGCCACACCCCGTTCAGCTCACGGTGGGGTTATTGCCGCGCTGATTGACGGGGCATTGGGTGTTGCGGCTTTGTCGGCTGTTGCTCACAACAACCATGTGGTGAGCACTGTAGAATACAAACTGAATTTTTTAGCCCCGGTTTTTCTTGAGGATGTTGTTTGCGCCACTGCAGAAGTGATTCAACAGGGCAAACGTTTGCTGGTGGTGAATTGTGATGTAGTTTGCGAGAACCGGAACAAGGTGTGCATTGCCAAAGCTATGGGCACTTTAAACGCGTATCCGGCAGAGAAGGCGGGTTATTAGTTCTAGGAAATTTTTGTAATTAAGCACAACTTAATTCACGCACTGTTTTCTCCAGCTCCTGCAAGATGAACTGTATACTATTACACCAAGCCTTTGTTGTTTGCTTTATTTTTTGTAAATTTCTATAAACTTCTGATCATGAAAACAATCTTCACCTTTCTTTTATTTCTTGTGCTTGGCATCCCAAAACATCTGACAGGCCAGAACTATCCTTCCATTGGGGCGCACACGGTGATTCCTGAATTTTATGGCCCCTCTACTGTGCCCACAAAGTTTGTTACAGCCACTGCCATTCTAAATCAGGGTCAGCATCTTGGCACTTCTTTTACAGTAACACCTCCTGGCGCATCTTCTTGGCTTGGAAAGATTGAATTAAGAGGGTGTTATTATGACGGACAACTATTACCGGCCACACAAACCTTTATTGACACCTTCCATGTAGGAATTTTGTCTGGTGGAAATGCCTATACAGTAACTTTTAAGGCTTATCTCAGCTCCTCCTCTGCCTCCTGCATTCCAGTTGACAGTAACGAGATTTCATTTTTCCATGCTGTTCCAATTGTTGAATCTATTCATGAATTGGGCTTCCATAAAACCCTACACGTTTATCCAAACCCTTCTAAAAACGACATCATCTTAGAAACAGCAAACCTAAAGGGTCAAATCATAAAAATTAGTGATGAGAAAGGAAGATTAGTGAAAGAAGTCGTTATAGAGGAAGCACAAACGCGTGTAAATCTGAACCAATTCAATGCGGGTGTGTATATATACCGTGTTATGAAAGTTAATAATGGAATTCTCTATTCAGGTAAGTTTGTGATTAGTCCTTAACCGGAAACTCAACCAAGGTTCATTTGTATTTCACCAGCTTTTCCTGGTAATCCAGGTCCCTATTGGCGGCATGGATTTTAATATTTAGGAGTAATTCATTACAGCCAGACTTTAAACAGTTTTCCTGAATTTTTTGAATCAAGGCATACACCGCTTCACTACTACCTTCAACAACGGTTTCAAAAGGGCATACCTGATAATTCAAACCACTGTTTTCAATAAGGCGTATGGCTTCATCAATTAAATCGTATTTGGAACCAGTTTCAGGAAAAGGTAGCAACTGTAGGGCAGCATTGATCTTCATGGGGTTTTGATTTTAAGTTGAGAAAGTTTTAGCGACATGCTGTTAACCAAAGCCAATAGTGATTTTTCAGCCATTTTGAGAATAAAGGGGTTTAGGTCTCCCTGCATCTCTATTTCGCAACTTCCGGCTTTTTCTATCGAACCAGAAAACATCACCTTTAATTTGAAATTGAATTTTGATAGGCCTTCGCTGCTAAAAAATAGCATTTCGTAGGGCTGTTTTTCTACCAGTCGAATGCTCATGGCTGTAATGCCCTTAATTGTAAAGGAGCAGGAATCATCTGTATAAGTAAAATTTTCAACCTTGTCTTCAGGTAAGATGGATTTAAAATTGCTAAAGTCGGACAAGAAAAGGTACAAGTCCTTGAGCGGACTTACAGTATTTTGTTTATCACTGGAAAGAGTAAAAACCGCCACGTTTATTTTACCAGGCTTTGTGCCCAGCCCTGTGGATTAAGTTTCCATTGTTTCAGGCTCTCCACATCTTTTTTGGCAATGTATTCCTTTTCAACAGCCGTTTCAATCAAATTGGAATAATTGCTAAGGGTTCTTAATTCGCATTTGGCCTTTTTAAAATTGGCCTCCGCCTCTTCAAACTCATAAGTAAAAATGGCTACCATGCCCTTCACCACACAGCCGGCTTCCCTTAAAGCAGCTACGGCTTTTAAACTGCTACCCCCTGTACTCACTAAATCTTCTATCACAACCACACTTTGCCGACTCTCCAGCTCCCCTTCAATCATGTTGGTTAAGCCGTGTTTTTTAGCTTCGCTTCTGACATAAACAAAAGGCAAACCCATTTCTTGTGCTACAAGAGCTCCCAGGGCTATTCCACCTGTGGCCACACCGGCAATAACATCTGGTTTACCGTAATGTTCCTGAATACTTTCAACAAACTGTTGACGTATATACGTGCGGATTTTTGGATAGGATAAAGTTTTGCGGTTATCGCAGTATATGGGCGATTTTAATCCCGAAGCCCAGGTAAAAGGATGTTCGGGTTCTAACTTAACCGCTTTTATTTGTAATAAAAATTCGGCAATTTTATGGGCCGGGTCATCAAATGCATTCATAGGGCAAAAATAATATTTACTTAAGGTTTGATACCCCTCATTTATGAACAATAAAATTTACTTTGGTAATCATCACATGCATTTTATATCGTCCGAATCCC
The DNA here is from genome assembly GCA_025455485.1 of Bacteroidia bacterium. GTDB lineage: Bacteria > Bacteroidota > Bacteroidia > B-17B0 > Aurantibacillaceae > Aurantibacillus. Next base: position 10,427 of record JALOMJ010000049.1, on the reverse strand, counting down.
AAGTTTCGGATAATGAGGGTATTAATTTTTATGAACTTAATCTTAAAAAAGGCACTGAGTTTAACCGCACCTGCAGAGATTTTATCAGCCACAATAAAAGTATACAGCTACTGATCAAGGACATAAGCTTTGAACAAGTGTTGGAAGCGCTAAAAAAAGAGTTCCGTTACATTGAAGCAGCCGGGGGATTTATTCAAAAGGCTGACGAGTATCTTTTTATTCACAGGCATGGGAGATGGGATTTACCAAAAGGAAAACTAGAGAAAGGAGAAGGTATTCAGGAAGCCGCTATCAGAGAGTGTGAAGAAGAATGCGGGGTTAAAAACTTAAAAATAGAAAAGCCATTGCGCTCAACGTTTCATTTATACCCGTTTAAAAGAGACATAGCTCTTAAACAAGCTTATTGGTTTTACATGACCACTAATTTTGAAGGACCACTTGTTCCGCAAACGGGGGAAAGCATTGAAAAAGCGGAATGGGTAAAAAAAGAAAAGGTGATGAAGGACATCTTACCTGACACCTATTTAACTATACGGGACGTGATTAAAGAAGCCTTGGTTTTATCGACATAAAATTGGCATTGCTATCTTTAGGTTAAATCTTTGTCTAATCCCAAAACCTTTTCGAAACTGTATCACAATCATTTCGTATATTTAGGTGCAAGTTTTTCTATCGCTTCCTTCTTGTAAGGAAGAGGAAAGTCCGGGCAACACAGAGCAATCCGCCATCTGAAAGGGTGGGTGCAAGACCGAAATGTTTTGCAACAGAGAGTGCCACAGAAAACCAGGTAGCCACTACGGCCGTGAGGTGCGTTGAGGTGATAGTGAAAACGTGAGGTAAGAGCTCACGATCATAAGCAGTAATGTTTATGGTGGGAAAACCTCGGGTGTTGAAAGACCAAATAAGTTGCAGGAGCAAGGCTGCTCGTCTTCTCCCGATTCGTCGGGACCTGCAACGGGTAGGTCGCACAGATAAATGATAGATAGACTCCAATACGTTGGAGCGAAACAGAACCCGGCTTACAAACTTGCATGTAAAAAAGTGTATGAAAAGATTTGTACTATTTTTCATTTATCTGCTTTTCTCAATTAATGGCAATGCCCAATGCCCTCCGATTTATAATTCTGCAGGCACTTTAACCAATAACCCTGTTTTTATCTCCTGCAGCGGAGGCGCTTACAACATGAACATCCAGTCCAACGTAAGCTGGGGTACATACACCATCAATTGGGGCGACGCAACACCAAACACGGTTGGGGTATCTTACACCGCCCTGTCTTTAATACCCCACACATACGCGGCTATCACCGGCACTTATCAAATAACATTAACTATTCCGGGCGCGGCCTGCACCAGAACAGCACTGGTGGTGATGGAACAACCTTCAAATGCTGTTATCAGTATTCCTCCGGGATTACCCACTCTTGGTTGTGCGCCTAAAACACTTACTTTTCAGAACACCAGCACAAACGTGAGTGCCAACACAACGTTTACATGGAATTTTGGCGATGGCTCCCCCATACAAGTTTTTAACAGCAGTAATGCCGGTGCCTTGATTTCGCATACCTATTTAAAAGGAACTGTTAATTGTCAAACTCAGGTGAATTTATTTGCGAGAAATTTCTGCAATGTGGTGCCTTCAAATTCAACCTGGAATCCATTACAAATTTATGATTTGGATGATGCAGCCATCACACCCGATCAGGCAGTTAAATGTTATCCCGACACCACTTTTATTTTTAACAACACCACTAACCGCAATTGTGTTCCTCAGGGCAATACCTTTCAGCGTCAGGAGTTGTGGAACTTTGGCAACTATTGGGGCCTTGGGCATGACAGTATTATTAATTGGAATCCCTGGCCTCCTACTTTTCCAAGAACAATAAGCTATCCCGGATTAGGTACATACACCGTAATGTTACTCGACAGCAACCTTTGCGGAATTGATCCTGTCGTTATTAGTGTTAGTGTAGTCAGTCCTCCCACAGCAAGTTTAATTGCCCCCCCAGGTAATCTTTGCCAAAACACAAGTCTAACGTTCACCAATGCAAGTCCACCGGGCAGCTCTTACCTATGGAATTTTGGTGCCGGAGGAGGTTTTGTGAACCTGGGCGGTGGCAATAAAACTTTTACATATACCAGCCCCGGCACCTACACTGTTCGGCTAATAGCTTTTATTGGCGGTGGAAATGCTTGCAGGGATACTGCCACTGCAGTAGTTAATATTTTGCCGGCACCGGTTGCTGATTTTACCGTAAGCCCAAACACAGGCTGTAACAGTATCCTGAACGCAACATTTACTGAATCATCTACGCTTGCAGTGCAATGGAATTGGAATTTCGGAAACGGCAATACCAGCACTTTGCAGGTGCCCCCCTTACAAAATTACCTCACCCCGGGTGCTTTTACTGCTTCACTCACCGTAACAGCAAGCACAAGTTGCGTGCACACCAAAACGGCTTCCCTTATTGTTAGACCCAAACCTGTTCCATCCTTCGCGCCCATTTCTGCCTGTGTTGGTGCTGTTGCTAACTTCACAAATACCTCTACTGTAACCGGCACTAACCCAATTGCCAGCTACACCTGGAATTTAGGCGACGGCTCGGCCATTAGCACACAAACCAACCCGGCCCACACCTACACAGCGCCCAACACGTATTCTGTTAAACTGATTGCGACAACCGCCTTTTGCATTGACTCTGTAATCCAAACCGTGCTGGTAAATTTAAAACCTGTAGCCAATTTTGTGTTTACACCTACTGTGGATTGTCCACCTTTTGCTCTCACATTTAGTAACACTTCGGTGAACAATACAAGTTCGTTTTGGAATTTTGGCAGCAGCGCAACAGCAACATCAAATTTAGCTAACCCGGGGTTTACTTATCAGAATGCTACCCAATCCATTCAAAATTACACGGTCACTTTAATTGTGGGCACAGGATCAGGTTGCAGTGATACAATTCAACATCCATTAAGTGTAAGACCACGACCAATCGCCAATTTTACTACAACAGGTTTCTCAGGTGGCTGTTCTCCTCTACCCACCACCTTTTCCAACACTTCCATAGGGGCCAGCTCGTATACCTGGTCGTTTGGTGATGGATCGGGCTCTGCCGCCACCAACCCTCAGCACACGTTTATCAACACATCGCTTCTTTTTCTCACGCGCACCATCACTTTGGTATCAACTAATTCTGTAGGCTGTTCAGACACCGTTAGAAAAACAATTCAAATTTTTCCACAACCGTTTACCAATTTCACTATGATACCTGCAAGCGGATGTACACCATTACAAGTTACCTTTCCTTCTGTACCGGGTGTAATTTCATATACCTGGAATTTTGGTGACGGGTCGTTTCCATTGGTAACAACTACACCAACCACGCACGTGTTTACCAATACCACAACGGCCAATCAAACGTTTACAGTAAAATTAATTGCTCAAAATGGATTTGGTTGTATTGATTCCAGTTACGGTTACCCAGTCATTTTTCCACGCGCTTTTGCTGATTTTACTGCAAGCCCCTTGCAAGGCTGCACCCCTTTCAATGTAACGCTTATCAATGGAAGTTCAGGTTTTAACACAAGCCAATGGACGTTTGGAAACGGATTAACATCTAATTTTAATAATACCAGCACAACCTATACCCACGTGGCAGGAAGTCCGTCTCAAACATTCAGCATTAAGCTTGTTGTGGCAAGCATAAACAATTGTAAGGACTCTATTGAAAAAGGCATTCTCTTGTATGCTCAACCCAAAGCCGAATTTCAATTAGATACCCCCGCCTGTTCTCCAAAGGTGATGACTTTTACAAATACATCCTCAGGAGCAACTTCCTACTTATGGTATTTGGGTGATGGTTCCACTTCTACATTCAGTAATCCGGTAAATTTGTACAGCAATCCAACAGACGTCATTTATCTCGTTCGCTTAAGAGCAACGAACCCTTCAGGATGCAGCGATTCTGTCTCCGTTAACATGACCATTCACGGAAAACCCACATTTGATTTTGACCCTTCTCCCGACAGCGGTTGCACAGTGTTGAGTGTCAATTTTCCTTCAGTGGTTGGCGTAAGTTCATACCTATGGAACTTTGGCGACGGAACTGCCGCTAACACCGGCAATGTTACCCATTTGTTTACCAACAACGGGGTAATTGACAAACTTTTTAGTGTGGTGTTAATTGGTAAAGATCAGTTTGGCTGTGCCGATACAAGCAGCCAGATAATCAAAGTATTTCCACGCCCAACAGCCAAATTTACTGCTGCACCATTAAGTGTTTACATTCCTGTGCAACCTGTATATTTCGCCAATTTAAGCAGTAACGGAAATTTTTACGATTGGGATTTTGGAGACGGCACCACCTCAGAAGATTTTGAACCTTCACACCTTTATAAAAAACCGGGCGAATATGTAATAACCCTAATCGCCGAAAACACCAGAGGGTGCAAAGATACTTTTCAGTTGCCTGAAGTGGTAAAAGCCCTCGATGAATCCAGCATCATCATTCCTAATGCGTTTACACCAAACCTTTCCGGTTCACCAGGTTTAATATACGACCCGAATGATTTAAGCAATGATATTTTTCATCCCGATGTTAGGGGCGCAGAAACCTATCAATTAAGCATCTTCTCACGTTGGGGCGAATTATTGTTTGAAACAAATAACCCCAGAGAAGGCTGGGACGGCTATTACAAAGGTGTGTTGTGCACACAGGACGTGTATGTATGGAAAGTAAAAGCTACTTTTCTTGATGGAAAAGTACTTACAAAAACAGGCGACGTTTTGTTATTGAGATAAAGGCATGAAAAAAACCTACATATTCGTTTTCTTCTGTTTGTGCCTGCAAATTGCAAAAACCCAAAATCTTTCAAAACCAAACAAACAAAAAGCCAATGCCCTGGCTTACGATGCACAAGTGAAGTTTGACATCGACGACTATTACAACGCTTTGAATTTATACCGTAAGGCCTTACAGTTTAATCCGCTTCACGAAAATGCCGGGGTTAACTCAGCCCTGTGTATGTTTCAGCTTGGATACCCTGTTGATAGTTTAATCCCGCTTGAGAATAACCTTACCTTATCGCGCGTACCGGATGCCACCTTTTATCTTGCGTTAATTAAACACCGTCAAAGAAAATTTGACGAATCCACTTTACTGTTGCAGACATACAAAAAAATAAAGCCTAACAAACGCCTGAATACAAATGTTGAAGCAGATTATAGAATTGGCCAAAATGTAAACGCTAAATTATTTTTGGCAAACCCTTCTGAGGCTTACATCACCAACATGGGACCGGCCATCAACAGTGCATACCCCGATTACGTGCCTGTAATGAGCCTTGATGAATTAACATTGTATTTCACTTCCAAACGCAAACACTCAGTAAATGACAGTTTAAACAGCGACAGGAATTATTTCGAAGATGTTTATGTTTCAAGATTTAAAAATACTGCATGGCAGCCTGCAGAGAATTTAGGTGAACCTATAAATTCCAAAACCAACGATGCCTGCGTGGCTTTAAGTCCGGATGGAGAGCGCATGATTGTTTACCGCACGGCAACGGACATTGTGAGCGGTGATTTATTCATTTCAAGAAAAGGAAATAACGGCTCCTGGCAAACCCCTGAAAAATTACCTGAGATCATTAATTCCCCTTACATTGAAACCAGCGCTTGTTTCAGTATGGACACCAGTGAGATTTTTTTCAGCAGTAACCGACCGGGAGGTTACGGAGGAAAAGATCTTTACCGGGTGCGCAAACTTCCAAATCATAATTGGTCACAAGCCTATAATCTTGGGCCAACTGTAAACACAGCTTATGATGAAGACGCACCGTTTTTGCACCCAGATGGTGTTAGTTTATATTTCAGCAGCAAAGGTCACAACAGCATGGGAGGTTACGATTTGTTTTCGAGTGAGTATACTGCAGAAAACAACACGTTCTCTTCACCCGAAAATCTGGGCTACCCAATTAACGACATTAACGACGATATATTTTTTGTGGTGAGCCTGGATGGAAAAAGAGGCTACTATTCCTCAGAAAAGTCAGATTCATATGGACATACAGACATTTATAAAATCGACACCCGTTTTAAATCAAAAGACATTGTGGTACAAACCGGAACTGTAATGCTGGATAGTTTACCTTATAAATCTAAATTAACCGTTTATGAACTGCCGGATGATCAAATTCAGGGTATCTACAGCACACACCCTGTTTCCGGTCAATTTATTTTAGCCTTAAGTCCGTTTAAAAATTACCGTGTGCAGATTGAAGCTGAAGGATGTTTAGAACAGGAAGTTAACCTGAAAGCACTTGTAACTGAATTGGACTCCAAAAGTTTGGTGATACATTTAAAGAAAAGTAATGCGCAGTAAATTGATAAGAGCCCTGCTTTTTATTTTAACTTCAGCGCAACTAAGTGCTCAGGAAGTTCAGTTTACACAATTTTACGCCACACCGCTTTTCCTGAACCCGGCGTTTACCGGACTCACTTACGGCCACCGCTTTTCGGCCAATTACCGAAACCAATGGCCCGGCATTAAAACCACGTATGTTACCTACATGGCAGCATACGATTATAACGTAAGCAATTTAAATAGCGGCATTGGGGTGTATTTTTTACAGGATGTTGCCGGAACTTCAAACTTAATTACCTCGCACCGTTGTTTTAATTATGCATACAGCATCAAAATAAACCGAACTTCCGAAATCCGGGCCGGTATGTCTCTGGCTTTAATCAGTAAACGCATCGATGTCTCCAATCTTTTGTTTAACGACCAATTGGTAACAGGGGCAAGTACTTCTGCAGAAGCCGGCAGTGCGCAAAGCGTCAATTACTTCGACGTTGGTTTAGGAGCTTTATACAATTCGCGAAATTTTTGGTTGGGCATGTCCTTAAAACATTTAAACGAACCCAATACCAGTCTGGTGGATGGCGACTTGAGCACTTTGCCGGTATACCTTAGTGTACACGGCGGGTATCGCTACATTATTTCGGCTAGAGGCGCCGGCAAAACCAAATTGGAGGAGTTTATCAGCGCAAGTTTACATTTTCGTAAACAGGAAAAATACGATCAGCTGGATATTGGCGCCTATTATTTTAAAAACGTGATGAATTTTGGTTTGTGGTACCGGGGCCTGCCATTTAAAAAATACCAGGCCGGCTATGGCAATCAGGAAAGCATAGCGATATTGGTTGGACTGGAAATACCCGATAAAAACTTCAGAGTTGGCTACAGTTACGATGTCACCATCTCCCGCTTAGGATTTAATAACACCTTAGGATCACACGAAATATCTATGGTGTTTGAAATTGTGCAAAAACGAAAAAAATCGAGAAGGGTGCTGATTTCTTGCCCTAAATTTTAAACCAATTGTCACACTATTTCAAAGCGGCCAGGTAAATTTCTTTACCGTATGCCCGCAGCGTTTTATCCAAGTCCCTAAACTCATCTGTTGAAGCATCTACAAATGTGGTTTCATTGTTTATCCATGCAATCATGGCTTCTTGATAATGGTAGGTTTTTTCAGTATGCACCTTTCTTCCGGCAATTGAATCCATCCAAACCGTTTCTGTATAAACCAATTGTTTATTATAAAAAAACCAGGTAACATGTTTTTCTATCCGGCCTCTTTCCATAATTTCAATAAGTACGGGTTCATCGTTTCGGTAATACAACCACCGGTAGCCCTGCTCTGAATTTACCTCTTCCACTTTGCGGCATTCAGCTAATTCTGATGTAATCTCTCCTACCACGAGGTCGATCAAGGCCACGGTGTTTTGTGACTGGCCTTTAAGCCCAAAAAATAAAACTACGGTTAGAAGGCTTAGTTTAGAAATCATGAATAGCTGTTTAGCATATAAGGCAATAATGGTATTTGGTTACATCCGCTTCATTACCCCAAATGACTTAATATTTCTCCGCATATAAATTCGGCCGCATGCCCATCTCCATATAGCTTCGGGAATGTCAGTCCGGTACTGGAATAAAGCTTTGTAAAAGCCGATTTAATGCGATTTTCATCAGCATCAGCTACAATCGCTGTTCCACACTCTACCAATTCCACCCACTCGGTTTCCGGTCTTAAAATCACACAGGCTTTTTCAAAATAAAAAGCTTCTTTTTGCACGCCCCCGCTGTCGGTCATTACCAAAGCACAATTTTTTTCAAGCGCAATCATCTCCAAAAAGGAAGCCGGTTCGGCAATTATAAAATCTGCATTTGCTTTCACCGCTATATAGAGCTCAGGGTTTAAATTGTGCGACAATAATTTGGCGGTACGCGGGTGCAGCGGTAATATAACCTTCAATTGGTGTTGAAGGGACAGGTCGTTCAGAGATTTGAACAAAGCGTTTAAACGGGGCGGTTCATCGGTGTTGTTGTTGCGGTGTATGGTGGCCAGAATAAACTTGTTTTTTTGAAGCCCATACCGTTGCAGAATAGTAGTTTTTTCTTCGGCTACCCGGCTAAAATATAAACTGTTGTCGTACATCACATCGCCGCATTGATACACTTTTGGATTATCGGCTCCAAATGGCGGAATGGGTTTTTCCTTAAACCCTTCATTCAATAAATTTTTAAATCCGGTGGCTGTAGGTGAAAACAAAAGTGTGCTCACGTGGTCGCAAAGTATACGGTTCACCTCTTCGGGCATACTTTTGTTGAAGGAACGCAGTCCGGCTTCGATGTGAACAATCGGCACATGAATTTTACTTGCAGCTACAGCCCCTGCAAGGGTAGAATTGGTGTCGCCATACAGTACAATGGCATTCGGTTTTTCCGTCTCAAGAATTTCTTCTATTCCCAAAATCATTCTCGCGGTTTGTTTGCCGTGCGACCCGGAGCCAACATTTAAATTATAATCCGGCACAGGAATACCCAATTCGTCAAAAAACACCTGACTCATGTTGGCATCGTAATGCTGACCCGTGTGTACAATGATTTCCTTGATTTTTTCAGGAAACTTGTTTTTAATGGCCCTGCTCAACGCAGCGGCTTTAATGATTTGGGGTCTGGCCCCAATAATGGTTACGATTTTAAACATAAGGGTTAGAGCAAATGCTCGTCGGCAAAACTTAAATAGGTTTGATCACCAATAATAAGATGATCCAATAAAACAATATCAAATAAGGCCAAAGCCTCGCGAATTTTTTTGGTAATGTGTTTATCCTGTTCACTCGGCACAACCTGACCACTGGGATGGTTATGGGCAAGAATAATGCCGCTGGCCGTGTGATCGATGGCTGCTTTGCAAATCAGCTTCACATCCACCACAGTGCCCGATACACCGCCTTTACTCAAATGCACTTCTTTAATAATTTGATTGGCCCGGTTCAATATCAGTACCCAAAACTCTTCGTGAGGTTGATCCATCAAATGGTGACGAATGGACTCGTAGGCATGGCGACTGCTCGATATTTTTATACGTTCAATTGGTTCGCTGTCTTTTCTCCTTCTGCCCAATTCAAATGCTGCGGCAATTTCAATGGCTTTAACCGTACCAACACCTTTGTACTTTTTTAATTCAGCAATGGAAAGCTTGGCCAATTGACTGATGCTGTTGCCGTGTTCAGACAGCATGCGTTGTGCCAGTTGAACGGCCGTTTCCCCTTTATTGCCCGAGCCCATGATAATGGCCAACAATTCGGCATCACTTAAACTGTGTCGACCAAGGTTCAACAATTTTTCTCTCGGGCGGTCGTCTTCCGCCAGAGACTTCATGTTGAGGTGATTTTCAATAGACTTCACAGAGGCTAAATTAAGAAATTGATTTTCATTCCCCTATTCCTTTTCCTAACTTCGTGAACGCCTATGTCATTCTTCAAAAGGGATTCTCTGAGTATTTTTCAAAACAAAGAATTCCGACTTTTTATTTACACCCGTTTTTTGCTTACCCTGGCCATACAAATGCAGTTCAGTACCATTTACCTGCAAGTGTATTACGAATATTCCAAAAATGAATTGATGCTGGGTTTCATCGGTCTTTCCGAAGCCCTTCCCTTCATCATCACTTCCTTTTTTAGCGGGCATATTGCCGATACAGTTCCAAAACGCAGAATTTTATTACTGGGAATTTTCCTCCTGATTTTAGGCGCCGGAGTATTAATCCTCAACGCTTTGCCACAGTTTGAATTCTTAAAATTCATGGGCTTGTATGCCCTTTTCTCCATTGTGTTTGTGTTTGGCATCACCCGCTCCTTCCTGGCCTCGAGTTCCAATCCCTTTTTAAGTCAGTTGATTCCGCGTGCACTTTATGCGCATGCCGCTACCTGGAACAGCACCGCCTGGCACACGGCTTGTATTTTGGGGCCTGTGGCATCAGGACTTATTTACGCCTACAGCACCCATTACAAAGCCGCCATTTGTCATGGTTTGGAATTGTTGCTGTTTGCAGGCGCCTTTGTGCAGCTGTTCAGA
>JALOMJ010000011.1 GCA_025455485.1 Bacteroidia bacterium | reverse complement strand
TGAACAATGCCCATCAAATTAAAAGGCTGATCCTGCACACACAGGGTGGATGGGTTGGAACTCAAGGCCGGGGTAATGAATTGCGAAACCGAAATAGTGGCCGAATTGGAAACCAAACAAGTACCAACCGAAACAGCATAACTTAAGGTGCTTGTGCCTATGGCCGCCAAAGCCGGACTAAATGAACCCGGCCCACTCACCGCAGCATTTGCACTCCAGGTGCCCCCGCCAGGCGTGGCACTGAGTATAAAGGCAGGCGCCGTATTGCACATGGGCGGCGGAATGTTCAACGTGGGCGTAGAAGGGTTATTGATGGTTAAAGCCAGGGTTTGGCTGATGGGACAGTAGTAAGCAGCGCGGGAAACATTCAAAGTGTAAATCACCACCGATTGAGTAGTAACAATTGGTGGGGGTAAAATTATCGTGTTCAATGCGTTTGTATTAAAAATACCAAAGCCCGGATTTGGCGACCAGGTGTAGGAAAACAAAGAGGTGTTGGTGCCCGGAGAAAACGTAGCACCAGCAGTAATACTTCCGCCTTGACAGATTACCGGGTTCGTTGGGGTGACTGTAAAAACAGGATAAGGAATTACAGTAACATTGCTTGTGGCCTGGCAAGTACCGGTGGCGTTGCTGGCCCTTACTGTGTAAACTGTGGAAGCGGTTAACGTATTCACAACATTGGTGATGGTGTTGGATACGTTTGCGAGCGTACCGGTACCCAAAACACCGCCAGGACCGGAAAGTGTATAAGAATTTATTGACGTGTTGGTTATGGCAGATAAGGTGGCGGAATTTCCGGAACATAAAAGTCCGGAATTGGTGAGTGTAACGGAACACACAATGCCGCAATTGGTAGTACCTGCCCCCGGCGTTACTGAATTGGTTTGCGCAAAAGTAATTTGTTGGTTGGCTCCTGAAAAATTAGTGATGAGTATCATGTAAAACTGCCCGGCTACAGCATTTGCAATGGTACACGTTTCTGTGGATGCGGGAGAATATGAACAGGACTGAATGTTGTTGCCGGTTAAACTATTGCAAGCTGTGGCCAGGTTTGGGAAAGGGCCCCAGCAGATAAAATCAATATCAGAATTAGCAGCCATTGCTATCACCACAGGTCCTGCGTTTGCAATTTGCATGTAAAACCATGTGGGATTGGGTTGTGAAAACAAACAGCCATAATTGGGGCCCGCCTGCGCCGGGGGTTGTTGAGTAGCAGCGGGAAAATTCATCACATTGCCGGTACAAAATGGGGCGGCGGTAGCGCAATTTGGATTGGGGGGTGCCACCTGTGAGATCACCACCTGCGAAAAGCAAAGCAAACAGAATAACGCTAGTTGAATTGTGCTTTTCATTCAGTAAAACAATTCCCGGGATTTGACTTGATGTTAAGTCACACAAATATAATTTAAATCCAAAGCGAAAAGGTGTTTTTTACTAAGCAGAACAGGAGACTCAGTAAGTCAAACGAAAGGGATATACAAAAACGGTCAAAAAAAAGACCGGAAAACCGGCCTTTTCATCTATTTATCCTAAATATTAGTCCCTTTTGCCCCCAAATAAACGAAGCAGGAATAAAAACAGATTGATAAAATCAAGATACAGGGTTAAAGCTCCCATGATACCCAATTTAGAGGAAAGTGTTGAACCTTCGGCCTGATACCCCAAAGCCTTAATCTTCTGCACATCATAAGCCGTTAATCCTGTGAAAATGATTACTCCAAGTATGCTGATAATATAATCTACCCGGGCACTTTGCATAAAAAAGTTAATGAGCATGGCGATAACAATTCCAATCAAGCCGATTTTTAAGAGCGTGCCCAACTTACTTAAATCTGTTTTTGTGGTGTATCCTGCAATAGCCATTACAGTAAATAAAGCGGTAGTGCTTAAAAATACTTTCACAATAGAGCCAATGCTGTAAACATAAAATATGAAACTAAAACTAATGCCATTAATAATGGCATAAGCAATAAAAAGGCTTAGGAGTGCCGGGTACGATAATTTATTTAGTGCAAAACCCATAATCATCACAAAAATAAGTGGGGCAAACATCACCACATAAGCAAAAATGCTGGGTTTCAGGCCAACTTCAGCAGGCACGAGCAGAAGCTGAGTGAATTCAGGAACAAAGGCAAAAACTAATGCAGCAAGGGTTGTGAGTAACATGGCCACTGACATCCAGGTAAAGGAATTCCTCAGCAGTTTGTTTCCGGTAACAACCGTACTTAAATCAAGTTCATCGAGGTTAGTGCTTCTCAAGTTATTTTCCATAATTTAATATTTGAAACACAAATTTACATGTTCCCGCGAGAAAATGGGGTTAAGAAATTAAAAATAAAGGTCGCTGGTTTTAAGTCTGAGGTAACGCAGAACAGAAAGCAGTGCGCTTAACACCGAAATCAGTATCCCAACCAAAATAATGCCGGTGAACAAAATTAATAACACATTCTCATCCTGCAGTTGCAATAATTCAGGAATAAACCGTGTGCTTAACACTAAAAAGCCCATCAACATCACCCCTGCTGAAATACCCGCTGCCACCCCTTGTTTTAATCCTTTCAGAACAAATGGTTTGCTGATGAATACCCGGGTAGCGCCAACCAAATACATGGTGCGAATGAGAAACCTTTGCGAATAAATGGAAAGCCGTATGGTATTATTAATCAGCGCAACAGCCACTACCAATAACGCGGCACTAAAAATCAAGATAAAAAAAGCAATGGCGTTTGTGTTTTTGTTTAAACTGTCTATCATGTCTTTTTGATACACCACTTCTTTTACAAAGGGTTTTTCAACAAGACTTTTTTCCAGCAATTGCAGCGAGTCAGTGTTGGCATAGTGTTCGTAAAGTTTAATGTCTATTGAATTTAGCAGAGGATTGGAGCCCAGAAATAAAATAAAATCCTCCCCTAAATCTGCTTTTAATTTGTCGGCCGCTTCTTCCTTACTTATGAAGGTAACTTTTTTTGCAAATTCTGCCCGCTGCAGTTCCTGTAACAAGGCATCGGTTTGGGAAGCACTGGCATTATCCTTTAAATACACTTGAAAACCAACATTTTCTTTAAAATGGGTGGATAGTTTATTGGCATTTACAATGAGTAAACCCAAAGCGCCAAGCATAAATAAAACCAAAGTAAGGCTGATTACAACAGTAAGTCCTGATGTTCTGATTCGCTTTTGGTTAAGATGTTCGCTCATGCTTTTGTTGCCCGCAAATTAGTGTTTAATATACACGGCATTTGCCATACAGTTACAAAATAATTAACAAGCTTTTGTTTGCCTGAAGCTTAGGGTTGAAGTTCTAAACCGCTAGCGTAAGCGAATAATAAAAATGCAATGCCCAAAAGAATGCGATAATACCCAAAGTATTTGAAACCATATTTGTTCAGAAAGGCGATAAACGCTTTTATGGCTAAAAATGCCACAATAAATGCCACCAATCCGCCAAAAAGTAAAATGCTTAAATCGTCCGAATGAATGTTGTCTTTTTCTTTCAGTAAATCATAGCCGGCAGCAGCCATCATGGTTGGCACGGCGAGAAGAAAAGAAAATTCAGCGGCCTGCTCTCTGTTAAATCCGGTATAAATGCCTCCAAAAATAGTTGCAGCAGCCCGCGACACGCCGGGCACCATGGAAAGACACTGAATTAAACCGATTTTAAAAGCAGCCAGGTACCCCAATTCTTCAAGGTCTGCATACATTTGCTCTTCTTTTTTGCTCCAGCGGTCGAGCCCAATAAGCACAAGTCCCCCCACAATTAAGGAAATACTTACTGTGAGCGGATTAAACAAATACATTTTAATGGTTTTGTAGGCTAAAACACCTATTATTCCGGTAGGTATAAAGGCAACAAACAACTTAAGATAGATACCAAAACTTTTTAAAAAACGCTTTCTATACAACAGCACCACGGAAAAAATGGCCCCAAGTTGTATTACAATTTCAAAGGTTTTGGTAAACTCGGGGTCCTTCACCTTCAAAAGTGAGTCGGCCAAAATCATGTGCCCGGTAGAAGAAACAGGGAGGAACTCCGTTAATCCCTCTATAACGGCAATAATAAAGGCCTGAAGATACGTCATGTTACTTTACCGTAGTGGCTTTGTAAACGCGGTAATTCGTTTCGCCCTGCCAAAAAAAACTGTGAATGACTTCCTTATAATGCAATACCACCTTTTTTCCTTGTGATTCCTGCAGAAGATTATAAACGTCTTCGTTTTTAACAGAAAAGTAAAAAATAGACAAGGGCATGATGGTACCATCGCCCTGATTTAATCCACCCACATTTAACTCTCCTTCAAAGGTTTTAAACACAAAACCGCGTTTACTGATTTTCGTCAGCACCCCGGATCGTGTGCCTTCGCTATAAGTTATACCACAAATAAAATAGTACACAATAAAAGCCAGCAGAAGTGTTATAGCCGACCATTTAAAAAATCGGGAAAATCGCCCTCTCTTTTTATCTCCCGCTTCGGGTGTTGCATTGAAGGAAGCCATGTTATTTGCTTTTTTCTTCGTTAATTTTTGGTCGCCACATAATGGCAAAGAGGATGGTGACAAAACCCGCCAAACAGGTCATGGGCGCCAGACTGATACGCCGAAAATCGAAAATAGCCGGGTTAAACACTTCCGGGTCTTCGCTTCCGCCACCAATCATTAAAACGTAGCCAAGCGCTATCAAAGCCAAGCCCGCCAACAGAATCGTATAATTTTTTTTCGAAAAAGTAGATTTCATTCCTTCGTGTTTTCAGTAAGAGTTCAAATATACATAAAATCACTGTTTGCAAAGGATAAAAGCCTGTCTCTGGGATATTTTTTGTAATATTGTTACTTTAAATTCTATGGCAAAAGTAGCACTCATTACAGGGGTCACAGGGCAAGACGGGGCTTACCTCGCCGAGTTTCTTCTTAACAAAGGGTACATCGTGCATGGCATCAAAAGAAGAAGTTCTTTATTCAATACCGACCGTATTGATCACTTGTACCGCGACCAGCATGAAAAAAACGTAAATTTTGTTTTGCATTACGGCGATCTTACGGATAGCACCAACCTCATCCGCATTGTTCAGGAAGTGCAGCCTGACGAAATATACAACCTGGCGGCTCAAAGTCACGTGAAAGTGAGTTTTGAAACTCCCGAATACACAGCCAATTCAGACGCCTTGGGAACACTTCGCATACTCGAAGCCATACGTATTCTTGGTCTTGAAAAAAAGACACGGTTTTATCAGGCCTCCACGTCCGAATTGTACGGCCTGGTTCAGGAAATTCCCCAAAAAGAAACCACCCCTTTTTATCCTCGCAGTCCTTATGGGGTAGCCAAACTATATGGGTTTTGGATTACCAAAAACTACCGTGAAAGTTATGGCATGTACGCCTGCAATGGCATCCTTTTTAATCATGAAAGCCCTGTGCGTGGAGAAACCTTTGTTACCCGAAAAATCACGCGTGCTGTTGCAAAAATCAGTTTGGGTATGCAGGAAAAATTATTCATGGGAAATATTGACTCTGAGCGCGACTGGGGCCATGCACGGGATTATGTGGAGGGCATGTGGCTAATGATGCAACAAGAGCAAGCCGACGATTTTGTTTTAGCCACTGGCATCAAAATTACGGTGCGCGAGTTCATCAACATGGCGTTTGCCGAAGTGGGCATAACCATAAACTGGCAAGGGAAAGATGAACAGGAAAAAGGATTAGATGCCAAAACCGGAAAAATTCTTGTAGAAATTGACCCTAAGTACTACCGTCCTGCCGAAGTTGATCTTTTAGTGGGCGATGCCTCCAAAGCAAAACAAAAACTGGGCTGGGTGCCCAAATGCACTGTTGCCGAACTTTGTAAAGAAATGGTTCATGCCGATTTAGAATTGTTTAAGCGTGATAAATACCTTTTAGAAGGCGGGCATAAAATTCTACAGTACAAAGAATAATTCTAGTTAACCTTTTTATTTTGGAACTTAACTCAAAAATATATGTAGCCGGTCATCGTGGCATGGTGGGTTCGGCCATACTGCGCAACCTGCAGAAAAAAGGTTACTCCAATTTTATTACCCGCAGCTCATCTGAACTGGATTTAAGAAATCAGAAAGCGGTAGAAGATTTTTTTGCTGGAGAAAAACCGGATTACGTTTTCCTCGCGGCCGCAAAAGTTGGTGGTATTCAGGCAAATAATACCTTCAGGGCCGATTTTCTTTACGAAAACCTGATGATTCAAAACAACGTGATTCATTCGGCCTACCTGTACAAAGTTAAAAAACTCATGTTTCTGGGTTCTTCCTGTATTTACCCAAAACTTGCACCTCAACCTTTAAAAGAAGAGTATTTATTAACTGGCCTCTTGGAACCCACCAACGAGCCTTATGCCATTGCAAAAATTGCAGGCATTAAACTTTGCGAAAATTACCGACGCCAATACGGTTGCGATTTTATTTCGGTGATGCCTACAAATTTATACGGCCCTAACGACAACTACAACCTAAACAACTCTCATGTTTTGCCTGCCCTCATTAGAAAATTTCACGAAGCAAAAGAACAGTCGCAACCTCATGTGCAAATGTGGGGTACTGGTTCCCCTTTGAGGGAATTTTTACATGCAGATGATTTGGGTGATGCCTGCGTGTTTTTAATGCAGCATTACAGCGGCAGCAAACACGTTAACATTGGCACCGGCAGCGACCTCTCAATAAAAGATCTGGCCATCCTGATAAAAGATATTGTGGGTTTTAAAGGCGGCATTCAGCACGATCTGAGTAAACCCGATGGCACGCCAAGAAAATTAATGGATGTAAGTTTTCTCCATAGTTTGGGCTGGAAACACAGTATAGCGCTTGAACAAGGTATTCGAATGGTTTACGAGGATTTTAGCAAAAAGGAAAACGTTAAAGTGTGGTAACACAAACGTTGAGTAACAGGCGTTTTGAAGCAGTAGATGCAGTGTAAGATAACAAAAAATCGCCGAATTGTTCCCTCCTGGCTGAGGGGTTTGAACCCAAGGATCTTTTTCATGACCTCTTTTTTCTTAACGTCGTTAATTTCCAAAAGCCAGTTCTATACTTTGCCTGCAGAGTATTTTTTTTCACTGACGCATGAAAAAACATTCGGCTCACCAGATTCCTCCCTTCACACCGCATTTAAGCCCTATATGCCCGGCTTTTCAAAAAAATATGCGGTTGCGTCTGACACATCCGTTTTTTTTAAGGGAACCAAACACCAAAACCTACTAGACGCGCTATTTAATCGTCATTTGATACAGATTAAATCAAAAAATAAAGACAACAACGCGTTTGATCTGTTTATTGATCCGCTATTGAATTTAGAATACGGCAAAGACTTTTCTGATGCTTCGGGAGAACAACTTTACACCAATACCCGTGGCATAATCGCCGGTGGTCATTTGGGAACAAACGTTTACTTCGAAACCCTGCTTTCTGAAAATCAATCTTTTTTTCCAACTTATCTTGACTCTTTTGCCACAGAGCAAAAGGTAATTCCCGGTCAGGGACGTTGGAAAACGTTTAAAACAAGTGGCTACGACTACGCGTTTTCTTCAGGCTTTGTTTCTGTGCAAGCAGGGAAACACCTCAACATACAGTTCGGGCACGGCAAACACAAAATTGGAAACGGTTACCGCTCCCTTTTTCTAAGCGACAATGCATTTAATTATCCCTACCTAAGGTTTACACAACAGTGGTTCAAAGGGCGCTTGCAATACAGTAATTTGTACACGGTTTTTATGAATTTGGTGCCGGCACTTGAAAATCCTCCAGCGGCTACCGAGCCGCTTTTTCAAAAGAAAGCCGCTTCGTTTCAATACCTTAGTGTAAATGCCGGAAAACGTTTGCAGCTTGGTTTTTTTCAGGGCTTGATGTGGGAACCGGCCGACGGCAATAACCAACAACACCTGGATGCAAGGTATTTTAATCCTTTTATCTACACCAACCTGGCGGCTTTTGGTTTAAATGATTCAAAACATAATTTAATCATTGGCACTGAGCTCAACATTAAAATCACAAAATCACTTTCCGCTTATGGTCAATTTGTATTGGATGATGTTTCGCCAGTTGGTTATTCACCCTCTCAGGGAAGCGGCTATCAAGCCGGTTTAAAATACTTTGATGCCTTTACAGTAAAAGGGCTCTTTCTGCAAATCGAATACAATTCAACAGGTGTTGTTCAATACAACACCAACCAAAACGGTTTGGTTCCGTATTACACACACTACAACCAAAATCTGGCCAGTGCATTCCCCAATGGCTCTGAATTGGTGCTGATTGGAAATTATACCTTCAAACGCTTTTTTGTTAATGCTAAATTCAACTCCCAAAACGTTGATTCAGGCAATTCAAATCCCTCATATAACACACTACTGATGCAGGGACGTATTGGTTACCTGATTAATCCTGCATACAACCTTAATATTTACCTATCCATCAACAACAGATTGCAAAAATTCGATAACTTTAGCAGCACGTATAATGAAACCCGTTACGTTTCTATTGGATTGAAAACCGGTTTATATAATTTGTATTACGATTTTTAGATGCTGACACTGATACTTGTTGTTTTAACTGCTTTTATTGTTGTGTTGTACTCCACGCCTGCGCTTATAAAAGTGGCCGTGTTGAAACGCCTTATTGATGCGCCTATTGAGGAACGAAAAATTCACAAACGAAGCGTGCCCACAATCGGCGGCATCATTATATACGCAGGCACCCTGTTTGCCTATACACTCTGGTTTAACATAGATGAAAAAATTGATGCGGAAAATACCCAATTGGCCATTCGTGAATTTAAACTGATTATTGCCACCAGCTTGTTGCTGTTTTTTGTTGGCGTGAAGGATGACATCATAGGTACCGCACCGGTTAAAAAACTTTTTGCTCACATCCTTGTGGCGCTCATTCTGGTTTTGATTGGTGATATCCGTATTACCAGTCTGCATGGTATTTTTGGGGTGTATGAAATTCCGCAATGGGGCAGTGTTTTTCTCTCCATTTTTACTTATGTAGTGGTTGTTAACTCTCTTAATCTGATTGATGGTGTGGATGGTTTGGCAGCCGGAGTGGGATTAATCAGTGCCTGTGCATTCGGTGTTTGGTTCATTTGTGCCAACCAATACCCTTATGCCGCCTTGTCCTTTTCCTTAGCCGGGGCTTTAGTCGGATTTTTAATCTTTAATTTTTCTCCGGCTAAGATTTTTATGGGCGATTCCGGTTCTCTGGTTATCGGCATGTTTTTATGCGTGCTCGCAATAAAGTTGATTGAGTTTCCGGTGCATGCTTTGGATAATTTTTGGGTAAGCGTGAGTAAACCTGTTTTTGCCGTGGCAGCTCTGGCCTATCCCTTGCTCGACACCTTACGCATTTTTATCATCAGGGCTTTAAAAGGCCAGTCGCCTTTCACGGCCGACCGTAATCACATTCACCACAAATTAATTGACTGTGGATACAGTCATGCTAAAACATCCGTCTTCATATACATTTACAGCATTATCTCCATTGGTGCTTCTTTGGTCACGTATTATTTCAATCAACCAACGCTTAGCTTATTGCTCGTAGTGGGCAGCGGATTGGTTTTTCTTGGACTGGTTTTACGGTTAAATTCGAATCAACCTAAACAAAAAACAAAAGAGCACATTCACCGCTAAGTTCCCCCTCTTCAAACGCCTGCTCAACATCGAAATTTACCGTCGGTGTAAGTTTGCCTTTTGCCGCGTTTTATGCACATTTTTTTGCCTAATTTTAATCTGAAATTGTTATGAAAAAAATTGTGTTTATTTTCTGCCAATTGTGTTTGGCCCAAACATACAACGCACAATCAGGCTGGGATCTTCAGCAATGCATTGATTATGCTGTAAAACACAACATCGCCCTAAAACAAAATGCGCTCAATAACGAAATAAATAAAAATAATCTGAGGCAAAGCAAAGCGGCCATGCTACCTAATCTAAACCTGGGTTCTAACCATGTGCAAAATGTGGGTCAAACGATTGACAGGTTTACCAATCAGTTTGCCGATTCCAAAGTGCTGTCACAAAGTTTTTTCCTTAACAGCAGTTTTACAATATGGAGTGGTTTAAGTCAAATTAATAATATGAAGGCCAATGAATACAATTATCTGAGCGGCATAGAAAACCAAAAGCAACAAGAATACGACCTTTCGCTCAACATTGCCAATGCTTATATCTCCGTAATTTTTACCGAGGAGTTGAATGGCATTGCTCAAAACCAATACGACATCACAAAAGAACAATTTGACCGTACCAAAAAAATGGTGGATGCCGGTGCGCTTGCCAAAAGCAATGAATACGATATCAAAGCCCAGTTGGCCAATGAAGAATTAAACCTAACCACAGCAGAAAACAATTATCAGCTGGCTATGCTGAATCTGGTTCAGTTGATGAATCTTGATTCTGTTGTAAACTTCAGCATTGTTCGCCCCCGTATCGACATAGAAGGGGAACAACAACTGCCCTATAATGTACTTGAACTTTACGAAAACAGTTTAAAAAATCAACCTCAAATTAAAAGTTCGGAGTATTCCATAAAAAGCGCAGAAAAAAATCTGGCAGCCAGCAAAGGACGAATTAGTCCAGCCATTACCTTTAACGCCAGCACCGGTACCGGAACTTCGGGATTGGCAGAAGAAGTGGTGAGTACTAATACTGTAATTACACCTATAGGCATTACAGATGGTGGATCCATTGTTTATGCTCCAACACCCAATTACGTGACCCAGCCAATGCCCTTCTCACAGCAATTCAGCAACAATTTTAACCGCAGCGCCGGCATTACCATTAGCTTTCCTCTATTCAATGGCCTTTCAACACACACCTCCATTAAAAATGCAGAAATTAATGTGCAGAACAGTAAGTTTTCTCAGGATTTAGTCAAACAAAATCTATACAAAACCATTACCCAGGCCTATGCTAATGCAAAAGCCGCTTTAAATAAATACACGGCCAGCAAAGCAAGTGCCGAAGCCGCCACCGAATCATTCAAGTACGCCAAACAAAAATACGACGCCGGTGCTATCAGCTCTTACGATTACAGCAGTGCTAAAAACCGTCTAACTGCGGCAGAAAGCAATTTGGTGCAAGCTAAATTTGATTACATTTTTAAATTGAAGGTACTGGATTATTACCAGGGTAAACCTTTACAATTTTGATGCTTCCTTTTTTCTGCTGAACAGCATTCTTAAAATTGGAATTGCCGTGAGGAGTATCAGAAAAACAAATATATAGCCCATGTAATCGGTTATTCCCGGAAACCACTGCACCAAAAAATACCCAATACCACTCAAACTAAGTATCCAGGCCATCGCCCCAATTACGTTCATCAGCATAAACCTGAAAAAATCAACCTTTATAACCCCTGCAATTATCGGAGCAAAGGTGCGCACTACCGGAAGAAATCGAGCCAACACAAGCGTAAGGTTACCGCCAAATTTTAAGTAATAGTGTTTGGTGAGTTCAATATGCCTTTGCTTAAACAACCAAGAATCTTTACGCTTATAAAGACGGGTGCCGACGACCTTTCCAAACCAATAGCCTGCCAAATTACCAAACACAGCAGCACTCACCATTAAACCTGCAAGGGTAAAAAAATCTACTTTCATGAGCTCAGGTTTAGCCTTGCATAAAATGCCTGCCAATAAAATTAAATTATCTCCGGGGAGAAAAAAACCAACCAGCAAACCTGTCTCAGCAAAAATCACAAACAACAACAACCAAAGTCCGCCAAATTCAATGATGCTGTTAGGGTCAGTAAGTTGTTTCAAAAACTCCCACATAGTAAATTATAAATGTTGTTTCATTTTTGGTATGGAATCGATTAAGGCTCTGGTGTATTGGCTTTTCGGATGTGCGTAAAGTTCCTGAGCATCGCCCATCTCCTCAATTTTTCCTTTGCGCATCACCATCATGCGGTCGCTCATGTATTTCACCACACTTAAATCATGCGAGATAAAAATAGAAGTAAAACCAAATTCTTGTTTTAAATCATTTAATAAGTTTAATACCTGGGCCTGAACACTCACATCCAAAGCACTCACACTTTCATCACAAATAATAAACTCAGGCTCAAGGCCCAAGGCGCGTGCAATACAAATGCGCTGCCTCTGCCCGCCGCTAAATTCATGAGGGTAGCGGTTGTAATGTGCAGCATTCAATCCAACTTTTTGCAAGAGTTCATTAACTTTCTCACGGCGGCTAGTTTCATTTGTTTGTAAACCGTGTACACGCATGGGTTCGGCAATGGCTTCACCGATTGGAATTCTTGGATTAAGGGAAGAATAGGGGTCCTGAAAAATAATCTGCATCTTAGAGCGCATTGGCTTAAATTCTCTTTCGGAAAGTTTCAAAATATCTTTTCCCTTGTATAGTATACTGCCCTCTCCGGCAGCTATCAGTTTTAAAATCGATCGTCCTAACGTGGTTTTGCCACAGCCGCTTTCTCCAACGAGTCCCAGGGTTTCACCCCTGAATACATCAAAACTGATGTCATCCAAAGCCTTAGAATAGTTAAGCACTTTCCCGAACAAATTTTTTTTTGCAGGAAATTTGATACTCAGGTTTTTCACTTCAAGAAGCTTCTCTGTTTGGTTCGTGCGCTCTGCCATTTTTTGAATCCGATGATTTGTCACAAAACCAGCTCGTTCAACAAATTCGCCATTGGTGTTGAGTTCTAAAAAATCGCTCACTGTTGCCAGGCGCTCCGGCCGCGAATCTAAAGGTGGTTTGCATGCCAACAATCCTTTTGTGTAGGGGTGTTTCGCGCTGGTAAAAACCTGGTTGGCTTGTCCTTCTTCCACCACTTTGCCTTTGTACATTACCAGCACTTTATCGGCTAATTCCGACACCACACCAAGATCGTGAGTGATAAAAATAATGCCCATGTTGTACCTGGTCTGTAGTTTTTTCATGAGCTCCAATATGGTTTTTTGCACCGTTACGTCCAGAGCCGTTGTGGGTTCATCAGCAATGAGAATGTTGGGTTCGCAACTCATGGCCATAGCAATCATCACACGTTGTTTTTGTCCACCGGAAAGTTGATGAGGATAACGGCTATACATTTGCTCCGGTAACGGCAACTGCACTTCCTCAAAAAGGGCTATGGTTTTTTTTCGTGCGTCTTCCCTACTTCCCTTTTTGTGCAGTAAAATAGCTTCCATAACCTGTTCACCGCAGGTAAGCACCGGGTTCAAAGAGGTCATGGGTTCCTGAAAAATCATGGCCAGTTTATTCCCACGGTAAGTTCTCATCTCTTCCTCAGAAAGCTGAACAAGATCCCGAGCGGTTCCATCCTGATGATGAAAGATAATTTCACCGCCTGTAATTTTACCGGGTGGATTTGGTATGAGACGCATTAAAGAAAGGGATGTTACAGACTTGCCTGAACCACTTTCGCCTACAATGCCTATAGTTTCTCCAGCGTACAGCGTAAATGACACCTTGTCTACGGCATGAAATAAAACGCCTCCTGTTTTGAAGGTGGTGGTGAGTTGTTTTACTTCCAGCAATGGTTTTTTCTCCATGTTTACCAAGGCCTTAAAATAAAGATTTAAGACATGGTTTTAAACATCTTAAAAAACAATTTTCAAAATACTACTCAACATGGCAGAATCAATTTTCTGTTATCAACTGAAACGAAAGCTCAGGTATTTGATGTCTTCTCCTTTATCAGTGAATAGTTTTTCGTAATACGTTTTTATCCGCACGAGTTCTTCCCGGTCATCGGGACAATTCTTGTAGAGGTCATTGGTGCACCAGAGTAAAGGGTAGTTGTTTTCTTTAATAACTTCCAGTGTGTATTCGTATAAACTTGTGCTGTCGGTTTTTAAATGGATGACCCCGTTTGGCTTAAGAAATTTTTTGTAGCGTTCAAGAAACATGGGGTGTGTAAGGCGTTTTCTTGCCCGGGTTTTTTGAGGTTGGGGGTCGGGAAAAGTGATCCAGATTTCATCTACTTCCTGCTCTCCGAAACAATGGTCTACAAAATCAATTCTGCATCGTAAAAACGCCACATGCACCATTTTCTTTTCTATGGCCTGCATGGCGCCCGTCCAGATGCGGTTGCCTTTAAGGTCCATACCAATAAAATTCTTTTCGGGATGCTTTTCAGCCAGGCCTATGGTGTATTCTCCCTTTCCACAACCCAATTCAAGTACGATGGGATTGTTGTTTTTAAAAAAAGTGTCTCTCCAGCACCCTTTTAAATTAAAACCCTGATTCAGCTGCGTGAAAAAAAATGAAAACACATTGTTAAGGGTTTCGAGTTGAGCAAATTTTTGCTGTTTACTGGGCATGCGGCTATACTAATGTGCTTATTTTGTTTCTTCTAATGCAAATTGCAAATCGTACAAGCGCCTGAACTTTCCATCCATCTTCAGGAGTTCGTTTAAACTGCCTTCTTCTTCTACCAGCCCGTTTTCAATGAATAAAATTTTATTCACATGGCGGATGGTGGATAAACGGTGTGCGATGATAATCGAAGTTCGGCCTTCCGAAACTTTTTCTATGGCCTTTTGTATGAGTAGTTCGGTTGGTGTGTCGATGCTTGCGGTGGCTTCATCCAGAACAAAAAGTTTTGGCTGATGCACGTATGCTCTTAAAAATGCCACCAATTGCCTTTGACCGGCTGAAAGTCCCGCGCCTCGTTCCCTCACCTGAAAATCAAAACCTCCCGGTAACGAATTGATGTAGTCCATCAAACCCATTGCCTGTGTGGCTCTTTGCACGTCGGCTCTCGAATAGTGAGGATTGTTTAATGTGATGTTGTTCAAAATAGAATCATTAAACAAATGCACTTCCTGAAGCACAACTGCAATTCCGGTTCTTAAACTCGACAATGTAAAATCGCGAACATTTGTATCATCAATACTAATCTCGCCTTTGTTGATTTCATAAAAACGGCTGAGTAAATTAATTACACTGGTTTTGCCTGCACCTGTAGCGCCAACGAGGGCAAGGGTTTCGCCGGCCCTAATGTGAAAACTCAAACCTTTTAAAACAAATTCCTCATCCTTATAAGCGAACCACACATCCTTAAAGCGAATTTCATGTTCCACCTTATTAAAAACCACACTTCCTTCGTTACTAATCTTTTCATTGGTGTCCAGCACCACAAAAACCCTTTCAGCCGAAACAAAACCCATTTGTAAGGTGTTTAAACGGTCGGCCAGCATACGAATGGGCCTGAACATCATGTTCACCATCATTACAAAAAAGGTAATGTCGCCCAAACCAATGTTATAGGCATTGCCTTTTACGCCGGCAAACCAAATCACCAGGGCGATAGAAACTGAAGAAAGAATTTCAACCACCGGAAAAAACACAGAATAATAAAAAATAGAGCGGATGTTGGCATCGCGATGTTTGGCGTTGATGGTTTTAAATTTTTCCATCTCCTGTGTTTCGCGGTTAAACAATTGTACCAAACGCATGCCGCTTAAGTGTTCCTGTGTAAACGTGTTTAAAGCTGCTACTGCATTGCGCACCTCTGTAAACGTTTTTTTGATGCCCTGTTTAAAAAGCGCTGTCGCCACAAATAATAGCGGAATGGTGCTCAAGGCCAGCAATGCCAGCACCCAATTGGTATAAAACATCACGGAAATAAATATCAGCAGCATTAGCAAGTCGCCTGCAATAACTATAAATCCTTCTGTGAACACTTCACTCAAGCTTTCAATGTCGCTGATGGCTCGGGTAACCAAGGTTCCAACAGGTGTTCTGTCAAAATAGGTGTTTTTTAATTGTAGGAGGTGTTTATACACTTGCAAACGGAGGTCCTTCACTATATTTTGTCCAAGCAAACTGCTTAGCCTGGCATTCACTACTTGTAAAGCAGCTTCCAGCAATAAAAAAATAAGAATGAGTGTGGAAAAATAATTGAGCTGAGAATCGGCTCCTGAGCCCGACACTACCTCATTTAATGCTTTGCTGATAAGCAATGGCCGCACGATAGCAAGAACGGAAAGTGTAATTGTAATTATCAAAGCCGGAATAAAAAGCTTTTTGTAAGGCAAGGCATAGCTCATGATGCGCCTTAGCAGAGAAAAATTAATGGCTTTTTTTGATTTAGTTGTTGTCAAGGAAAATCGTTTTTGGATAACGGATGCCACTCAAAAAAAGCGGGTGAGCCGGTGCATTGCCCCCTGCCAGAACTCTGTTTTTTGATTCAATGATGCTGCGGAAGTCCTGCAGGCTTATTTTGTTTTTTCCCACCAACACCAGAGTTCCTGCTATGGCCCTTACCATACCACGTAAAAAACGGTTGGCCCGAATGGTAAACCGCCATTCCTGCTCTTCGGTTTGCTGCCAGATAGCTTTTGTGATGGTGCAATTATTGGTTTTATTTTGTGTGTTGAGTTTACTGAAGGAAGTAAAGTCCTGATACGCCAACAACACCATCGCTGCTTTGTTCATCAATTCAAAATCAAGTTCGCCATAAACATACCAGGTGTAAGCATTGCGGAAGGGATTTTTTTTACGACTGATGTAATAATAGTATTGCCGTTCAGTAGCATCAAACCTGGCGTGCGCTGTGGGAATTACAGGTAAAATATCCTGCACTGCAATGTCGGCAGGCAAAACCGTATTGAATTTATAAATCCATTGGTGTTTGTTGCTGAGCAGGTCGGGTAATCGTGCATCAAAGTGAGCATAATAGTCTTTTGCATGCACACCGGTATCTGTTCGTCCGCAGCCGGTTAAATCAACTTTTTCTTTCAACAGCATGGCCATTTTTTCCTCCAGCACTTGTTGTACCGTATTTGGGGTATTTTCCTGTACCTGCCAGCCATTGTATGCTGTTCCGTTATATGAAAGTTTGAGAAAATACCTGGGCATAAGGCCGCAAATTTAAGCATAAAAGCCGGCACAAAACTTACTGAAGGGAGGCCTTGCAAGGGAAATTAAATACCTTTGCGACCTATGCGCAAACCAAAAAAGGAAATTCCTTTACACGCTCTTGAAGTTACCGACATTAGCAGTGAGGGCAAGGCTGTGGCCCGACACGAAGGTCTGGTGGTTTTTATCGAAGGGGCGGTGCCGGGTGATGTGGCCGATGTAATCGTATACCGGAAAAAAAGCTCCTTTGCCGAAGCCCGTTTGGAAACATTAATCAATGCCTCTAAACACAGGGTGGATCCGGTTTGTAAACACTTTGGTACCTGTGGAGGCTGCAAATGGCAGCATTTCAACTACAACAAACAACTCGAATTTAAACAAAAATACGTAATCGATGCCTTTACCCGCATTGGTAAACTTGATTTCCCCGAACTGCTTCCTATAAAAGGAAACGCTAAAGGCTATGAATACCGAAACAAACTTGAATTTACCTTTTCGAACAAACGCTGGCTGAAAAAAGAAGAAATGGACGATGAAAGTCTGAACAAAAACGGCTGCGGTTTTCACATTCCGGGCATGTTTGATAAAGTGCTTGACATTGAACACTGCCACCTTCAGCCTGAACCCAGCAATGCCATACGCAATGCTGTTAAAACCTACGCACTAAAAAACGGACTCAGTTTTTTTGACATCAGAACTCAATCCGGGTTTTTACGAACCCTCATGCTTCGCAACAGCAGCAAGGGAGAATGGATGCTTATCCTCACGGTTTTTGAATGGCTGGAAAAAGAGCTGTTTGATTTACTTGCATTTTTAAAAACAGAATTCCCACAGATTACCAGTTTACAATATGCGCACAACCCTAAAGGTAACGATACTCTCGCCGGACTCGACATAAAAGTATACCACGGGCGCGACCACATTGTAGAAGAAATGGAAGGCTTAAAATTTAAAATCAGTCCCCGCTCCTTTTACCAAACCAATTCGACCCAGGCTTATGAATTGTACAAGATTACACGCGACTTTGCCGGCATACAAGCACATGAAGTGGTGTACGATTTGTATACCGGCACCGGCACCATTGCCAATTTTGTGGCGGCACAGGCAAAAAAGGTGATCGGCATTGAATACGTTGAGGACGCTGTAGCGGATGCGCACGTAAATTCGGACTTAAATGGCATAAAAAATACGCGATTTTTTGCCGGCGACATGAAAAAGGTATTGAATGAGGCGTTTATCCGGGAACATGGGGCACCGGATGTGGTGATTTGCGACCCGCCCCGGGCCGGCATGGAAGAGGCAGTAGTGAAGGCCCTGCTTTTCGCAAACCCGCAACGCATTGTGTATGTGAGTTGTAACCCGGCCACGCAAGCCCGCGATTTGGCTTTGTTAAAGGAACACTATAGCATTAGCAAAACCCAGCCCGTGGACATGTTCCCACAAACTGCTCATGTGGAAAATGTGTGTTTGCTCTTAAGGAATAAATAGGTTCATTATTCTTATGGTTTTATTAAATTTTCGACGAAGCCTTGCAAATCAAAGATTAAATCTTTTAATTAGGTGAAATTTTAAACCTTATTTCTATGAAAAAAATTACGCTTTTGGCTTTGCTCGCTTTCGGGCTCAGCTTTGCATCCTGTAAGAAAGACAGGACCTGCACATGTACAGAAACCAGCACAACAACTATTACAGGTGGTGCTTTCCCAGGCACATACCCAACTTCTCAAGTTACAACTACAACACTGAAGGAAGTTAATGGAAAATCAGCTCGCGCCAATTGTTTGTCACTTGAAACAAGTCAAGCCGGAGGTTCAGATGGTACGGGTGGAACTGTAAATTATACATATAAAGCTGATTGTAAATTAGACTAATCTTAAAACTAAACCATCATGAAAAAAATACTTTTATCCCTAATTGTGGTTTCTGCCTTCGCAGCCACCTCTTGTAAGAAAGATTATGTTTGTACTTGCACAGATTCTTCTACTCAGCCTGGTTATCAAACCACTACTTATGATGTAACAATAAAAGAAGCCAGAAAAATGGATGCTGCTAACGCATGTGTTAAGCGCACAACTACCATTGGCGGCTTTACTTATACTGATGATTGTAAATTGAAATAACCACCACTAAAATCTTAAAAATGAAAAAGCTAATTTATATTCCATGTGCACTGCTTGTAGTGAGTTTTGCTTCATGTAAAAAAGACTATACCTGCACTTGTACCGGCACAGGATCAACCACAGCGCAGGTAACAACCATTGTTGAAGTTGATAAAGCCGCAGCCAAGGCTAACTGTGTTTCTTACACAGAGTCTGACGGTACAGATACTTATGTTTATACCTGCGATTTGGCAGATTAATTTAAACATTGGCTTATTTAAAACCACTCCAAAAGAGTGGTTTTTTTTGTCCTTTATTTTAATGGGCAGATTGCCCTAATTTTCCCTATTTTTGACAGCCAATATGTTAGATAAAATTGCACGATTGTCCGAAGAGGTAAATGCCAGTTCCGTAAACACTCTGGAGGAAGTAGAGACCCTTAGAATCAAATGGCTCGGCAAAAAGGGGGAGATTACTGAGCTGTTTGAAGCCTTTAAAACAGTACCTCCGGATCAAAAAAAAGAGTTTGGTCAGCAATTGAATGTTCTTAAAACCAGCGCTTTAAATAAAATTAATGCCTGGAAAGAAGAATTTGAATCCAAGGTAAGTGATACTGATATTCCGGATTTGAGTCTCCCCGGTTTTCCCTCTGTTCAAAATGGAAGTCGCCATCCTTTAAGTATCGTCAAAAACCAGATCATTTCAATTTTTTCCCGCCTGGGTTTTACCGTTAGTGAAGGGCGTGAAATTGAAGACGACTGGCACAACTTTACCGCACTCAATACCCCTGAAAACCATCCCGCCCGCGATATGCAGGATACCTTTTATGTGAACCTCAACCCTGAAATGGTGCTTCGCACACAAACGTCGAGTGTTCAGGTGCACATCATGCAATCTCACAAACCGCCCATTCGTACGATTTCTCCCGGCAGGGTTTACCGTAACGAAGCCATCAGTGCCAGGGCGCATTGTCAGTTTCATCAGGTAGAAGGCCTTTACATTGATGAAAAAGTAAGTTTTGCTGATTTAAAACAAACCCTCTTGTACTTTACACGCGAGATGTTTGGTACAGATACCAAAATTCGATTACGCCCAAGTTATTTCCCGTTCACTGAGCCCAGTGCAGAAATGGACATTAGCTGTACCATTTGCAAAGGCAAAGGCTGCAATGTTTGCAAATACACGGGTTGGGTAGAAATTATGGGCTGTGGCATGGTGGATCCGCAGGTGCTCATCAACTGTGGCATCAGCGAAATCAAATACAAGGGCTTTGCTTTTGGCATGGGTATTGAACGCATTGCCATGCTGAAATATCAGGTAAAGGATTTGCGTTTATTTTTTGAAAATGATGTACGTTTTCTAAAACAATTTACTTCCGCTTAAACATGTCTGATTCTACACGATTGGATTTATTAAAACGCATGCTTGAGAAAGAAGATGATGACGTTTTTCTGAATTATGCCCTTGGTTTAGAATACGCTAAAAACCCGCAAAGCATTGTGTTGGCGGAAATGCAGTTTAAAAAAGTTACTGAACTTGATCCAACCTATATGGCTGCTTTTTATCAATTAGGAAAATTACTGGAGGCCCAAACCAAACTGGGCGAAGCCCTGCACTACTATAAACTTGGCTTGGAAATTGCGGAAAAACGCAAGGAAAAAAAAGCTATTGGGGAGTTTATGGAAGCAATTTTTTTGATAGAAGATTAATTGCCCAGATAACGGGTGCCAATCACCAATATATCATCTACTTGTTCGTGATTGCCTCTCCAATTTTCTATGGTTGAGTTCAGCAATTCAAACTGTTCATCCATGTTGAGGTGTTGTGAATTTAAAAGCAAATTTTTGAGGTTGCTGGCCTTAAACTTCTTTCCGCCAGGTCCGCCAAATTGATCGCAGTACCCATCGGAAAACACATACACGGTATCTCCTTTTTGTAAAACAATTTCGTGATTTTTAAACTTGCTGTTTTCGTTTTGTTTTGTGTTGCCGATTGGAAATTTGTCTGCTTTAATTTCTATTAGTTCTTTGTTGCGAATTAACCACATGGGGTTAAAAGCACCTGCAAACTGCAAGATATGAGTTGTTCTGTTGTAACTGCAAAGCGCCAAATCCATGCCATCGCGTACCGTATTGTCTTCCAAATCATTTTGTCTCAAAGTTTCGCTGATGCTTTTATTCAATTCATCCAAAATACGGGAGGGTTGAGTGATGCCTTGTTCTCCTACTATTCTTTCCAGTAAGTTGTGGCCCACAATCGACATAAAGGCGCCGGGTACGCCGTGCCCTGTACAATCCACGGCGGCAAAAATAACGTGCTCGCCCTTATCCGCCATAAAGTAAAAATCTCCGCTAACAATATCTTTGGGTTTAAACAGCACAAAGGTGTTTGGCAAATGTGTTTTTACGTATTCGTCCGGCGGCAGTATGGCATCCTGAATGCGCTTTGCATAGCGTATGCTGGCGGTAATGTCTTTGTTGATTTCATCCAATTCTTTATTCTTTTCTACAACCTCGGCCGTGCGTTCGTTTACTTTTTCTTCCAACACGCGTTTTTCATGCATCAGGTTGCGTTCGCGTAACTTTATGTATGTAAACAATATGCCCGAAACACTTATAAACACCAACAAATAAAACCACCAGGTTTTCCAATACGGCGGGGTAATAACCACAGAAATACTTATTGGGTTTTGTGTACAAACGCCGGATGCATTGCAAGCCATCACTTTAAAGACGTATTTGTTTGGCGGTAGGTTTGAATAGCTTGCACTATTTTCTTTACTTAATGCTTTCCAGTTCTCATCACTTCCCTCCAGTTGTACACGGTACTGAACACCTTCAGGATTAGAAAGTGAAATGCCTACAAACTCAAAAATCAAGGAATTTTCTTTGTAAGATAAACTAAGGTCGTTATCAAATGGCACCTCCATTTGATTAACTCTGATTCCAGTAAATTTGCATACCGGCTCAAGTTTTACTACATGGTCTTTTTCCGGACTATAGCAGTAGGCGCCATTTACTGTACCAAACCATAGACGGGAATTTTTTTCCTGATACACGGCACGCAATTTTGTTTCCACCCCTGTAAACCCATCACCACGGGTATAGGTGTAAAATTTGTTGTCTTTAGGTTTAAATTTACTGATGCCTTTGTTGGTGCCAAACCATACATTGCCTTGTTTATCTGTTGTAACGAGAGAAATAAAATCAGACATTAGTCCGTTCTTGATTTTGTAATTCGTAAAACCCTTACCATCGTAAACGAAGGCTCCCCCGCCTTCCGTGCCAATCCAGATGCGTTTTGATTTATCTTCAGTAATAGATGAAATGCTGTTGTACGTTAAGCCATTGTCTCTGTTAAAAGATTTGAATGATTTACCATTAAAAACAGTGATTCCTTTTTGTTTTGTGCCTATCCATACATCACCGTTTGTGGCTTCAAACAAACACGAAATGTCATTGTCAGCCAATCCATCAATGGTTCTAAAGGTTTTTATGCCTCCTGAATTTAAATCATAACGCACAATGCCTTCGAGGGTGCCAATCCACAAATTATCGTACCGGTCAATCATCAAGGAACTAACCAAGGAATAAACAATATCATTCAAAGCAGGAATCTGCACAAAACGATTTTGACTTTTATCAAACTTCACCACTTTGCCGCCCCAGGTGCCTACCCACATATTGCCCGCACGATCGCAAACCATCGAGCGCACATCGTTAGAACTTAAGCCTTCTTTTGTGGTGTAATTTTGAAATTTTATGATGTTGTCGCTTTTTAAATCAATAACCGAAATGCCATCGCTGGTACCAAACCAATATTTGCCTGTATTATCCTGACAAATGGACCACACCTGGTTATTCACCATGCCATTTTCTTTTGAATACGAAACAAACCTATCGCCGGAATACACTTCGAACCCTTCCCCAGCCGTTCCAAGCAATATGTTGCCTTCCCGGTCCTCAACAATGCATTTTATTTTGTTCATCGAGAGTCCGTTTCCGGTACTCAGCAGTATGGTTTTTCCTGATGATTTATCGTATTTAAAAACACCATGTTCTGAACCCGATGACCATACATTTCCGTTTTGGTCTTCAATGGCCGCGAACACATATACAGGGCCGGTATTGGCAGCAGCGCCCAGCACTTCTTTGGGTTCAATGATATCAGAAAATTGACCAGTTTCAGAATTGTATCGGCTTACATTGCCAGAAGAAGTACCGATTATAAAATTTGAGTTTTTATCTTTTGTAAGAAACATAATTTGCCCTAAGGGCATGCCTTCGGGTCGAAAGAATTCAAATGTTCTGCTGCGATTATTATAAATTTTAATGCCTATATCGGTAAGAAACCAAATATTTCCTTTTTTGTCTTCATTTGTAGTCAATACATACTGACTGAGGCCATCTTTACTTGAATAGACAATTATGTGCATTCTCTCCCCCAGACTTTTACTGGGGTCAACAATCTTAATTACACCTGCCGATAGGGTAGAAATCCAGAGACTGCCCTTACTATCCTGAAAAAAGCTGTAAATTTTATTGTCTTTCGGAAGTAGTCGTGATTTGATTTCCTTAAACACCTTTCCATCGTAAACCGTTAAGGCTCCATTTTTGTGCCCTAACCAAATGCGTTTGTTTTTATCCTGAAAAATGGCACTTACGTTATTGTCGGCTAAACCATCGGCTACTGTAAAGTTCACAAAGTTCTTGCCATCAAAACGCGATAAACCGCCTTCTGTGGCTATCCAGTAGTAACCGCTTTCATCCTGTATAATGCCTGAAACGTTTGATTGTGCCAAACCATCCCTCACGCCATAATGCGCAAAGTGATAGGTTTGGGAATACGAGGGGAATAAGAGAAAAAGAAAAAAGACTTGTATAATTCTATGCCGATACATCAAATTAACAAGTCTGTTTTATTTATTTTCTGATGAAAAAGAAGGTTCCTCCTTCATCGGCAAGATCTTTGATTTTACCGAATTTTGGGGATTGGTTTCCTGCAGCAACCACTGCTGAGTTCACCTTTTTAACGATCTTTTCTATAGGCAAACACATCTCCACATTGTTATTGAGTGTGGCTGAAAACGTTTTAGTGAATTGGGAATTATCAGATGCCAATTCGTAACCTGCCGAAGTAAATACCTGTGAAGATTTGGCTTTTGTGAGTTCAAAATTATCACAGCGTTTTTCATCATCCCCGCCGCGCATAGCCATTAAAAATGTTGCACCGGATTCGCAGGCATCTGTGATAACCAATGTGTGAATAAGCTTATCGGAATAAGACTGCATGGCCGCTTTGAGGTTGTTGATGCCAAAGTAGGAGAATTCGTCATCTGTTTTGCCATCTGCAGGCACCCAATATCCGGTTGGACTTACGTACTTTCCGTGTCCGGCATACCACACCATTAACGAATTAATGTTGTTATTTTTCACATAATCGCGCAACTCGATGCTGAAGAATTTTTCCATCTGCGATTTGGTCATGTCTTTTTTGTGAATGATGTTGGTGACCTTGTAATTAGCAAGCGCTGAGCGCATGGCAGTAACGTCTTTTGCGGGGCCTTCAAGGCTTGGGAAATTCTGATACTTGCTATTCTCAATAAACACCACCCAGGTGTTACCCATTGGATTATCAATGCCGGCAGAAGCAGCAGTTCGGTTTAGGGTGTAAATTTGTGTGTTTTCATTGCCATAAATATCTTTCACCGTAATGGCCACCTTACTTTTTTCTGCAATTTTTAATTGTGTGGAGAAATCAGGATTAAGGTTGCTTGGATTAAATGAGGCTGTTACACCATCAATAATGATGGATTCAATAAGACTGGCATCTTTTATTGTGCCTTGAAGAAACACTTCTGAAGTGTTTGTGTTATCGATAAAAATCTCATTTTCGAAAGAAGTAATCGGTGTTTCTATGGCAATAATTGGCTTGTCGCACTCAGTTTTTTCGATTTTATATTGTACTGTTTGTGTGTTGTTATAGACGTCGGTGGCGCTGATGATAATTTCATTTAATTTGATTACACCGCTCAACTCAGCAACAAAGGTTGGATTCAATGAATCGCCGCTGAACTTTACTGTACCTGCATTAACCGTCATGTTTTTAATCATGCTTTCATCGCGTACTTTACCGGTAACGGTAATTTCATCTTTATTGGCAGCAATTTTAACGGTGTTTTTCACCGGCTTCAAAGACACTATTTCTACCTCGGGTTTTGCGCTTTCACGGCTTAGTTCAAAAATTTTGGCTTTTGCCTGTTTCAGAAACACTTCTATTTTTTCCTGCCCGCTGTTTTGCAGGGCAACTTTGTTGTAATCAGTTAAAGCCGCTTTATAATTTCCAATAAATTCATAAGCCGCCGCACGTTTCAGATACGCCTCCTGATTTTTATCGTCGAGTTTAATCACCTGGGTATAATCATTAATGGCATTGTGGTATTGCCCAAGGGTTTCGTAATAAGAGGCTCTGATTTTGAACACTTCAGGCGATGGGCGTGAAATGATTACTTTGGTAATTTCATTGATCGCATTCTGGTAATCTTTTTTGCCTGCGTGAGCCAAACTTTTCGCATAAAACACATCCAAACTGTTTGGGTCTTTTAACAAGGCGGCATTACAATTGGCAAGGGCTTCGTCGGGTTTATTCAGTTTCACTTCAGCCAGCGCCATACCAACATAACCCGGTATAAATTTTGAATCAACCGATTTGGAGCTTTTGTAAAATTTCTCAGCTTCTGTATAATTTTTCAGACTATCGTAAAAAACAGCCTGATTGTAGTAATTGATGGCGGTTTTTTTATCATCAATGGCCAGTTGGTTTACCACCAGTCCGTAATTGTAGTCTCTCAAAATAAATAATACTTTCACTTCCGCCTCAATGGCTTCCGTATAGGATTTATCACGCTCAATGGCCTTCCTGAACATTTGATCGGCTTCTGCGTACTTTTGAAGATCAACCATAAGCACCCCGGCTTTGTAGTACAATTCTTTTTCTTTGGGTGTAAACGCAATGGCTTTTTTGTAATCTTCAATCGCCAAATCTTTTTTATTCAGCTTCTCATAGCACTCTGCGCGGGAGCTGTAGGCTTTAAAATAATTAGGGTCCAATTCTATGGCCTTGGTGTACGCTTCAATAGCGCCCTCGTAATTGTTACCCTTTACAAATTTTTCCGCTACTTCACATTGTTTCTTGGCAGATTGCGAGAAAACAGGAACAGCCGTTAAAAAGGCTATCACAAGGAAGGCTGATTTAAGAAAATATAAATTCTTCATGGCATTAATTTTGTCAGAACGAATATACAACAAATTACCCTAACAGCGCATCAAAATGGTTTTTTATTGTTTTTTTAAAAAATACGGCACTTTTTTTTAACGGGAGGGCCTTACTCTAAGATTTAGCATTATTCCAAAGTGGTTTTGTTTGAAAATTGAGAATTTCAGCCTAAATTAGTGGGTTAGTAAATTTAATATGAAAATTATCCCCATTACCCTTGCTTTTGTTTTAAGCCTTGCCTCTTTTTCTACCCTTGCTCAACAAAAACCCGAAATTTCTGATAATCAAGCCTATTGTGCCACACCGGTGCCGGATAAGGCCTGGGATGAAGCTTTTGAGGTGTTAGTGCAGCAATTTAAATCTTCAAAAACCGCAGGAAAAACCCAGAAACAAGTGTTCACCATTCCTGTGATTGTGCATGTTATTCACGGCGGACAGTCGGTTGGCACCTACCCTAATATTTCTCAGGGGCAGATTAATTCACAAATCAAAGTGTTAAATGATGATTTCGGAGGGATAGGGTTTAACAGTGGCAACTACCCCGGTACTGCTTTTAAAACCTGGGCAGCCAACCAAAGTGTGGATTCGGCTAACCTGGATGTGCTTGGGAGAATTCAAATTGCCAATTGTGAGATTCAATTTTGTCTGGCAACCAAAGACACCCTTGGCAACCTGCTTGCAGAACCGGGTATTGAACGCATTAATTACGTGAGCAAAGGGTGGTCGAACCCGGCTTCTTTTGGAAGCAACCTGAATACCTTTATGAATTACATGAATGGCACCATTAAACCGGGTAGCATTTGGAACGTGACAAAATATTTCAACATTTGGATTTCAGACGTTAGCAGTTCTTCGGGACTTTTGGGTTACGCCACGTTTCCGCCTTTTGCCGGCCTAACCGGACTTCCGAGTGGATTTTTCGGCACCAATCAAACCGATGGGGTATGGTGTTGGGCCAGAGCGTTTGGCTCAGCAGGAATTTTTCCGGGTGGCACCTATGCCGGCAGCAACAACCGCGGAAGAACCGCCACGCACGAAGTAGGTCACTGGCTTGGCCTTCGTCATATTTGGGGGGATGGAACCTGCGCAAGCGATTTTTGCGTTGATACACCCCCGGCCTCCGGTCAAAATTTCGGAAGCCCAAATTACCCCTTTAAAACCACCAATTGCAGTGGAAACAGTCCTAACGGCGAGATGTTTATGAATTTTATGGACTACACCGCCGATGCGGCCAAGTACATGTTTAGTTCTGATCAAGCCCTTCGGATGCAAACGGCCATGCAAAACAGTTTTTACCGAAACCAATTGGGCACGCACAACCTCTGCTCGCTTGCAGAAACGCCTGCCGTAGCGGCTTTCAACGTATCGTCTTCAGTATGTGAAAATGGAGTGGTAACGTTCACAAATATCTCTTCAGGAAATCCTGTTCCTAGCTATACCTGGTCGTCGAACGGCGCTGCCGCTATTAGTCCAAATGCCAATACCAATCTGGTGACCATGAGTTTTAGCGCTGCCGGGGTATACACGATAAGTCTTGCGGCCGACAATGGCACACTCAGTGTTCAAACCAAAACCATTACGGTGAAAGCTGCGCCACAACTTAGTTTTTTAGGAGCCGGCCCTGTAGTTTGTCTGAATGACGATATAGTTTTATTAGCGGCAGGTGCAGATTCTTATACCTGGCAGCCGGGTGGCATTACAGGCAACAGTTTTTTCTTCACTGCCACAGGGCCTCAAACCCTTGTTTGTTCAGGTAGCAATTCCGACAACTGTGTAAGCACAGTTACCCTCAACTTTGAAGTGGATGCCTGTGTAGGATTGCGGGAATCGGACTTTTCACCGTATATGTTTCAGCTATTTCCAAATCCGGGAACTGAACTCGTAAACCTTGAATTTTATGTCAAAACCGGGTCAGACTATAAGGTTGAATTGAGTGACCTCAACGGGCGATTACTTTTCTCGGCTGCTTTTCCATGCGAATCAGGAAAATGCCACTACCAGCTCAACACAAAAGAACTAGAAAATGGTATGTACCTGGTAAATGTGTATTCGAAAAACGGAAAGCGCGAGGTAAAAAAGTTTTTAAAGCAATAACCTTGCTACTCCCTCATCGGGGGGGCGTGTATTTCCAGCAAACAGGGTGTTGCCCAGTCGCAATAGTTTTGGAGTTCGTTTTTAAACATGATACTTGCTTTTTTGCGCGTAACCTTAATTTCCAAAGTTGGCTTTTCCCATTCGGCTTTTAAACACGCCTGGTCGAATTGATTTCCCGGAGCTCCGCTAAAGGTACTTTTGTAATAGCGCCATGGTTCGAACACGGTGTATTCGCCCTTGTTTAACTTCACCACTATTTTTCCTTTGGCGTCGGTGAGCAGCGTATCCACTTTGCCGGTTTTTGAAATCAAAATCATTTTACGGCCGGCAAAAGGTTTTTGTTTTTGAGCTTCTTCCAGAATTTCAGGGCTGGGCCGTGCGCCACCACAATAGGGTTCAGTAAATAGTAATTCAAGTGTAACTCTCTTTTTTTGGGCTCCAAGCAGAAGGCTCAGCATCAAAAAAACGAACAAAAGGGTGGTTTTTCTCAGTATCATAAGCCTAAATGTAATTTGTTCTCTACACAATTCCAAAATGCCGTATATCCACCCAATAAAGTGTTGGTGTATTACCATTTTTTACATTATTCTGTTTGTGTTTTTTGACATATCTTATTATCTTAGTAGATATACATAAATTCAAAGATGAAAAGATTATTTGTAAGCGTATTTTTAATTTTAGGTTTCGTATCGGTTAAGTCTCAGGAATGGGTGAACATGATGAATGAACCCGGTAGAAATTTCTATGACATTCAAGCTGCATTCAATTCCTACTGGAAGGGCAAAGATTCATCAGTTCCGGGCAGTGGTTACAAACCCTTTAAACGCTGGGAAAGTTTTATGGAACCCAGGGTTTATCCCAGCGGTGATTTGTCTCTAGTTTCAAAAAACCAGTTTTATTTTCAGGAATTTTTAGAAGCCAATGCCACAAATAAATCCATACAAAATCCAGGCACTAATCCTCAGCTTTCCTCATCAACCACATGGACGGCCATGGGTCCAATGGGTCCGATGAGTGGTGTAGCCACAAATGGGTTTCCAAGAAAAGCCGGACGGGATAACTTCATTACCTTCCATCCAACAAACCCATCCATATTTTGGGCAGGAGCACCGGCCGGAGGTTTGTGGAAAACAACCGATGGAGGCCTTACCTGGTCTACCAACACAGATAATTTAACAGTGATAGGTTGCTCTGATTTAGCCATCGATTCAAGCAATCCAAACATCATGTACCTTGCTACAGGCGACGGTGATGCGGGAGACACTTATTGTATCGGTGTGTTAAAATCTACTGATGGAGGCAACACCTGGAACACCACCGGACTTACTTTTGCAGTAAGCGCACAACGCCAGATGCGCCGTTTGATTATTCATCCAACAAACCCTCAGGTGCTTTTAGCGGCCACCAACATTGGCATTTACAGAACAACGAATGGAGGCACATCGTGGACGCAAGTGGCCACCGGAACCACCCACGATTTGGAGTTTAAACCCGGCAATCCAAACATTATATATGCCGGTGGAACAACCTTCCGTTTATCTGCAGATGGAGGCATTACCTGGTCCACCATTTCCAATGGAATACCTACTACCGGCTGTAACCGCATGGCCATTGCCGTTACACCCGCTGATACAAATTTTGTGTATGCCCTGCGTTCCAATAGTTCCAACAGTGGTTATGCCGGTCTTTACCGTTCAATTGATGGCGGCGCTACCTTTACGGTAATGTCTACAACGCCCAATGTTTTGGGTAATGCCTGCAACGGTACCTCTACCGGGGGCCAGGGTTGGTTTGACTTGTGCATTGCAGTGTCCCCTACAGATGCCAACCTTGTGAATGTTGGTGGCGTTAATGTGTGGAGAAGCAACACCGGAGGCGCAAGCGGCACATGGACCATCATTGGTTGCTGGATAGGCACTTCAGCGCCGGGAGTGTATTTAAAAGCCGATCATCACGATTTAGAGTACGATGCCAATGGCGATTTATTTTCAGCCTCAGATGGAGGGATTTTTAAATACAATGTTACCAATTGGATTGACCTTAACGCCAACAGGAACATCGCTCAAATTTATAAAATAGGCTTATCCTCACTTACTGCTAACCGCTGGATAACAGGCCACCAGGATAATGGTACCGGCTTGTACACCGGAACAGTATATCAGGCCAGTTACGCCGGAGATGGTATGGATTGTTTTATCGATCGCACCAACGACCAAAATTTATTTACTTCAACACCGTATGGTGCCTTTGTCAGATCAACCAATGGCGGCGCATCGTATTCAAGTATCACCTCCGGTATAACAGGTAGCGGAGCCTGGGTAACACCCTGGAAGCAAGATCCTGTTGTGGCCACGCGCCTTTATGCAGGAAGATCACAAATGTTTGTGAGCAATAACCTTGGCACCAGCTGGACACAATTAACAGCAACAGGGGGTGGCGGCGCCATTACTGAATTTGCTATTGCCCCATCCAACAATCAGGTTATTTATGTCATACATGGTACCAATAGCGTGTTGCGAAAGACCACAGACGGAGGCCTTACATGGACTGCTGCAACAGCCCTTCCCGTTGGAGCACCAACGTTTATTACCATTTCACCTACTGACCCGAACACCCTGTGGGTAACAGTCAGTGGGTATACAGCGGGAAGCAAAGTATTTCAATCTACCAACGGAGGCACAAGCTGGGTAAACGTTAGTTCGAATTTACCAAATCTTCCTGCAAACTGCTCAGTTTATCAGCCGGGAACAAATGACAGAATTTATGTTGGCATGGATGTGGGGGTTTACTATAAAGATAATTCCAGTGTGAATTGGACATTATACAACATTGGTTTACCAAATGCCCCTATCAGCGATATGGAAATTTCTCCGGCTGCCCCCGGACTGCTTCGCGCTGCTACCTATGGTAGAGGAGTGTATGAAGTGGATGTGATTCAAACTACTGCCGCTCCGATAAGTAATTTTACCAGCAGCGGCCCCTACTGCGAAAATTCAAATTTTGTTTTACAAGATGCTTCAACCAACTCACCAACCTCCTGGTTGTGGACTGTAAATCCCGCATCAACTGCAACGCTCAGTTCTACTTCGGCCCAAAATCCAACACTGAGTGTTTCGGTGGCCGGTATTTATACGGTTAGCTTGCAATCCAACAATACCATTGGTCCGGGCAACGTGTACACAAACACTATACTGGTGCATCCAAATCCGCTGGTGGTTTTTTCTTCGGCTGCACCCGCCATTTGTTTAGGTGAAAGCATCAGCATAAGCGCAAGTGGAGGCAGCACTTATAACTGGCAACCCGGAAATTTGAACGGCGCAACTGTTACCCTTAATCCTGGCAGTACTCAGGAATATACCTGTACTGTTACAGATGAAAATGGGTGTAAAAACAGCTCTACCGTGTTGTTAAGCGTTAGTGAATGTGTTGGCCTGAGTGAAAATAAAATTGGCAATAGCGCACTTATGGTTTATCCTAATCCTTCGAAGGACAAGCTGTTTGTTGTATTCAAACAAGATGCCGAGGTACATCTTACCGTCAGAGATTTGGCCGGGCGCCTGCTACTTGAGCACGATTGTGGATTTAGCAAATCCAAAAGCGAATTGCAGTTAAACATTTCCGGTTTTCCAAAAGGAGTTTATCTATTACAGTTGAAAGAAAGCTCAGGAAAAGAACACAGCATAAGGTTTGCTAAAGAATAACAAACTTCATAAGAAAAAAAGGCCGGAATTTCCGGCTTTTTTATTTTCTATCAGGGTGTGGAAAACGAAACGGGTATAATTTTACCATTAAAATACTTATGCCCTTGCCGCACAAAATCATAAATGTATTCGGCCATGTGATCGGCCGACATGGGTGCTTTGTAGCCCGGGAAGGCCTTGCTGAGCATGTCGGTCTGCACGGCACCAAGGGCCAAACAATTCACCGCAATGTTTCGCGGAGCCAATTCAAGCGCCAAACATTCGCTAAGGCCGGCCAAAGCGGCTTTGCTGCTTGTATAAGCGCTTAATCCAGGAAACTTTTCTACGCCTTGAACCCCTCCCATGCTGCCGATATTAACGATGTGCCCACGATTTTTGTTTTTCATAAAAGGCAAAAGCAACTGAATAAGCCGGAAAGGGGCAAACACGTTGGTGCGATAAACGGCTTCCAGTTCATCAGGACTAATGGTTTCAAAGCTTTTGTTTATCAGCAGGCCCGCATTATTAACGATTACATCCAAATTCAATTTGAGGCGATCAACTGTTTTTACAATTTTTTTCAGGTGTAATTCTTTGGTGATGTCGGCTGAAATAACCAACACATTGAAGCGATTTTCTTTCTGAACCCATTTTTCAAGCACTTTGGTATGACGGGAAACCGCAATAACCAGGTTATTTTCGTTTTGAGAACATTTTTTAAGAAGTTCAAAGCCTATTCCCGCGGAGGCCCCGGTTATTGTAATCACCATAATGCTTATCTTTGAATGTTTAAAGGTACCGCATATTCTTTTTAAATGAAAAAAGCCTTCCTCCTTTTCTGTCTAATTTTTGCTGTCGCCTCAACAAGTCGCGCTCAGGTTGACTCTGTTTACTATGGCAACAGCCCACAACCAAAAAAACCCAGAGAGAAGGAAAAGCCCAGCTTTGATTTAAAAGACAAACTGAGCTTTGGCGGTAATTTTATGTTGTGGTTTGGAACCACCACCTACGTGTACCTCTCACCTGTGGTGAACTGTGCGTTAAACAAACGCATCAACGTTGGTGTAGGCTTAATTTATAACTATTACGGCTATAACTCAGGCGCATCAAAGTTTTCTTATTCCATCTATGGTTTACACAGTTATGCACTTGGTTTTCTAACTAAAAACGTATTCGCGAAAGTAGAATTTAATCATCTCCTTCAGCCCAATGTGTACTCGTATAATTTAAACGATAAGGTTTGGGTAAGCTATGTGTATGTGGGGGGTGGATTCAGGCAGCCCTTGGGCGATCGTGCCGCCTTTTATACGTCGATCATGTACAATGTGAATCAAAATGCCCAATCCATTTTTTATGCCAACCCCATGATACAGGTAGGCATTTTGGCCGGGTTTTAAGGATCAAAACTTTTTCGATGCATTAAACGGCTTATTTGGCTTTTCTACACGGCCAAGCAGGGCTTTAAACTCAGCTTCGTTTTGCAGCATATTAATGGCCTGTGTAACCTCTGCATCGTTTCGCATGGCGTGAATCAATCGCCCCTTTTGAAAATAGTAACGTGAGATAATTTCCTGAGAAAGTGCCTGACAAATTTGCTTTTCGCTGTTTTCAAACTCATTGCTTTTGTCTTGTTTTAATTTTTCCATAAAAACAGTGTATTCATTTTGTATGGACTCAAAACTGTTGTTTTCCGTAGCCTTTTTCTTAATGTCTTCCATTTCAGCTTCCAGGGTAGTTTGATAAGAGAACCCTTCTGTTTGCAAATACTTAAGAAAATCTAAAAATTCCTGATGGTTCATTTCAAACCGGGTACTATCGCGCAGAGAGGAATGGCCTGCCGAGTAAAGTGTGGCATAATTAAAAATGAAATACTTGCTTTGTAAATTGGCAATCCCCTCCTGCAGCGGAGTTTCTTTTACCGGCACATCAGGCGAAATTCCCGCACCATCGTACACTATTCTTCCACCCTTTGTTTTAAACGCCGTAACCAAACTATCCGGCACCTTTTCAACTCGCCCACTTGCATCTTTGTGCGAATAATCCAAAGCCTGAACACAGCGACCGCTTGGAATATAGTATTTGGCTACAGTAATTTTTACCTTGGCATTGTAAACCAAATCGCGGGTTTGTTGCACCAGTCCCTTTCCGTATGTTCTTTTTCCCATTACAATGGCGCGGTCTAAATCCTGCAGCGCACCACTCACAATTTCTGAGGCTGATGCAGAGTTTTCATCCACCATCACCACCAATGGAATGTGAAGATCCACTGGGTTGTGCACGGCTAAGTAAGAACGGTCCCATTCCGTAACTCTGCCTTTTGTATACACCACTTCCTGACCCTTTTCTACAAACAAATTCACAATGTTTACTGCTTCGTGCAGCAATCCGCCGGGGTTACCTCTAAGGTCGAGAATCAGGCGGGTACAGCCTTTTGATTTGAGATCGAGCAAAGCGGCCTTTACTTCCCCACTGCAATTTTCG
The DNA here is from genome assembly GCA_025455485.1 of Bacteroidia bacterium. Lineage (GTDB taxonomy): Bacteria > Bacteroidota > Bacteroidia > B-17B0 > Aurantibacillaceae > Aurantibacillus. The sequence continues at coordinate 7,429 of JALOMJ010000011.1, read as the reverse complement.
GTAAAAGAAGTGAGTTTAATAATACCCGTTTTACCATCGGGCAGCAGCGTAGAATAAGGTACAGCCGGACTTTTAATTTCTTCTCTGGTTAAATTTACATCCACAGGCGCGGTGGCATTTGGTTTAAGCAATTTCAGGCGAACAGGTGTTCCGGCATTTCCTCTTAGAAGCTTTGAAATGGCGTCGTAATTCTTTCCTTCCAAACTGTTGCCGTTAATGGAGAGAATTCTGTCGCCTGCCCTTATGCCGGCCTTAAAAGCAGCAAACCCTTCCCGTGGTTCATCCACGTAATACTTGCCTTTAATTTCAATAACACTTGCCCCTATGCCCCCATATTCCCCGGTGGTAATAAATTTATATTCCTCAATATCATCTTCCGTAAAATATACCGTGTAGGGATCAAGCGAGTTGAGCATGGCATCTATCCCTGTTTTCATTAATTTGCCGGGTCGGGTATCATCCACATAAGACATGTTTAATTCGCGGTAAATGGCATTGAAAATGTCGAGGTTTTTACTGATTTCGAAATAGTCTCTTGAGAAAGAATACAGTAAACCCAGACTTAAGGCAAAAAGCAGAATCAGGGAAAAAAGACGGATTTTTTTAAAAAAAGGCATGGAAAAGTGCTAAAGTATCGCATAAAAGTATTTAAAAATCAAGTGTTTTCACAGTCAAGTCTAAAAAATGGGGTTTTTTGCATTATTTATTACCCTTCGCCTTCAAATTATATTAATTTTGCGGCCGAATTAATCCCGTAAGATTATGACATTTATTTCCTGATCAGTACTCTTTTGATTCCGGTACTGATATTTACCCTTCCCGGTCAAAGCTTTTCAGAAATACCTGCCTGATTTTTACGAAACAAGAACGTGCTATGAAGTTATCGATGTTTAAATTTAATCTGCCCAAGGAACTTTTGGCAGAATACCCTGCAAAAAACCGCGAAGATGCCCGAATGATGGTGCTGGAGCGTGCAACAGGTAAAATTTCACACAAAAAATTCAAAGACATCATCAATTATTTTGATGACGGAGACGTGATGATACTGAACGACACCAAAGTGTTTCCGGCCAGAATGTATGGCAACAAAGAAAAAACAGGGGCCAAAATAGAGGTGTTTCTTCTACGTGAGTTAAATGCCGAAAGCCGGTTATGGGATGTTTTGGTAGATCCGGCCAGAAAAATTCGTATTGGCAACAAACTTTATTTTGGCGAAAACGACAACTTGGTTGCTGAAGTAATTGACAACACCACCTCAAGAGGGCGCACCCTTCGCTTTTTATACGATGGAAGTTACGAGGAATTCAGAAAAATACTTTACGACCTCGGCGAAACACCTCTTCCCAAATACATTAAACGTGCTGCAGAACCTGAAGATATTGACCGTTACCAAACCGTATTTGCAAAAAACGAGGGCGCAGTAGCAGCCCCTACCGCCGGTTTGCATTTCAGCCGAGAATTACTGAAACGTTTGGAAATCAAAGGTGTTCAGTTTGCACCCATGACTTTACACATTGGTCTTGGTACCTTCCGTACTGTGGAAGTGGAAGACCTCACCAAACACAAAACCGAAAGCGAAGAGGTGCTTATTTCCAGCGATACCTGCAAAATTGTAAATGCCGCAAAAGATAAAAAGAAAAAAGTGTGTGCGGTAGGCACTACAGTGATGCGCGGTATTGAGACCTCTGTTTCTACCACAGGCCATTTAAACCCTTATGTAGGCTGGACCAACAAATTCATTTTTCCGCCCTATGAGTTCAGTATTGCCAACAGCATGATTACCAATTTTCATATGCCCGAAAGCACCTTGCTGATGATGGTAAGTGCATTTGGTGGTTACGACCTCGTGATGAAAGCTTATAAAGAGGCCATTAAAGAAAAGTACCGCTTTTACTCTTACGGCGATGTGATGCTGATTATTTAAGGCTGACTGTTGTTGTAACACCTTTTATTATCCCTATTGCAGCTTATTTTATACGGTGTTCAGGTTTTAACACTTGACAAAGTGTAATGCATTGCTTAACTTAGTTCTAATAAACTAAGCGGGAGGTAAACATGAACAGCAAACAGGTAAAGCATTTGCTTCAACAAAAATCTAAAAATCTCTTCACCATTCCTCCGGACATGCTGGTGTTTGATGCCATTCAATTGATGGTGGATAAAAATCTGGGCTCACTGCTGGTGGTTAAGGACGGAAAATTTGCAGGATTGTTCACCGAAAGGGATTACACCCGTAAAGTGATTGTAAAAGGCCGCTCCTCGCGTGAAATTACTGTTGAAGAAATTATGGAAACCCAGCCAAGCACCATTACTTCTGAGGATATGATTTCAGATTGTATGGCTAAAATGACCGGTGGTGTGCGTTATTTGCCAGTGTTAGACAATCACCAATTGGTAGGCTTAGTATCTATCGGTGATTTGGTGAAATTCATCATTGAAGAACAAAAAAACATCATCGATAACCTTCAGGATTACATTACGCGACAATAAGCGTTGTTAGGCTTTGGTTACAATTTGGTTCAATCCAACTTTAAAGTTGTATTGCCCACCACAACTCCATCGCAGGTAATCTCAATAATGTATGTGCCCGGCACAAACGCATCCATGCCTTCACAATACGTTACCCCATCAATTTCAGCGTTTGCGTAATTCAGTGTTTCCTTTCCGGCAAAATACCCGCTGCTGTTATCAAAATTAAATTTATAAGAGTCGTCATAACTTTTTGCCATTTCTTTTCCATCCGGGGTCATCACCCGAACGTATACTGTTTTTTCTCCCTTTTTTGCGATTTTGTTTTCACCCAAAGTAAACGACACTTTGATTTTTTGAGCCCGCTTGGCTTTATTGGTTTCGGTTTCTTTGGTGCCCGATTTTTTGAACGACACCGCCTTGGCCACCACATTAAAACAATTTAATACCGAGCCTTTGGCGATGGTCGATTTGAGTTCTTCCTTCTCTTTGATCAGCACATTTTGTTTTTCCTTTTCTTCTCCCAATTTCTTAATCACTGTTTGCTTCTCCGCTTTGAGCTGTATGTTCAGGGTGTTTAATGAATCGATGGTGTGCACGTAGCCAATCATAATGCTGCGAAGCGTTTCTGTTTCTTTTCGCAGTGCTGAAATAATTCTTGCATCGTTTTTGTGTTTTTTGGCCTCCTCAATCAACTCTGCTATCCTGGCTTTTTTCTCTTCAATTTCCACCTGCATTTTTGCATCGGAGGTTTGCAATTCTTCGTATTCTTTTTGAAGAACAATTAAATCAGCCTGTACATTATCACGCTCCACATATATCTTTTCAGTGATGATTTTTTGTTCTACCAATTTGTTTTTTTCTTTCCAGTACAGCCATAGAGCATAGGCATTTGTGCCCATGAGCAGCAACACCATAGCCCATAATATTAACCCCCTTTGTTTGCGTTTTTCCTGTACCTGTTCTTCCATGCTTGCAAAAGTAAATCCAATAAGTTGTAAATTAGAACAAAATGTATGGCACTTATCAACGATTTTTTGTCATTAATTTACCCGAGGCACTGTCAGGCATGTGGGATGCTTCTGTTCCGGCATGAGACCATGATTTGCAAACTCTGTGAATTAAGCCTGCCAAAAAGTAATTATCACCTAAATGACAACAACCCTTTGAATCGTATGTTGGGTGGACGGGTGCCCTTGCAAAAAACACTGTGTTTGTATTTGTTTGAAAAAAGCGGAAAGGTGCAGCGTCTTGTGCACGCCATCAAATACCACAAACACAAAGAACTGGCCGTATTTTTAGGAGAGCGGCTTGGAAATGAAATTAGAGCCACAGAACTGCCGCTGGAGTTTGATGTTATAGTGCCCATACCGCTCCATCCAAAAAAATTGGCGGAAAGGGGTTTTAACCAAAGCGAGGAATTTGCCAAAGGTCTTTCAAAAGTAATGGGAGTAGCGATGGATAACAAAAGCCTGCAGCGTGCAAAAATCTCTTCTACACAAACGCACAAAAGAAAATACCAGCGCTGGGAAAATGTAGAAGGCATTTTTGAGTTGCCTGCTCCGGCGAATTTTGAAAACAAACACGTGTTACTTCTTGATGATGTTGTTACCACCGGTGCCACCATCGATTCTGCCTGGCAATGTTTTAAACACCTTGAAGGCGTGAAGGTTTCTTTGGCCTGCATTGCCTTTACAAAGCCAGGTAATTTTAATTAAGAAACCGCTCTTTTCTGAAGCCATTGATGTTCATACAGGCCTGCTGCAATCCAAACCACCTAATGCGCCTTTTGGCTACAAAATCATACACCAGGTTGCGCAAAAACGGAGGAATGATGAGAAACACCTGCATCAAAGGCCAGAGCCCTTTCATGTACCCACTCAAACGCAAGGCCGCGCAGGATTTAATGTAGGCATTGTAACCCCTTATCAGCACCATGCTGTCCTTGGTGGTTTTTAATTCAAAATGTTTTATCAATGCCAGAGCGGTGGGCGAATCCAAAGGCACAAAATTGAGTTCCTGTTTTTTCTCATGCCTGAGGTAAAACTGTATCAGGTGATTGCACAAAGCACATTCCCCATCATACATTAAAAGGGGTTGTTTGTTGAGCAGGACTTCGGTGATGTTGTTTGTTGACATTAAGGTCGGGGGGATATAAAGTAGGGGTCAACGCTGAGTTCGTATTTCTCGGGCAACACCTGCATGCTGTTAAGGTCAATAAAATTCATAAAACCGTTTCTTCCACTGCAGGCGCTGCTGTGATGCGGAGGAACGCCTGAACTGAGAATGTTTCTGGACAACACGTAAAGCAGTTTTTTGTTTTCATCGCTGGCTATGCCATGGGGTTGAAACCCGCATTTCACCTGTTGCACGGCATAAGAAGCAGGATGTATAACACTTATGATGCCATGCGCGCCCTGAACCGTAAGGGTATCGTTGGGGCAGGACACAAAATAACGGTTGCTTGAAGGGGAATAAATCACTTCCTGGGGATATACCCCCGTGGGCACAATAGCGCTTACAGATTGTGTATTAAGATTAAACAGCCTCAGCTCATTGGAGCGCTGGCAGGTAATGGCCAGTGAATTACCATCGGGACTCAGAATGATGTCGTGGGGATCAAGCGAAGGAGAAGAAGTCCAGGGAATTCCGTTTTCAAGCGAGAGTTCTTTCTTAACACTGAAGCCCGTATCGAGCTCGGTGATGTAATTTCCGGTTTGGGCGGTAACGTAGAGTTTATCACCGGCAGCATTTAAACAAATACCATGCGCGTTCGGAAAACCCGGTAAATAATGCAGGAGTTTACGCTGTTCGAGATCCACCGCGGTCACTTTGCCGTTCAGGGTCCACGATACGCAATAGGCCCTTTTGCTATCGTTTGAAATCACAAAGGTGTTCCAGTCCAGCGCATCATCGTCGGTGTTGGATGAAGTGCCTGCCGCAAAGGGACTCAATGGAATCGTGCCCAGACTCTGGTCGGTTTCGCAGGAAAACTTTTGCATAACGTTATTATTTAAAAAAACCACGTACCAATACTTCCCGTCAGGGGATACCCTCACCTGATGTGGCGATTCAATAATGCCGCTTTTAGTTCCCACCTCTATGTAACGCATGGGCAAACGCGTTTCGGCATCAATCACCGTCACCACATCGCAACCCTGATTCACGGCGTAGAGTTTTTTTCGCTGGGGATTTTCCGCCCACATCACTTTTCCATTTTGATCAGCAGCACCGGCATCAATCCAATTCATGATGCGTTTCACCTCTTCCTTGCTCAGGGCTGTGCCGTTGAGGGGCATCACGGGTTGGTTTTGTAAACCCAAATCCGAATAGGTATTGATAAAATAACAAAGCGGAGAAAACTTGCTGCTGTAAGGTATCACCGATGATCCACTTTTGCTGCCTTGGAATAAACTTTGCCAGGTTTCCAAATTCAAACCTGCAGCGGCCTGAGCACTTTGAGAAGTATGACAACCCGGCACCGCACAACTTTGTGTGATGATTCGACCCACTTCAGTGGGGTAATCGCCATACACCAGGGGCGCTGATGTTTTGGTGCAGGAAACAGACATCAGCAGAAACAAAAAGCCATAAACAGCAAGGCGGTTCATTCGGACTTGAGGCACTTTTTATAAACGGTTCGTTGGGTAGACTTGTTTTGTAGGTGTACAGCCAAAAGATAAAGTCCGGCAGGAAGTTGGCTTACATCCACAGTAAATTCGTTTGAAACGGCTATGGATTCTTGTAATTCGCGTCCACTCATGTCGTATACCTTTACTTTGGCTTTTTCAAATTCAAGTTCCTGAATACTTAGGTTCAAATGTGTTGTGCAAGGATTGGGGAACAGGGAAACTTTTTGCTCCAGGCTCAGGCCATCCATCTCCGCCAAACTCACTAAAGGCGAGGCCGAAGAGAAAAAACTCAATCCTCCACCCGCATTTCCCAAAAACAAATCCCTTTTGCCATCGTTGTTCACATCTACAAAAAAGGGTGCAGCCTGTGCCCCTTCATTATAATTGTTCACGCTGGCATTTATCAGCACAAAATTCTGAGAAACATTCGCAGGCACATCGTAATAAAATACATTACCACTGATGGAGCCTACCAAAAGTTTGGTGCCGTTACCATCATTAAAAAAATAAGGCACCGCATACCCATCAATGCCATAAATGCTGGGATTGCCCTGAACATTTACATTTCCAAAAGTATTGCTGATCAAACTATACCCGGGCACAGAAGCTGTTCCTGTATTTTTGTAGTAGGCAATCCTGCCGTTTTTCATGCCAATCAGCAGGTCCAGTTTCCCGTCCTGATCCATGTCGTAAAGTTGGGGCGTTGCTTCAGCCGAAATGGTGGTGAAGCCAAAGGGATTGTTTTTGAAGATGCTAAAATTACAAGGGTTACCCGCTCCTGCGGTGTTCTCGAGCCAGTGAATTTGCCCGGTAGAATTTCCCATAATAATGTCCAGATCTCCATCGTTGTCAATATCTCCCGCCGTAGGCATGAGGTGAAATAAATTTTGGGCCGATACTCCCGCGTAATCCTGAGTGATCAAAGAAAAAACGGGTTGGGCCGTTGTACCAATGTTTCTGTAAAGCGTCAACCGACTCACCAAAGTGTTGCCGGTGTAAAACCCATAGGTGCCCAACAACAGGTCAGGCTTGCCATCGGCGTTTTCATCCATAATCAGTGGAAAAGCATTTTGTCCCACTTCTATCATTTCCTCCTGCAAAAAATTGTTTTTTACAAATTGAAAATTGACGGTTGATGTTGCCGAGCTGTTGTTGTAATACCAAACACTTTTGTAATTCTCACTTCCAAAGGCACTGGGTGTAGCAATCAGGTCTTTTTTGTTATCTCCGTCCACATCCACATAATAGGCGCAGGGAAAAATATTGAGTTTTATTCTGGTGGTGTTGTTTTTCGCAGGAAAATTCGGGTACATCATGGTGGTATCGCC
>JALOMJ010000157.1 GCA_025455485.1 Bacteroidia bacterium | reverse complement strand
ACTTGTGTCCTTACCGTAAACTACTACCTGATTAAATTCCCGCTCAGCATCTTCAAGAATATTTTTTTCAATAAAGTCTGAAACAAGATCAATGTAATAGGCTTCTTCACCGCTTAAAAAATAAACAGGTTTGTAAATGCGTCGTTTCAGGTCGAGGAGTATCTGATCTATTTCTTTCACGTGTTTTATCCTGCCCAGCCTTCGCGGTCCAGACTTCTGTATTGTATGGCTTCCGCCAGGTGTGAGGTTTCTATGGTTTCTGAAGTATCCAGGTCGGCAATGGTTCTGGCCACTTTTAAAATTCTGTCGTAAGCCCTGGCGCTCAGCCCCAAACGTTCCATTGCGTTTTTTAAAAGCTGGTTACCGGCTTCAGAGAGCTGGCAATGTTTTTTTAAATCTTTACTGCTCATTTGAGCGTTACAGTGAATGGCGTTTTGGTTTTTGAACCGCTCCCGCTGAATTTCTCTCGCTTTCATCACCCGCTCGCGAATGGCCAGACTTTGTTCGCCGGCTTGTTTCTGGCTCAGTTCCTGAAAGGGTACCGGTGTTACTTCAATGTGAAGGTCGATGCGGTCGAGCAGGGGACCAGAAATTTTGTTGAGGTATTTTTGTACGATGCCCGGCGCGCACACGCATTCTTTTTCAGGATGATTGTAGTAACCGCAGGGGCAAGGGTTCATGCTGGCCACCAGCATAAAACTGGCCGGGTATTCCACGCTGAATTTAGCGCGACTGATGGTTACAACCCGATCTTCGATTGGTTGCCGCATGACTTCCAGCACACTTCGTTTAAATTCGGGCAACTCATCTAAGAATAAAACGCCGTTGTGCGCCAAACTTATTTCTCCCGGTTGCGGGTGATTGCCGCCACCCACTAGGGCAATGTCGCTAATAGTATGGTGCGGACTGCGAAAGGGTCTTCGTGTAATTAAGCCTATACCGCCTTTACCTGTTTTCCCGGCCACGGAATGAATTTTTGTGGTTTCAAGCGCTTCTTCGATGCTAAGCGGCGGAAGAATGCCGGGCAGCCTTTTGCTGAGCATAGTTTTGCCTGCGCCGGGAGGCCCTATAAGAATGGCATTATGTCCACCGGCTGCTGCTACTTCAAGTGCGCGTTTTATATTTTCCTGACCTTTTACATCAGAAAAATCAAAATCGCTAACATAAGCTTCTTCAATAAATAGTTTTTCCAAATCGGTGCTCGCTTGTTCTAGAGCACCTTCTTCTTTAAAAAAGGAAATGACGTCTGAGATGTTGTAAGCAAATAAAACCTCTAAGCCTTCTACAACGGAGGCCTCGGCTGCATTTACAGCAGGCAGGATGATGCCTTTAAATCCGTCGATTTTACTTTGAATGGCAATTGGTAGCGCGCCCTTGATTGCTCTGAGCTCTCCATCGAGCGCCAATTCCCCCATAATTACATACTCGGAAACGCGTTCTGACGGTAATTGCTCGCTTGCAGCCAGAATGCCCACGGCAATGCCTAGATCATAAGCAGAGCCTTCTTTTTTAATGTCGGCTGGTGCCATGTTTACAGTAACGGTTTTGCCGGGGATTTTAAATCCATGGTTTTTTAAAGCTGTGTTAATCCTATGCTGACTTTCCTTCACCGCAGAATCGGGAAGGCCTACAATAAAAAAGTTGACCCCACTGCCCACGTTCACTTCAATAGTAATTTTGGTAGCGGTTATGCCCTGCACAGCGTATCCGTATGTTTTTACCAACATTGCTGCAAATTAGGTATTTTACGTGAATTATAATTTTCTAGAGACTGAATTTTTTTGTAGGTTTGGTTTTCAACTTAATAAAACATGAAACAACTAATTACAGCCGGATTTTTTTTAATGTCTACTTTTTTTTACTCTCAGGAAAAGACAATTGATTTAAATTGTTATAATAAGTGGGCTGCTAAGTTCGAAGACAGAGGTGCCGAGGAGATTAAAGATGGTGTTTATGAAGATGTGATTGTAACCAACCGCCAAGGCTCTAAAGCTACCTGCCATAATGGTAAAGCCGAAGTTAGAAACGGCAAAGTTGTTAAGTTTTATATTTTGTTAAGTGATGGTTCACATGAAGAAGTTAAGCGCACCTGGAAGGGTGGCACAGAAAAGGACGTGAACATTATTAATGGCATCAGTAAAACCATGGTTTCGGTTCATAATGAACTAATTAACGTGCTTTGGCCGAATTCCATAAAACCTAAAAAGGCCAAACCCATTCCCGCTGCAGAACCTACTGATGATTAAGGAAAAATACACATTCTGATAAATATCAGACTCAGCGCCCTTTTTAATGACACTATTATGACAATTTTAAGCGACAGAACTACCATCTTTGCGGTATAGTTTTGAACGCATTTAAAGTTATAGCCTTTACCCACAAACACCTGCCCTTTGAACTCATTGGTAGGTTGCACATTAATCAGGACGAACAGAATAGGGCGCTGTTGGCTTTAAAATCCCAATTTGGCTTTGAGGAGTTGATGTATTTGAGTACTTGCAATCGAATAGAATTAATGCTTTGCGGTGAAACAGAACTTAGTAATGAGCAATTGAAAAGGTTGGTTCATTCTCTTAATGCTCGCTTGACAGATGCAGAAATAAACCGATTAGCCAACGGCGCTGAGGTTTTGGAGGCAGAAGAGGCAATTTCGCATGTGTTAAAGGTTGCTTCTTCACTTGAGTCTTTGGTGATTGGTGAAAGAGAAATCATCACGCAGGTTAGAAAAGCGTATGAGCACTGCAATGCACTTGGGCTCACAGGAGATTTTTTACGGTTGCTCATTAAACAAACTATAGAAACTGCGAAGGAAATTTATACGAAAACTAACATTGCAAAAAATCCAGTATCCGTTGCTTCGCTTGCTTATCGTCAATTACGCGATCTTGGCATTAAAAATGAAGCGCGAATAGTTTTTGTAGGTGCCGGTGAAACCAATACCACGTTAGCGGCTTATTTTAAAAAACACAAGTTTGCCAATTTTACGGTATTTAACCGCAGTTTGCCCAATGCTAAAAGGCTGGCGTTGGAACTGCAAGGAAATGCCTTTAAACTTTCTGAAATGTTGAATTACAACGATGGTTTTGACGTGTTAATCGTATGCACCGGGAGTTCAGAGGCTATAATCAGTAATGAGATTTATCATCATTTGAGAAATCAAGAATCGGGAAAGAAAGTGATTATTGATTTAAGTTTGCCCGCCAATGTTTCGCCAGATATCAGTCTCGATCCATTGGTGAATTACATCGATATTAATTCCATTCGTGAAAGAGCTGAAGCAAATTTACAATTGCGCAAAAACGAAATTGAAAAATGCGAGGAAATTATTGCTACCAAAGCAGCTAATTTTAACACACTTTACCGAGAAAGAAAAGTTGAGTTGGCATTTGGTGCGGTTCCGAAGCAAATTAGAGCAATCAAAGATCTGGCCATCAATGAAGTATTCGCTAAGGAAATAAATCTCTTGGATGACAACGGTAAAGCTGTGCTTGATAAAGTACTTGCATATATGGAAAAAAAATACAATGCTGTAGCGATTAAAACAGCTAAGGATGTGTTGTTGGAGAGAAATTAGAGTGGATAAGCCGTACGTCATTAAATTAATTTATACCCGGAAAGTTAGATACTAAATTTCCGTGACGTTTTTTGCTGATTTAATAAAATCAAGCCTTCCCCCCACTTCCCCTTTTAAGTAAATACATTCTTCACATAAAATCTCAGAAAACCCTGGTTCTCGTAAGAGAGTGGATCACTTATAATTCGCATTGCACAGTAAATCAATTTTGTGAGCAAACAAAATTATGGATTTATTTCGAGTCGAAAGTGTAATTTGTTTTTTGACTATTTGTTTGGCTGGGGTATTACAATTCTATACTTTTGAAAGGCAAAGAAATTATCTTGCAATCTAACTACCTAAATCAAGTTATACGGGGGCGTTTTTATTAAACGATTATAGGATTGCATCATATTGCTAAACATGATTAGCAACCCCCTATTTTTTGGTTTACAGTGCCATTACTTAAATCTACTTTGTAACTGGTAGCGTTTATTGAGTAATTATCTTGGTTAAATTTCATCACAGAAAAAATATTTATGTACTATTGGATAAAGATTACTTTTTCAAATTATCATTAAAATGGAACTTAGGGTAGGTTTAAGTTTATTTTTTTTTGGGTCGATTCTCATGTTATCGAAATCTCAACCACTGATTAATTTTTCATTTGATAATAAAGCCACAAAAGATAATGTATCAAACCTCGAACCTAAGCTGGTAAATGTCAGTTTTACTGAGGACCGTTTCGGAAATACAGATCATGCCCTTCACTTGTTTGGAAACGCAAACAGCTATGTTAACCTAGGCACTTCTCATCTTCTGAAACCCAAATCAGGAAGCATCTCTATTTGGGTAAAGATTGAAAATGCCTTATGGTATGGTACAGGATATAATACAAACCCAATTCTCCTTACCAAACGTTCAACAGGAGATGATTTTTTTGAGGCTTATGCTATTTACTATATGTTTGAAACCAAGAAGGTGTCTGCCTTGTGCACAAAGGATTCAACAAATCAAGTTTTTTTTTATAGCAAACAGAATTTTGAACTTCAAACCTGGCAACACTTGGTTTTTGCTTATGATAAGGATACAGCCTATTTTTATATTAATGGGCAGCTTGAAAATAAGTTTAAAACAGGTTTTGAAATTGAGTTTCTTGAGGAGGATTCTGTTTTAGTTGGAGTCACGGCCAATGAAAAAAATAATCGTTTTTTTAGCGGCGCTATAGATGATATACAATTCTTTAATAAAGTTCTTCACGCTTCAGAAGTATTAACCTTATACAATGCGCCTAATCCAAATCGCTTTAATCTTTTCAGAGACAGAATCTTAAAAGCAATTTTTTCCGCATTCGTATTAGGCTTAATTTATATTTTTATTCGGTATAGAATTGAAATCCAAATGAATCGTGAGCGAGAGAAGTTAGAATTACAAACCAAACTCCTTGAAACTGAATTACGGGTGAACAGGGCATTAATGAATCCGCACTTTATCTTTAACTCCTTAAATTCTATTCGAAACCTGATCC
>JALOMJ010000156.1 GCA_025455485.1 Bacteroidia bacterium | reverse complement strand
AAAAAGTGTAAAACAGGTAAAAGAGGCTGAGTTTGAAGAAATAGAAAAGATTTTAGGAAACAGTAAAGCAAAACTGGTATGGACGCATTTCCACGGTAAGAAGTAATCGGATTCTAAGCTGATATTCTCTTGGTTAGGTTACCCCAATCCTTATCTTTGCCCTTATGAAGCCCATACTTGAGGTACATCACCTTAGTAAAAAATTTACCATTCGCGGTCAGGCAAAACCTTACCTTAGCCTCAGGGAGAGTTTGTTTTCATTTCTAAATCCATCCTCAAATAGTGAACCTTTTTGGGCTTTAAAAGACATTAACTTTGAAGTGATGCCGGGAGACACCATTGGCATTGTGGGGAAAAACGGTGCCGGTAAATCCACCCTACTTAAAATTCTTAGCAAAATTACGCCTCCCACTTCCGGAAAAATCATCTGCAGAGGCCGGATTGCCAGCTTATTGGAGGTGGGCACAGGTTTTCATCCTGAACTCAGCGGAAGAGAATTTTCATCCTGAACTCAGCGGAAGAGAAAATATCTTTTTGAACGGAAGTATTTTGGGCATGAAACGTGCTGAAATAAAACGGCAACTGGATGCTATTGTTGATTTTTCGGGAGTTGAAAAATTTCTTGAAACACCGCTAAAACATTATAGCAGTGGCATGCAATTAAGACTAGCTTTTGCTGTAGCGGCTTTTCTTGAACCGGAGATTTTAATTATTGACGAAGTGCTGGCCGTTGGCGATGCAGAATTCCAGAAAAAATGTCTTGGTAAAATGGAAGCCGTGAGTAAAAGCGGAAGAACCATTTTGTTTGTCAGCCACAACCTGGCCTCGCTTCAGGCTATTTGCAAAAAAGGGCTGCTGCTTACCGGCGGAACAAGCAAAGGTATAACCTCTATTGAAGATACCGTGCGAAATTACACACACGGCGAAGACGCCGTGCAGCAATCTGTTTTTAAAATCAATAAGATTCCTCCACAAAAAGAAGCCTTCATTAAGGAAGCGTATTTGAAGAATGAAAAAGGGGAATTGTGTAACCGTTTCAGAAGCTACGAAAATATTGAAATTGAAATCATCTGGGTAAACCGAGCAGCTCATTTGGTAAATCCAAACATTATGCTGGTTAATCAGAAAAACCAAACAGTAATGATTGCACTCGACACGCCGGTAGATTGGCGCGGCGATAAAAAATCAAAACCCGGCAATTACAGCTCCCGCTTTACCATTCCAAAAAATTTACTGAACACAGATGATTACCTCATTCATCTGGCTTTGGATAGTTCAAGTCCCAGCAATTGTTACGATGCTCAGCTTAGCGCAATGATGTTTTCAGTTTGGGATCCTATGGATGAGCATTGCATTGCACGTGGAAATTTTTCAGTAGTGCGCGAAGATGCAGTTTTAATGCCGGCTTTAGCATGCAGTTTTACTTATCTGGGTGAGGACATCGTATGATTAGCATGTTCCATACCCACATTGCCAAACAAGCAAACGATGAAATACAAAAAGTGCTGAGTTCAGGCTTTTTAAGTGAAGGAGAAACCGTACTTCATTTCGAAAAATCACTTGAAAAAGCTTTTGGATTCAAAAACTGTGCAACTGTAAATTCAGGCACTGCAGCGCTACATTTGGCGCTTGAATTGGCAGAGGTTGAAGCAGGTGACGAAGTTATTCTTCCCGCGCAAACGTTTGTGGCCAGCGGATTGGCCATACTCTATCTTAAAGCCGTTCCTGTTTTTGCTGACATTGACTATCTTACAGGAAATATTTCTGTTGCCTCAATCAAAGAAAAGTTAAGCGTTAAAACCAAAGCCATTCTGCCGGTGCATTGGGGCGGGTACCCCTGCAACTTGAATGAAATTTTATCCCTTGCAGCTGAACACGGCTTGAAAGTAGTAGAAGATGCTGCTCATGCCCTCGGCGCCACATACCAACAACAACCCATTGGAAGTATTTCAGACTTTACGTGCTTTTCTTTTCAGGCCATCAAGCACTTAAGCACTGGCGACGGCGGTGCCATTTGCTGTAAATCAACAGAAGATTATAGCAGAGCAAAAAGTCAACGCTGGTTTGGTATTAGTCGCGAACATGCCCCCCTCACAGAACTGGGAGAAAGAACTTACTCCATAACAAAAGCAGGATACAAATACCACATGAACAATTATGCTGCAGCGTTAGGCATTGCCAATTTAGTTGATTTTGATGTGAGATTAAAAAAGAGAATCCAGATTGCAAATTATTACCGAACACATTTAATCAAACAAAGTGGCATCAGATTATTCAATTATGTTAACGATCGTCAGAGCAGCTACTGGTTGTTTGGCTTTCATGTGGAAAAAAGAATTGACTTTATACGTAAATTAAAATCTGCTGGCATCGCCGCTTCCGTTGTTCACCAGCGAATTGACAGAAACGCAGTGTTTGGCGGATTGACAAAAGGATTGAGTGCTCAGGAAGCCTTTGACGAAAGTCAAATCCACATTCCTTTGCACGACGCCTTAAGTATGGAAAATGCAGAACATATTATTAATACTATAAAACAAGGCTGGTGATGAAACTACTGGTATTAGGCGCAAGCGGATTTGTAGGAAAAACCGTATCGGGTTATTTGGATGCTAAACGCATCGCACACCTTAAAAGTTCACGTTCATTGGGCTGCGATCTATTGAATTACAAAGCCTGTAAAACACTTTTTCAAAAAGCTCAGCCGGATTACGTATTGAATTGTGCTGCACACGTAGGCAGTTTAAATTACGTTACGCGTATGGCAGCAGAAGTCATCAGCGACAATTCTCGGATGATTTTGAACACGTATCAGGCTCTTGCCGAAGTGAGCCCCAAAACCATTCTCATTAACCCCATTGCCAATTGCGCTTACCCGGCTCACGCCGAAACCTTTGTGGAGAGCGAATGGATGAACGGACACCTTCACCGCTCAGTACTTTCTTATGGCGCCAGCAAACGTTTGCTCTGGCACATTGGCGAAAGTTATTACATGCAGTATGGCATTAAATCCATTTACCTTTTTGTACCCAACATGTATGGAGCGTTTGACAGCACCGACCCGAACAAAGCACATGCCCTCGACGCCCTCATTTCAAAATTTGTGAAAGCAGAAAAGGAAAACAAAGAGGAAATTGAAATATGGGGAACCGGCATAGCTGTGAGGGAATGGTTGTATGCCGAGGATTTTGCCCGAATTTGCGAAAGTATTCTTATCGGAAAAATTGTCATTGGCTTGGATGAACCTGTAAACATTGCCCAGAATTTTGGGTTGAGTGTAAGAGAACTCGTTCAGCTTATTAATGCCAAGTTCAACAATAAATTTAAAATTCGCTGGAACCACGATATGCCCGATGGCAGCCCCAGAAAAGTAATGGACGACCAGCGATTCAGAAAAGTTTTTGGTGATTTTAACTTCACACCGCTTGATAATGGCATAGACCAAACCATTGCCTATTACCGGAGTGTCTATCCTTATTGAGTGCATTTTAATTTACGCCGTAAAAATTATTCAAAAACAGTTCAACTTTTCCCTCTATTTTGATTGAGTTCACAGTTATTCGGTTAATTTTATAATTTAATTTATTTAAATGCTTAACTCTAAACAGTACGATTATTCACTTCTAAATTCTATAGGAAAAGACGTGTTTATTAGCGCAAACGTTGAAATTCGGCGGCCACATCTGGTTAACATTGGCAATCATGTTGCAATTGATTCCGGATTTTACCTGACAACCGCTGCCCAAATTGGTGATTATATTCACATTGCACCATACATCACTGTAATTGGAGGCGCAACTTCAGTGTTAACCATGGAACATTTTTCAGCGGCCGCAGCCGGAACACGCATTATTTGTGCCAGCGATGGATATCTGGGAGAAGGTCTCATGGGACCTACAATTCCGGATGAATTCAGGGATGATATATTTTACGGTAATGTGACATTTAAAAAATTTGCCACCGTTGGCACCAATGTGGTGATAATGCCTGGTGTAACGTTGGCTGAAGGTAGTATTGTAGGCGCTTGTTCGCTTGTTACCAAAGATACTGAGCCATGGACCATTTACACCGGCATTCCAGCCAAACCGGTAAAAGCCAGAAAAAAAGAGAAAATGATTGAATATGCTAAACAACTTGGCTACTGATGAGAGAAATTTCCTTATCATATGTTCTAACGACCTTTAATAAACTGGATTATCTTAAAATAACCCTGCCTTATTTAATTCAAGCCTGTCAATCAGACGAAGAAATTGTTGTTGTTGATGGAGGCAGCACCGATGGCAGTGCAGAATTTTTGCTTGATTTACACAAAAACCAAAAAATTCACCGGTATGTTTCAGAAAAAGATCACGGTGAGGCCCATGGCACCAACAAAGCCATGTTATTGGCAGGAGGGCTGCTAATTAAAATAATCACCGATGATGATGTGTTCGATTTTAAAAGCATTCAAAGGTGTAAACAATTTATGCTTCAACATCCACAAACCGATGTTCTTTGCAGCGACGGCTTTTCCTGCAAACTGGGCAACCGTGTTACATTTGAAAGCACTCATTTTATCGACGGATTTTACAGTTGGAGAAAAAAACATACACCATTTTTGTTTTGTGGCTTAAGCCTGTTAATCAGAAAATCATCCTTAACCTACCTGGGTTTATTTGACACAAAATTCAAAATTGTTGACATGGAATACAGTTTAAGAATCAGTGCTTTAAATTGTCGAATGGCATTTTACACAGGGCCTGTCTTTGTTAACATTGTAAATCCGGCCTCCAATTCCGTAAAATTCTATGAAATGATTCGTAAAGAATTTACCCGATTGAGAAGAGCCTACCCTGAGGCACATCTGAATTTCAAAATAAACAACCCAATTTTAAGGATGAAAGAACGGCTTAGTCGTATACTCATCCGTTCAGGAAATTCAAAAATGCCCAACACCATCACGCTGCTTGAGCAATTTAAACACACCGTATATGAAGGGCAACGTATGTTTTCCGGCCTGGATGAAAAAACCTTTCAATTTTTAGAATCTGAGTAATGCCCCTCCTAAATAAAATATACCGAACCGGCATAACCCAACTCAAAGCATTGACTTCGCAGTTGCGCATTCTGCATTTCAAACTTAAATACCCATCGCTGCAAATCAACGGGGCTTGCCGGATTTCCAAAAACTGCGACATTCGATGCATGGACGGCGCCATTTGCAAACTCGTTAACACCAGTTTGGGTGCCGGCGTTCTGATTGTTGTGGAAAAAAACGCTCAACTCATCATCAGGGATACATCAATTGGTCCTAACTCTGTGATTGTGGCCAAATCAAACATACAAATAGATTCGAATTGCTCCATTGCAGAAATGGTAGTGATCCGCGATCAGGATCACAACTATGGTGACGGAAAACTTATTAAAGAATCAGGTGAAACTGCAGGATCCATTCACATTGGCGAAAATGTGTGGATTGGTGCTAAAGCCACAGTATTAAAAAATGTAAAAGTCTGGTCAATAAAAGTTTTCCCGAAAACTCACTCATCGCCGGTGTTCCTGCCTTACTCATTAAATCATGCTGAACATTTTGTTCTATACCTCCTTTAACGCCAGATCGCGAGACACTGAATCTCTGATGCAGGCATTTGTAAATCAAGGGCACCATGTGTTTATGTTAAGCCAGATGGAAAAAGGGGCCTACCATATCGCCTGTGAAAATATAGGCGTACAATGCTTTTATTATGTACTGAAAAAAACATTTTCACCGGTCTACTTTTTAAATCATGCCATTTTTCTAAAACGCTTTTGTAAGAAACATTCCATTGATGTAGTCTACGCTCACCTTGAAAATGCCGGACTTCCTGCCGTGCTTTGCCAGTACTTTATTCCTGCCAAGGTTTTTACCTGCCGGCACATCGTTGATGAAGCCGAACTCATGGGCAGCAAAAAATTCAAATGGCTGAACAAAATTGTTTACACATTAAGTAAAAACATCATAGTTGTTTCTGAACGCAGCAAACAATGGATGATCGAAAAAGAAGGGGTTTCAGAAAAAAAAATCAGCGTCATTCGCCTTGCTTACAATTTTGCACTTTACCCCAAAGCTGACATCAAGATTGTAGAGGAAATCCGTCAACAGTATCCTGCCAGGATGTTGCTACTCACCGCATGCAGAATGATGGAAGGTAAACGGCCTCAGGTTTCCATCAATGTAGCCAAACGCCTTATAGAGGATGGTTTGGATGTGAAATTACTTTTATTGGGAGAAGGTCCTCTTGCAAACAACATTATAAAGGAGATTACTATTCCTGCCTTGGAATCGCGGGTATATTTTCTGGGCTTCCGGTCAAACATCATGGACTATCTTTCTGCCTGCGATATTCTGATTCATCCATCCTTACAAGATTCCAGCTCAGTTATCATAAAGGAAGCGGGATTAAATGAGAGAGCCGTGCTTGCCTGTTTTGATATTGGCGATGCGAGCGAATACCTTGTTCACCAAAAAAATGCCCTGTTAGTAACTTCCACTACTACCGAAAAAGAAATGACAGAACACATTAAAGCCGTATATGCATTTCCCGAACAACTGATTGCTCTTGGAAAAAACCTGAAAACCAGTGTATTGGAGCGTTTTGACATTTCAAATATTTTACCCGAATACAATCGTATACATCTTGAAATTGAACAGCATGGAAAACATTAAACAATTGGTGTATTCAGTTATCGACTTTTTGAGCCTTGGCAAGGGTATTCGAAGAAACATTTGTGGATTTACTGTTTATTTTCCTGC
>JALOMJ010000048.1 GCA_025455485.1 Bacteroidia bacterium | reverse complement strand
CCGATACAAAACTTGGAAAAAATATTATCAAGCAGGTCTTCGTTGGTTACCTGCCCTGTAATTTGACCCAACTCTTCAAGGGCGTAACGTATATCCAGGGCTAAAAAATCAGAGGCCACCTGTTGCTCGAGGCCATGATTTACCTTTTCCAAAGCAGCATGCGCATTTCTTAGCGCATTTGCATGCCGGGCATTGGTAACTATGGTTTCACCTGTGTTTACGGTGCGGGCATCAAAAAAGGCAACAAGTGTATTTTTAAGTGTGTCGATGTTGGTATGGTGTTTGGCTGAAATAAAAAGAATGTCTTTAATCTCTGTAAATTCCGCAGTTAAGTCATGTTGGTTTTCCACATCCAATTTATTGCCAACGGGCAGTAATTGGGAATCACCAATGTGTGTCTTTAATTTTTCAAGTTCAAGCTTTAAATCGCCGGCACTTAGCGTATGCACATCAAATAAATAGATGATGATGCTGGATTTGCGCATGGCTTCCAAAGCACGGTTAACCCCAATGCTTTCAATCACGTCATCCGTGCTGCGCAAGCCTGCTGTATCAATAAACCGAAACAGCACTCCACCTATCACCATACTGTCTTCTATAGTATCTCTGGTAGTACCCGGTATCTCACTCACAATGGCCCTTTCGTCCTCCAACAAAACATTTAACAAGGTGCTCTTTCCGGCATTGGGCTTACCTACAATGGCAACGGGCAATCCGTTTTTGATTACATTTCCCAATTCAAAACTTTGTATTAGCTTGGCAAGGTGTGTTTGTATGGTATTCACCAAGCCTCTCAATTCATTACGGTTGGCAAACTCCACATCTTCTTCACTAAAATCAAGCTCAAGCTCAATGAGTGAAGCAAAATTCAATAAATGCTCCCGCAACACCTTAATGCCGGAACTAAACCCGCCCCGCATTTGCTGCATTGCTACCTGATGAGAAACTGGTGAATTGCTGGCAATTAAATCGGCTACTGCTTCGGCCTGACTAAGATCGAGTTTTCCGTTCAAAAATGCCCTGAGGGTAAATTCTCCGGCTTCTGCCATGCGGGCTCCGGCATTTAAAAACAACTGCAAAAGTTGTTGCTGAATGAACAAGGACCCATGACAAGAGACTTCCACACTATCTTCACCAGTGTAGGAATGTGGCGATTTGAACACCGCCATCAGCACTTCGTCAATAATCTTACCCTCCTTGGCCATTACACCAAAGTGAAGTGTGTGGGATTTGTAGGACTCAAGTGATTTTTTGTTTAAATTTTTATCATAAAAAAAAGAGCCTGCAATGGGTAAAGCAGCAGGACCGCTAATCCGCAAAACGGCTATGGCAGCGCTGCCATGAGCAGTTGCCAATGCCACAATAGTATCCTTTGCTAAATGCCTCACAAATCGCTAAAGTATCTAAAAATATTGAACCTAAGGTGAACCGAACACCCCGTGCCACTGAAAATTACGGCATTTGTAAGGACTCCGGTTGTTTGCCTTAATCTATGGAAAGAATTGCATTAGTAAAAGCCAGCAGACTTTTTTGTCAATTTGATTATTTTTTGTTTACTTGCGGGGAATATACTGTACACTTAACATCAGAGTAATGCGCCTGACTTTGCCTTTTTACTTTTCCTGCCGTTTATTACTTCCAGTGCTTGCTTTTGGCTGGTTGTTGAGCTCCTGTGGACAATCTGAAAACGAGTCAGAGGACCTAGTAGAAAGCCGGGACACTGTAAAAGCATCTGTGCTTAACGTGGCGGGAGAGCTCTTTTCGGTGCCGTCCCCAATTCAAACAGCACTGCTCATTCAAAAAAGCGGCTTGCCGTATAATAAAAACATGCTGAACGAGTCGAATAAAGTAAATACCTACTCTACTGAATTTCAGCGCACCCTCAATCTGGGGGTGTATGGAGCCGATTTGGCCTATGTTTCCCTCTACAATCAAACGCAGGATGCCTTAGGTTACCTCGCTGCCGTAAAACAACTGACGGATAAGTTAGGAATTTCCAATGCCTTTGATGAAAGCACCATGAACCGTTTTAAAAACAACATCACCAATAAAGACAGCATGATGGTGTTGGTTGGCATTGCCTACCGCGGAAGTGATGCCTATTTAAAAAATAATCAAAGATCGGATGTGAGCAGCCTCATATTGGCCGGGGGATGGATTGAGAGCATGTATTTTTCAACCAACTCCTACAAAACAAAGGCCAGCAAAGAATTAAAATTCAGAATTGCCGAGCAAAAACAAGCGCTGAACAGTTTGGTACGCATTCTTAACATGAACACAAATGAGGATGTGAAAGCCTTTACCGAATCGCTGAAAACACTTCAAACCGTATTTGACGGTATTGAGTTTAAATACACGTTTGTAGAGCCGGAGCACGATACTATTAAAAAAGTTACCTATATCAACAGCCAAACGGAAGTTATTGTTAACGAGGACCAATTGAATCAAATAGTCAATCAGGTAGAGCAAATCAGGAACAAAATTACCAGTAACACCAAATCCTGAACACCAAGATGAAAAAATTCAGATTAATTATAACTTTTGTTTTTATCAGTGGCAGCTTTAGCAGCATCAAGTCGCAATGCGATACCATTGCCAGCATTTGTGCCAAACACATCATTTCCAGTTATATTTCTGATGGGCAGCAATACCGCTCTTTACTTCTAAATTCGGAGGAATATGCCGAATTTCATACCACTTTTTTTGGAGAAACTACCTACCGTATTGCCGCCTGCAGCGGAACCAGTGACGGCAATCTGATTTTTAACATTTATGATCAGGACCGCCATTTGCTGTTCTCCAATCGCGACCAGAAAAACGCGCCATATTGGGATTTTAAAGTCAAGTCGACACTTGAAACCATTATTGAAGCACAGTTAGACGTTACGCGCAATGCCGGTTCGGGCTGTGCAGTTATCCTTATCGGATTCAAACAAAAGTAGTTTTCAACGATTTCTGCGTTTTTCTTAAGGATAAAATTCCCATAGTCCTTTTTTTAGTATTTTAGGAAACTTAAAATCTTCTTGTGATTAAAGTAATACTATTATCCTTGTTTTTGGTGCTTTCGTGTTTGCTGCGCGGTCAGGAAGCAAATTGCGAGAACAGTTTTCATACCGACACCATCACCTTCTTTTCAGAAGGTAAACTATACGAAGGTGAGGTGCTGAAGACTACCCTTAAAAATCAATCCCAGGTTCAAATGTTTGCGATTGACCGCAAGCGGTTTTTTATCCGCATCTATGTAACTGAAAATTTCTATTTCAATAAAGTGGACGTGTTGACTGTTGAATCGGGGAAATGGACCTACCCCGTAAAAAACTGCAAACAATACAAAATAAGCAAAACCATGGGCATGTACGTTTTTGAAGTACAGAAAAACTACCTCGCCACCCTAAGAGAGGAAGGTATGACCGGCCTTGTGTTTGCCGGCGCCAAGAGCGATTTTACACGAAACGACGGGCAACAAATTAAAAAAATGTGCCGGTGTTTTTATGAAACCATGTTCGAAAAAAAAATAAAACAGAATGAGTGAACGAATTTTAAGGGCCCTGATGCAAATGTTCGCGATTATCGCGAAAGTAGACGGTGTAAATAATACGGGCCGGCAGATTGTACAATCCTTTTTAAAACAACAGCTCAACCTTGAGCAGGTAGAAACCTATCTCAAAATTTTTGACGAGTACCTGGAGACCCACCTCAACGCAAGCAAACGCAAAGAAGGGGCCGCCAAACGCACATCGCTTAACTCTGTAAAAGTGCTTAAAATTTGCACTCAGATTAACCAAGAACTTGAACAACCTCAAAAAGTGATTGTGTTGATTCGTTTGCTTGAATTCATTCATTCCAGCAATGAAATTTCACCTCAGGAATACGAGTTTGTGAACACGGTAGCGGAAACCTTTAACATACCTGCTGAAGAATTTGCGCTTTTGAAATCCTTTATTGAAGATTCTATTGATGCAGTTCCCAATAATCCCAATATTCTTGTTATCAACAACAAGGAAAAAGAAAAGGGCACACTTAGCAAACACATCTTCAATGAAAACGTTAGTCCCGGTGTGCGGATTCTGCAAATCAGCAGTGTCTCCATGTATGCGCTTAGAATTTTTGGGCAACAAGAACTTCAATTAAACGGACAGGGCATTTCCAGCGAGCGTGTGCACATTTTTACACCAGGCTCCTCTATCCGATCCAGCAAAGTAAAACCGGTATACTACAGCGATGTGATTAGCCGTTTTCTTAGCGATGAATCGCAAGCCAGAATTACTTTTGAGGTAAAAAATCTGGAATACAAATTCAAAGGCGGCCGACTGGGTTTGCGTGATGTAAACATGAGTGAAGAAAGCGGTAAACTCATCGGCATCATGGGTGGTTCTGGGGCCGGAAAATCTACCCTACTGAACGTACTGAATGGAAACGAAGTGCCAAGTAAAGGCTCTGTAACCATCAACGGAAAAAACATACACTCGCAAAGAGAAGAAATTCAAGGAGTAATCGGCCATGTAAGTCAAGATGATCTTTTGATTGAAGAATTGACCGTCTACGAAAATTTGTTCTACAACGCTAAGTTATGTTTTGGGAATTTATCGGACGCCGACATAGCTAAAAAATGCCATGAATTGTTAGCCAGCATTGGTTTAGCCGAAACCCGGCACCTCAAAGTTGGCTCACCGCTGGACAAAACTATCTCAGGAGGGCAAAGAAAACGATTAAACATTTCCCTGGAGTTAATTCGGGAACCAAGCGTGTTGTTTGTTGATGAACCTACCTCGGGATTATCCTCCAGAGATTCTGAAAACATCATGGACCTTTTAAAAGAGTTGGCCCTGAAAGGAAAACTGATTTTTGTGGTCATCCATCAGCCCTCTTCCGAGATTTACAAAATGTTTGATAAGCTGATGATTCTGGATGTGGGCGGATACCCTATTTATTATGGCAATCCCGTGGATGCGGTAAGCTATTTTAAACGTCTGGTTAACCACGTGAATGCAGAAGAATCGGAATGTTACCATTGTGGTAATGTAAACCCCGAACA
The DNA here is from genome assembly GCA_025455485.1 of Bacteroidia bacterium. Classification (GTDB taxonomy): domain Bacteria; phylum Bacteroidota; class Bacteroidia; order B-17B0; family Aurantibacillaceae; genus Aurantibacillus. The sequence goes on along the minus strand of JALOMJ010000048.1, from coordinate 10,692 downwards.
AATATTTAACATCATTGAAAGTAAGGTACTCGACGAATACGGCAACTTAACCTACAACCGCAAAGTTAATCCGGTAACCTGGAATGGTTATTACAAAGAGATTATAGAAAGCCACATTCATTCAGACAAAAAACACACTGAAATACCGGAAAGTATTTTTAAAATTCCGAATGTATTTGCTCAGTTGAAAGTGTTTTTAACCCGGGATATTAAGAGCAAACTTACCAACACCCAGTACCTGCTGATTAATTTTATTGAAGCGCCGCTTCTGGCGTTTATCCTGGCCTACCTGGTGCGATTTTACAACACAGACGTTGACACCGGAAAAGGCTATGTGTTTGGTGAAAACGAAAACATACCCGCCTACATGTTTATGTCTGTGGTGGTAGCCTTATTTATTGGCTTAACGGTGAGTGCCGAAGAAATCATTCGCGACCGAAAAATCAGAAAGCGTGAATCTTTTTTAAACCTAAGCAAAGGTGCCTACTTGTGGAGCAAAATTACCATCATGTTTATTCTTTCCGCCATTCAAACCATCACCTTTGTTTGGGTTGGAAATTCAGTGCTTGGAATACAAAACATGTATTCGGATTACTGGATGGTGTTGTTCAGTGTTTCTTGTTTTGCCAACATTTTGGGATTAAACATTTCTTCGGCATTTAACAGTGCCGTAACCATTTATATTCTTATTCCATTCCTTATCATTCCACAATTGCTGCTGGCCGGCGTGGTGGTAAAGTTTGACAAACTTAACCCCACACTTTCTCGTCAAGGGTCGGTGCCCCTGAGTGGCGAGATAATGGCCAGTCGCTGGGCTTTTGAGGCCTTGGCGGTAAATCAGTTTAAAGAAAATGCTTTCGAAAAAAACTTTTACAAATTCGACAAGAGTATAAGTGTGGCCCAGTACAAAAAAGATTACTGGATGCCAAAACTGGAAAGCAAACTCATTAAAATTGATAATGAATTAAGCGCCGGCAAAACATTAACCAACCTTAAAGACGATATACAATTGCTATATAACGAACTCGGCAAAGAAAGTCGTCAAAACCGAAAAATTAAATGTGATGTTCTGGATCAGATAAACATTACCAATTATGATAATACTGTTAAAACTGAAATAAAAGCGTATCTCGGTAAGTTGAGAGAGTATTACATCGGCATGCAGAACAATGCCAGAAAAAAAATGGACGAGGTAAATGTCAACATGCAAAAGACAACCAAAGACAAAGAACTGTTCATTCATTTAAAAGCCAACAACGACAACGAAAACTTAAACAACCTTGTTAAAAATGCCAGCGAAATAAACCGCTGTATTGAAAAAGACGGGAAACTCATTCAGCAAATTGATCCTATCTTTCAAGATCCAACAGAATCTAACTTAGGCCGTGCCCACTTTTTTGCACCACGCAAAAAGTTCATGGGCGCATTTTTTCCTACCTATTGGTTCAACATAAGCATCATCTGGCTAATGAGTGTTATGTTAATAGTGACCCTTTATTTCGATACATTTAAGTGGGTGTTGGATGGTTTCGAAAAAATATATGCTTTCGTAAAAAATAAACGGGTAAAGTATAACAAGGCCTAGGACTTACTAAAATTGAAAGTAAATAAAGGCCTGCATTTCCCCACTCATGAACTGGTAGGCGATAAACACGGCCATTACTGAAATTAGTCCCATCCACACCGGATGTAATCCCGAAAACCATTGCCTGTATTTTGACTTCCAAAGTTCGGGTACCCAATGAATAAGGTAAGCCAATACAAGAATCAAAAACACATTTTTATATCCCAGGAGGATTTGAAGAAAAAGTTCAGAACCCATGTAATGTTGTATTCTGTCGAAAATCATCCCAACCGTACTAAGGCTATCGCTTCTGAAAAAGATACGTGTGAAACTTATAAAACTCAGGGTAATCAACATTAATACCACTTTAACAAGAAGGTTTTTTGTGTTTTTGAATGGCGATATCTTTTCCCAAAGTTTATGCACCACCAAACCCAAACCGTTTAAACCACCCCATATCACAAACAACCAGCTGCTGCCATGCCAGAGGCCGCCCAGTAACATGGTCACCATCAAATTGATGTTGGTGTTTAAACTTTTTCTGAAAGCGCCCCAAAAATAAGCCAGCATCAATAGGATAATCGCAGCAAAGGCTAAAACAAAAACCAGCCAGTACTTTCCACTCAGTAGCACCAGAAACGCGGCAATGATGCCCAAACAAATGTATGAACCCCAGCTGCCTGTTCGGTTACCACCCAGTGGGATGTACAAATATTCCTGCAACCACCTGGAAAGGGAAATGTGCCAGCGTTTCCAAAACTCGCTTACGCTGGTGGCCTTATAAGGTGATAAAAAATTAGTTTTTAAACGGTACCCCAATATTAAAGCTAAACCAATCGCGATATCGGTATAACCGCTGAAATCCATGTAAATTTGAATGGAATATGCAAAAATTCCGATAATGGTTTCGAGCCCGCTGAACAAAGCCGGGTTGTCAAAAATCCGGTCGATGTAATTCACCGCTAGGTAATCGGCCACAATTTTTTTACAGAACCCATTCAGTATCCAAAATACAGCCATCCCAAATTCGTTTCGTTTCAGGCTGTATGGCTGGTAAATCTGATATAAAAAGTCGTGGGCTTTAACAATGGGACCCGCCACCAGGTGGGGAAAAAAACAAACAAAAAAACCATAATCGAGAATGTTTTTTACCGGCTCTACTTTTCTCCGGTACATATCAATGGTATAGGACAAGGACTGGAAAGTAAAAAACGAAACACCTACGGGCAGCAACAACTTATCTACCCTGAATGCGGAACTAAAAAACGTGTTCGAAAACTGAGCAAAGTGATTGATGTAGGAATAGTGGCTTCCAGTGATTTGATTTAAAGATTCTACAAAAAAATACGAGTACTTGAAATAACACAACAAGGAAAGATTGAGTACAACACTGATAGAAAGCCAACTCCTTCTCAACCATTTGTTTTCGGTTTTGTGAAGTAGTTTGCCCCAGAGGTAATCGCTGCATATGGTAAACAAAAGCAGGAGTACAAAAACACCACTTGTTTTGAAATAAAAGAACAAACTCACCAGTAACAGGTATACACTGCGCAGCTTATTGACCTTGTAAATAAAACTGTAAAAAAACAGAACCACCAGAAAAAAGCCCCAAAAAAACAACTGGGTAAACAACAAAGGTTTATCCTGAGAATACGCGACTATGTTATACCACCAGTTTATAATTGGGGAGCTTTGCTATTAAACATATAAGATTTCATCAAGGCTTCAAACATCAGGTCACCCAACAACACATACCCTTTTGAGGTAAAGTGTACCCTGTCCTTACCGGCCAGTCCGGCTTTTTGCCATTTCAGCATGGATTTGTACCCGCCCATGAGTGAGAACAAATCCCACACAGCCACATTGTGTCGTTCCATCAGCTCAAACATGGCTTCTCTGGCGGTGATGGACTTACTGTTGGATCGTTTTCGTTTGATGAAGTTATCGGTTGTGGTGGTGAGAACAATAGCGGCATTGGGACTGACACTTTTGATCACCATGATTAAACTGTCGTAGTTTTCGATGAACTCCTCTTTCCCGAAATCTTTCGATTGTGTATCGTTTACACCCATAGAAAGAATCACGAGGTCAGCATCCAGACTTTTGAACTGACTGGCGAGGTCAAAACATTTTACGAATGAATTGCTGGCCGCGCCGTTAGCTCCCAGTCCTGCGAGATAAAATCCGGGAGAAGTATTGTCTAAACTGAAACCAAAAAGGATAAACTCACCTGCCAGACTATCTTTTCGCAACAGCCTAAATTTAATGGAATCCAGCGGGGCACTCATCTGAAAAAGGGTATATCCTGCTTCTTTATTCTCAACTCGTGTAAAAACCACTTCCTTTAGCGAATCCGGCACAAAAGAAAAGGCCGGATTAAAATTGTGGTATACTTTAATGGCATTAAATTGTTTGCAAACTGCTTTGGCTGTGAGTTTAACCCCAAAATAATTTGCACTGTCTTTTGTAGCCACGCTTAAAGCACACATGCCCAGGGGCAAGCAGTAGTCCTTGCCAATGGCCCGGTAACGTTTCCATGTGCCATTTGAAAAAGAAGTTGCAAAGGCCTGGCCATTTGTTTTCGCCAATTTATACGGAAATACAAAATACCCGCCACCTTTCGTTTTAAACTCTTGTTGTAGATCATTCACAAATGTGCTGCTCCAAATGCCGGCCTGCACATGTGAACCTCCAAAATGAACCACTCCAATCCGTTTTGTTTCCTGAGTTTTTAAGCCCTTCATTTTAATAAACAACTTCAAAAAAGTACTACTGTCTTTACCATAATACAAATGGTTGTATTCTAATTTCATAAAAGGATAGCGATTCTTTGCTGTTTGAGAACACAGCAGAGAACAGAAGAAAGTAAAAATTAAAATCAGTAAGCCTTTAAAGATTGAGTACATATACTATAATTTTTCGTTTTTAAGATAAGCGTTATATTCCTCAATGAGTGCAGCATATAACATGGTGGCCATTTTTCGGGCTCCCTGAGGACTAAAATGCGTATAGTCGGTGGCTGCCAAATTTTGTTCAACCCAGGCCGCCATGCTGTTTTTTCCGCCCATACAATCATAAAGATCAAAAAACGCACAGCCGCTCTCGAGTACCGCTTTTTTAATCTCATCCCTCACCGTTTCCAGTAATGGATAGGTAATATAGTCTGTACCTTGTTTAATATTCATGTCGGAAGGCCCAATGAATAAAATACTTGCCTCGGGGGCGGCCTTTTTAACGAGTTTGATTTGGTACCTCACATAATTCCCATAGTTTACCGCCATACTTTGATCGAGCAGAGAAGGAACGGCATTTCCGCCGAACTGAAGAATAATTAATTTTACATTCAGGTAATCATAAAACAGTTTCAGTTGTTCAGAATTCATGTGTTGAAAAAACGTACCGCTGCTTCCTCTCAGTGCAATATTATCAACCATAACACCGGAATTCCCTTCGAGAGAGAAAGCATAAAAATCAGGACTATCCAAGCCTTTAAACTTAAAACTGTGTTTATTGGCTCCACTTACAATTTTAAATTCTTTGACTCTAAAATTACCGCCTGCTTCAAGACTGTCGGCCTTCATTAAAACCGGTCCTTCATAAAACTCAGACCAGGTTTTGTATTTGGAGCCACCGTAAAACAATTTTATTTTTTTAAAATTAAGTGCATTTCCGCCACCAAGCGGGGTTGTAACAATTTCTATACTGCCGGTTGAAACAGAAAACGATTTTGTTGTGTTTTCTAAACCTTGAAACCTGCAGAATCCGGCCAGCACACCAAAGTTGTTGTGTTTTACCCTCTTGTCTCTCACTGTGTATGCCCCGTAGCGTTCCCAATTTTTTCCGTAATCAATTCTGTTAATCACGCTTCGGCTCACCGGCATAAACGAAACCAATCCCGGCCCTTCGCCGCCAAATTGTGCCTGCAGTTTAAGCCGAAGGTAGTCGGTCATGCGGTCGCCCTCAATTTGGCTGTCGCCATAATGCAACACACGCAGTGTACTTGGTTCAGTCTTTACTTTGCTAAGCGCATTAAAAAAAGCATAAAGCGCTTTTCGATTCCGGCTCTGAATAGTAGTGTTTAAGGTTTTGGGTTGTTCATCCTTTGGGGCTTCAATAAATTCGAACTGGTTTTGGTCGTCAGATTTTGCTTCAGCCACTTCTTCTTTTGTTGTATCCGGAATGGGCTTGCCTATGATGGATGAATCAAGAACAGCTGTTTCTTCAGGCCGTGTTTCAATTACAAAATTGGTATCAATAGCGTCGATGGACTTCAATACATCCGTAATGTCGGTTTTGTTTGAATTGACACCGAATACGCTTTGCAGGGTAGGAAAATTAAATTGAACGTACTCACCGGCCTTCCACCCTTTCTCTGGAAAAAAAACACTTAGTACCGCCAATAGCGAGAATAGCAAAAGAGCAAATAAAACGCTGTGTTTTGGTAAATGCACGATATAAATGTAATTTTCCCCCTTCAAATCTCCTTACTTACTAAAAAAGAGTTGTTCACAGAAAGTTCTGAATAATTCACTCATAGCAAACAACCCTAAAACAGACCAGTGTTACAAGAATCTAAATACCTTGTTGTTATTGCAGGCCCAACGGCTGCGGGAAAATCAGATTTGGCGATAAAGTTAGCTGAACATTTTAACACAGTCATCTTATCAGCCGACTCCAGACAGTTTTATAAAGAAATGAACATAGGCACGGCAAAACCTGATGCCGAGCAACTCAAACGAATTCAGCACTACTTTATTAACACAAAACACATTGACGAATTATACGGTGCAGGGCACTTTGAAAAAGATGCAATTGCGGAATTGAATTCAATTTTTAAAGAAAAAAATATCGCTTTGTTAGTGGGCGGTTCAGGCCTTTATATAAACGCTGTTTTGAACGGTGTTGACCACTTTGTGGAGGTGCCAGATCAACTAAGAAAAGACTTAAATCAAGCTTTTATAGAAAAGGGATTAAGTTGGTTGCAGGAAGAATTAAAAACAAAAGATGAAGTATATTATAATCAAGTGGACTTAAACAATCCACAACGCATTATTCGTGCACTTGAAATTTGTTATCACACCGGAAAAGCCTACTCCTCTTTTCTCACAAAATCAAACAATGTCCGGAACTTCAAAACCATTCCCCTGCTTATTACACCAAACAGAGAGGTACTTTACAAGCGAATAAACGATCGAGTGGACCTAATGATGAAAAAAGGTTTGCTTGATGAGGTAAAGAAGTTACAAGTCTACCGTGATCAAAACGCTTTGAAAACGGTTGGTTATAAAGAATTGATTGCTTTTTTGGATGGTGAATACAACTTACCCACTGCAGTAGAGAAAATAAAACAACACACCCGCAATTACGCCAAAAGACAACTCACTTGGTTCAGAAATCAAAATCAATTCGATGCTTTTTCGCCTGAACAGTTAACTGAAATTATTCAATTCATTGAATCAAAACGCAGATAAACCAAATCTTTCTTTTATGATTGTTGTCAACTCACAATTTAATAAGACTCATTGCAGTTCATTGCTTTTTCGGTTGCTGCGAAACCAGAAATCGCACACCCCGTAAATCACTTGCGATTTTTATAAATACTAGGTACTTTTAACCCGAACGGCGAGATAAACCGCCTAGTTTAGAGACAATTTCTCAATGAAACAGAAAAACAGGACATTAAGGGTATGAACAAACTGTTCTATTTTCTGAGAGACTATAAAAATCTTGAAAAACCCGTACTGAATGTAATTGCGTCTGAATTTTTTATTCAGATGGTAAATGCCACATTCATGAATATCCTCCCTTTATACATGACCAGAAAGGGGTTTAGCGATGAGGACATTGCCCTTTTTATTACCTTCCGTTTTTTAGGCGTTTTTGCGCTCGCGTTGCCGCTTGGGCGTTTTATAAAAGGAAGGCCTGTAATGCCCTTGTTTTTCATTTCCAATCTGTGTATTCCGGTTTTTGGATTGAGCATAGTGTTTAGCATTGCCATGGGTTGGAAAATCATCACCATCATTTCCTTACTCTTGTGGGGCGCCTCTTTTACATTTATGCAGGTGCCTGTTAGTCCTTTCATACTCAGAAACACAGCACGACAGCGCCATACAGCCGCGCTTGCATTAAGCTACAGTACCTGGAGTTTTGCCGGAATAATCAGTGGTGTGGTAATTGCCATTCTGGACGCCATACACCCTGAAGTGTTTGATGAACAATTTATTCTTGTGCTTTTTTCTATTTTAGGAGCGGGCGGATTGATCTTTCTGACGAGAACCAAAAAATACAAAGAGATTGCAATTGAACACCGGGAAGACGAACAAACAGAACTATTTGCCGGACCTCCAAAAACTGAGTGGACTTTGATATTAAAAGCACTTGTTCCTACTTTAATTATAGCAACCGGTGCCGGATTAACTATCCCTTTTATCTCCTTATTTTTTGAACACGTGCACAAGGTAGACAAAGGCGGATTTTCACTTCTTAGCTCATTGGCCGCCGTTTTGGTAGCGTATTTTGCAATGCTGGTGCCACAAATAAAAGAAAAAATAGGGTACAAAATTGCCATCCCCACAACCCAATCTTTGGCTGTGATTGCCTTGATTGCCCTGGCCACCACACAATATTACAACCAGTATGCCATAGCACTAATTATCGCTTCAGTGTGTTATTTACTCAGGCAACCCCTCATGAATATGGCAGCGCCCATGACCTCAGAGCTGGTTCTGAATTATGTGGGCAGCCACAACAGAGAAATAACAAGCGCCCTTACTTCGGCTATTTGGAGCGGCAGTTGGGTGCTGAGCGGTTTTATGGTAAAACTGCTTTTTGCCCGCCATTTTGAGTTTGTGAATATTTTCTTAATAACCGCTTTACTTTATGCCATAGGCGTTATTTTGTACTATTTACTTATCTTAGACTATAACAAGCGGGAAGAACGTGGGCTCATTAAAAACCAGGTATAATCAAATTGTTTTTTTAGTAGTTTTCTCTCTGTTCGCCAGAGGGCAGCGTGTTGAATTGCCATATTCCGCCGCAGGCATTTGCCGGTATGCCGGTAACCTGTATTGCTTTGGACTTGAAGAAAACAATAAAAAACTACAGTTTAGTATTCAGCAATTGGGTAAAAACCTTGAGAAACTGTCCTTAAAAAATTATCCCATTGCCATACTAAAATCGGAAGATATGGTGGCTTGCTGGTCAGATACCCTGCATGGTTTTTTAAACGTATATGTTTCGGAAGGAAAAAATCAAACCGTGAGTGTGTTTCGTTTTAATAAAAAATTTGAATTGATAAATCAAAGCAGCGGTATTGAAGTGAGTCGTTTAAACGCTTTATCCGGTTTTGACAATGAGTTGTTTTACGACCGTGAGCACGTGTATGCCATAAAAACAAAGCGCGACAGCTCAGGTGTTCAGTTTTACCTGAACAAATACACAGCTAAGGAAAGCACCGGAGGATTTGAATACAATTTGATCTGGCAATTCCCTTTCGAAAGAAAAAACATCTCTTCGGCCCGTGTATTTCATGCCAATAAGGACGTGGTGTTTATGTATGTGGTAGTAAACGCGGGAGAAAAAACGGGACAGTGGGTTTTGAAAATTAATGCCAAAAACGGATACCTGATAAAAGGAACAAAACTGAACGGTAAAGTGGACGAAAACACCTATTGCTTTGGCAATTATTATTTCGACGCCGTTTCAAAAAACCTGCTCATTTGGGGTCACAAGTTTAATTCAAAACAATTCAATCCTAAAACAGAACTACTCTCTGCTTCCGGGCAAAGCCTGGTTACCTTATACCTGAGCGAATTGGATTCGATTGGCGATCAGGTTCTGAAACAGGAATTAAAGCTACCCATTGCTCCAACAAAAACAACCGGTAAACCCTCTGGCTATTCTTATTTGCTTCAAATCAATAAGGTTCGGAAAACCGCATTCAACGAATTTAAACTAGACATCGACGTTTATAAAAACACCAAGGCCGCGGCCTGTTATACCTTTGCCAATAGTTTCACCATGTTATTTAAAAAAGAAGACGAAAATTACCTGTATGAGAAAAAAACCATTGCGTCTGAACCCTTTATTGAAACTTATCTTTTTAACAATGATAAACTCGATATGAACGGAAAACTCTGCCAGGATAGCAGCACCTCCTTTTACAAGTTGTTTTACAAACAACCTTCATTGGCAGTTAAGTTAAACGTTTCTGAGGACAGTTTGAAACGACCCGTTTGGTTGCTCAGTAAAAGTAATATTAGAAAAGGCAGCATCAACTACAGTTCATTAAAAGCAGGAAAAAAAACCTATGAATTGAAGACGGTTGAAGAATTGCCTAAATCCTTTCATCCGGCTTGTATCCCTTTACACGAAAATGAATTTGTAATAGGCAGACAAACTGAAGCCACCTTGTATAAGATTGTGACTTACAAGAATTAATTTTATAGCCTTAGATTTTTTAGATTCGGAGCATTGATTAATTTTGAAGCATGATACAACGCAAACAAACACTTTTTTTACTGGCCATGGTACTCTGCAACTGCCTTTTGCTCTTTATTCCGTTTTGCCGTTATCTTTTTATACAAAAACAGAACCTTACAAATTCAGTTAACCTGGTTTTTGCTGCTGCTATGGGTAACCCTTGGTCTTATGATGTGGCTCTGTCCTTTTGTGGTTAGGACTGAAGATACACAAGGTGTGATTATGAAGTACCTCACGGCATGCATTTCAATACCGGCTGTTGTATCGGGCTGGCTTGCCATTCGTTATATTCAGAAAGACATAGACCTGCTTAAAAACGCAGATAGAATCAGATAATACTGCCTGTAATATAGTTGTCCGATAAACCTGAGAAACAGATACCGGAAGGTTTCTAAAATGTAATATCCAGGATCAAAATGCTTTTATCTCTCAGCACCTCCACTTTGGTGCTGTCGCCTTTCTTAAAATTGGAAAGGGCTTTCATGTAATCCTGCACATTTTTCACTTCCATATCCCCTAATCGTTTTACAATATCACCCGTTTTAATGCCTGCTTTAAACGCTGGTTTATTTTCAGTTACTCCATCAATGCGCATGCCTTCTCCATCAAAGGCATAATCGGGCATAACACCCATGGTGACTTTAAAG
>JALOMJ010000010.1 GCA_025455485.1 Bacteroidia bacterium | reverse complement strand
AAGAAAAAAACGAAAAAACCGGACAAGCGAGCCGGAAAAAAGCTAAAAAAGAAAGCTTTTTTGGATAAGCTTGGCGGTGCGCGCTTGTCAAGGTTTTTGACAAAAAGAATTTTACAAGAAGATGTTAGAGCATGAAGAACCCTTCGACTCCCCCTTCGACAAGCTCAGGGCTAAAGGCTCAGCATAAAATTATTTTCTCAAAACCCGTAGGGCTTGACCTTGAAAAGTGCATGGGAAGGTAGTGGGGAGCCGAGCTTAACTTTGCTTGCTTTTTTAGCTTTTTAAAGGCCTTAACAAAACAAATTGCCTGGCTGAATTACGTCTTAGTTTTAGGGAAGGATACATTATCAATTGTCGTATTCGATGTCTAAATGTTTATATTTCTCGCCGACCTTTTTTGCTTTTGCTTTCACACTTATCCATTTATTTAAGTAAAGACTTTCAGTATACTTTGTTTGTTCAAGCCCATCGTCTCCATTAATCTTAATCTTTGGTTTTGACATCTCTTCATCATTGTTCAAATTTCTGATAAATGCATTACCTGTTCTTGTGTCAGTGTTTAAATGATAAATGTAAATTTTGTATTCTCTAAATTCATCATCTATGGTCATCCCTTTTTTAGAAATTTCAATAGCCTCCACACTAGATTGGAATTCCTTACAGTATTCAATATCTAAAAATGCTAGCGGTGTTTCGTCTGATTGTGATACATTTAAAATTGAAACACTTTCAAAATTTTCTCCAACTTGTTCTGTTATTTTTTCAAATTTACTAGCTGATTTTAGAATGTCATCTTTAATTAGGGCATTTATATTGTCGGGCTTACTAATTAAGGCTTTTTCATAAACTTCATTTAATGTTGACTCTAAGGCCTTCAGTTTTTCAGAGAAATCCTTGTTTTCTGACGTAAATATGTCTTTATCCTCTGTAAAATTCTCAGAAATGTAACTAATATAGTTTGCAATATATTTTTCAATTGGGGCCTGTGGTAGAAATAGATTCCCTGGTTTTTTGCCATTCTGACTTATGTTTAACTCAAAGTTTATTTTGAAGCTACCTTCTGCATATGGTTGCAACAATGCTTTGGGAACCAAATTGAATCCTTTTAATGATTTTATCCTATCTTCTAAGAATTCGGTGAAGCCATTTTGAATTTTCGATACTTCATCAGCTATTGCCTTGTTTAAGTCTGCAAGTTTACCCTTCAAACTAATTGAAAAAGCCAATGAATGTGCTTTAACAGTAGAAGGACAAAAAGATTCTGATGTTGGTAAGTATCCATTAGGTAATGAATCAAAATCTATGTCAAATGCTTTTTGAATTTTAAATTTAAAGTCTTTTTGAACAAGACTTAAGGAACTAGATTGTTTTAAAATATCTAAGTAAGAAATTTTCCCATTCATAAATTGATGGAATTCCTTATTTGTTAAAATTGTATGTAGTGTTAGAATGGTTTTTGAGTTATCATCCTCTTCAAGATGTGAACCAATGATTTTGTTGCCGTATTTGTTAGTGCCAATATACAGAATAGGAAAATCATCAAAATGAAGAATAGTATAGTTGCTAACGATTTCTACTTGTTCGTTTTTAAGAATTTGCCTTGTATGTAGGTTAAATTCGTTCATTCTATGCAAATTTAACTGTTTCAAGGACAGTAATTTTCTCTAGTGTAAATTCATCGGCTTTGTAAAGATTAAAATGGCTTTTATCGTCCTCTTCTGGTGTATAATTTACTTTGCCAGAGTCTTTACTCAATCTGAATTTCATGTAATGCGCTCCCTTTTTGGGATTAATTGTAAATGTAGTTTTATATTTCTCTAAAATTTGAGTTTCATATTCAGGTGTCATTTGATTAATTGACACTCCTTTATATGAACAAATTGTTTCGCAATCTTCCGTCGCAGGCCGGATTTCTCTTTCCCAATGTGTAAGAAAGTCTTTATCCTCAACGGTATCTTTTCTAAGTTTTCTTACGAATTCACTTGATGTGTCTATTACTGCTTTTGCTAAACAATCACAATTAGTGTTAGAGTGTATTTTATCAAATGTCATATTATCTTTTTGTTTCTCGTTTAATGTATTACTATTGTTGCGCTAGCGTTGTACCGCTGTTATGCGTTGTGCGATTGTGTAATTGTCTAGTATATTGGTTTGTTCGTCATTTTAGAGTCCTCAAATTTAAAGTTATAACCGTATTCGCAGGAAACATCTATAATTTTCTTTTTGATAGTATCGTCGGCAGTTGGATGGAAAACAACTGTCTGCACAAGTTGCTTTATGTCGATTGGAATTAATTCTCCAATCTGACTTTCTAACGATTCCCAGTAGCCCGCTTTTTCTCTGGTGTGGTCATGATGGTAAAGTCTTAGTTCAGACTCGTGAGTAAATTCTCTTCTCTTATGTATTAGCGGAATCAATAAGTTATAATGTTTAGCTGCGGGGTATTCCGTCTCATGAAACCAGATTCCGTTTTCATAGTCAATGTATCTAACTTTTGATATTCCTATATTTTGCTTGACTTCAGCAAGCGCATTGGTTAAATGTCGAACGGTTGTTTTTATTGCAACACCCTCATTGTTCTTAAGGTACAATTGCCACATTGCGTCGGATTCATGGCTATTAATATGCCAACAGTTGACTGTTGTTGCGTACTTAACTTTTTTATGAGTGTCAGCCATGTCTTGGGATTGTTTTTTTGCCTTTGCTTCGTCGAAAACACTGTCGTAACGCCCGAATACTGCTTCTGTCATCCGAAAATTATGCTCAGAAATTCTATACTCAGCTTCACGTCTTGGGATTGCACATTCGAAAGGATCAGAGAACTTGTCAGCCCGGCAGAAAAAAAGAGCGCACTCTTTTAGAAGTGATTGATATTTTGGAAAAGATATATATCTCCAAAGAACTAGTCCCTCGTCAGGTTTAATATGAATTGGATGATCTTGTATTGGCATTGTCTAATTGTTACTTTGTCTACGGTTCGCATTACGCATAACGTTTTGCAAGCTTGCGCAGTGCGCTAATGAAACACTGTCTGCCGAAACGTTTTTTTAAAGATATGTGTTTTTTAGACTTTTGCAAAATGAAAATGTCAATTCGCGAAGCGACCTTGAATTTGCAAAAGCCTTGCACGTCCGCCCGCATTGCGCTATGGCTTGCTGTTAGGTGTCAGGGCGCTTAAACACTTATTTACTTTTTTGTCGGAAAGCGAATTGGATAGTTGTCAAAAGAGCCATTCATTTTTTTAATTCGAAGTAGAGGTCTAACTGTGATATTTTGTTTATTTATTATTGTGTAATGATCTTCTGAATATCTAGCAACAATTTTTAGTGTATCATTTATAATTTCGTGGTCTTCGTTTTCAAATCTAATTTCAGTCTTTTGGTCATTTAGAAGAGCTGTAAAAAACACTTCGGTCTGTTTATTGTCTTTAACAATAACTAAAGGTTTCATTCGTCTAAAAGTTGTACTTGTTCTATCAAGTTGAATTTTGATTGCCTTATTAATAAAACTCAACTCATTAAAAGCAATGTTTGTATTTAAATCAATTCCTTCAAGAGTTGGGTCGATTTTACCTATCCACGAATTGTCTAGTTCAAATATTGGAATACATTTTTCTTTATTGATTTTTTCTAACTGAGATATTACTTCACTTCTTGGTCGAGTGTCTATGTTTGTCCTAACACTATCAAAACTTTTTTTAGTTATTTCTAATTTTTCGAAGAACTCTCTGTCCCATACAGTGTTTTTTTCAAGGTTAGTTTTATAATCTTCTATTAGGGTATTAATTTCTCCTTCAATTTGAAGTAAGGTCAAATTACTTTTTGTCGGCTGAGATGTCGAGCAACCGAAGAAAAGAAAAAGTGTCAATACAGGAATAATTTTCATATTTTTTTATTAAAATAGTTGTCGTCAAGCCTTGCACCTAACTACTGGCTAGGCGCCATAGATACGAATTTAGGCATTTGTCGTCATTTGTAAGTGTTTGTAAATGGAATTATACATCAAAAATTTGCAAACGACATGCAATGCAATTGGAATTTTGGTGGTGCTAAAAGATTCAATCAAATTTTTGATGTTCTGCGAGCCGCCGCGAGTGGAGCTTTGGGTGGGAGGCCGGGAAGCCGAGGAGGAACGACGAGGATGGGGCCGACCCATGTGGCTGCGGCAAGGGCAATAAAAATCTGCCCGGAGGGCAGGCAAAAGTGTTGGCTGCAGCACTACACAGCCCCCTGAAGCAGAGGCAGGCTTTCAAAATGATATGCTGGCCTGCCTCGCTACAGGGGCTGCGCAAAGCGACCGCAGGCGAGCATAACAAAAAAGGGCAGCCGGCGGACCGAAAGCGGATGAAGCGAGTGCGCGGAATGAAACCTAGCGACGCAGGAGCGGGTGGAATGGAGCAAACGAACGAAGCGGCTTGAGGGACGAGGAAGGCTGCCGTGACGAACAGCCTTGCAACCCGCATAAAGCGTGACACACTTCGACTACGCTCAGTGTGACGCTAGGAATTGAGAACCTGACCAGAGGGAAAGGCGGCACAGCTTATTTTTACCCATAAAAATAAAAACACAAAAATGGGCTGCGCCGGTGTGGCGCGCTTTATGCTTGCAGGCTGTGAGGAACACCGATTAACCTGATACAATTATTTTGGTTACCTGGATTATCTTAGATGAAAATAATTTAAACCGATAATTATGCAATACATTTTATTACAAGGAATTAAACTTGATGATTTTCTTTATGAGATAGAGAAGACCATTGAAAAAAAGGTAAATGAAAAGATTGAAACCTTCAGACCAAAGCCAGCAATTACATATCTTGAAAGGAAAGCAGTAGCAAAGATGTTCGGGATTTCATTGCCGACTGTAGATGGTTGGTGCAGGGAGGGGAAATTAAATTCTTATAGGATTGGAAAACAAATAAGGTTCCGCTCGGATGAGGTTGAGGCTGTTTTGGTGAAAAGGGATTTTGGAAGGCACTGATTACAAATTAGCGCCAACCGGTGAACGCGTTAAATTTTTCCAAATTAGATTAATGTTGTGATGCTGTCCATTGCACTACGAGAAAGTTGGAGGGCTGAAGGCCAAACTTAAGGGCTGCGGAGAGCCAATTTACTTGTGTTTGGCGAATAGTATCTTTTTTGCTGCGCTTAGATTCAGCGAAAATAATCTCGCTGCCTTTGTTTGCAACTACATCCCAGCAGCCGGAATAAGAGCTGTTATTTAGTTTGGCGATATTGGCCAAAAATTCAACAGTTGATTCATTTTTGAATGGAACAGGAGACTGATTTTTAAATTGATCATCTTTCCAATCAGTTAATGGTACATATCTTATGCCCCTGGGGCTGATCCATCGTGCCTCCCAACCATCATTTTGGAATAGCGATTGGATGGCGAGTTCCGCAAACATTGGTTTGCCAGCTACATTAAGAAGTGGTTTACCTCCGTATGTTTCTTTTATTCGTCGACCGGACCAAGGTTCGAAGGTTACAAAGCACTTTGGTATATCAAGAGTTGCCTCATTGATTTCAAAGGGTTCTGTTGATGTGGATTGAAGTATTTTCGGAGTGAGGATATGCAAATCGATTAATTCATGTACATAATATAAGATAGAATATAGTCCAAAAAGCAAATACAGACGAAATTAGATTATTCAACTGTAGAAAGTTCATAACAGGCGATTCGGGAACCATCTACGTAATCATAGCCCAAATTTTGCCTTACAGGATTAAACCATATTTCTTTAACACCCATTTCGCCTACTACTAAAACATAAGTTGTAGCAAGAAGGGCTTTTTCTTCATAAATGCCACTTATTGGATATGTTATTGTTATCCATTCTCCATTTAATGGTGAGGTCTGAGTCACGGTCTTATTTACAAAATCAAATTTGTGATAAGTCGTCTCGTGATTTGTCTGAATAATTTGACCATTTTCCTCTTTGTCATTTAAGGTGCTTTTGAAAGTAAATATCTTGCCGGCAATTGAATTTATGTCATTGGGTAGATTAGCTTCAGATTTTGAAGTTTGAGACGATTGACTATTACTAGACTCATTTCTTTTTTCTGATTTTGAACAAACTTTAAATACAACAATTAGAATTATCACAATAAAGATTCCAATCCAGACAGAATCAGTTTGACTTTTTTTCTGATCAGAATTTACTTTAGAAATCGGAGCATTAATTTGCGTTTTGTTATTGAATTTGTTATGTGGGTATTGGTTTTCTATTATTTCAAATTCTATGAACTTCTTTAGGAGCATTTTTATCTTATCGTAACTATTTGAAAGTTCCTTTAAATCATCAATTAAATTGGCGCGAAACAGTTTATGGTAATTCTTGATAATTATTTCGGCTTTCTCTTTAAAGTCAATCAGACTCTCTAGAAGCTCTGGGATTATTTCAACATTATTTGTTAAAATTAGCTCTCGCAAATCGTTGAGTTCAGTTGTAAAATTAATTTCCTCCTTTTGTGTGTTTTCTTCAATCGGATCGGAACTTGAAATAGACAACTTGGTTCCACATTTGAAACAAAATTTTGAGTCATCAGATATTTCTATCCCACAGTTTTTGCAATACATATTATTTAGTAGGAAATAATTAATTCAAGTACTTCATGATTGATTACTTTTGGCAAATTTGCTGTATCTTTAGTTTTCTTTCAGCCTACATTAGGAAGTTTTTTTGATTACCCATTCTACAAGGCCTGCCGATATTGTTAATTCCGCAACTTTTTCAACAAGGTAGAGTTTAGTTTCAGTGTCGTTTTGGTAGGTGCATAAATTATTTTTAGCAGTATGAACTACATAGAAAAACTTGTCGTAGTCGTTCATTGTTGCGAATTGGTCTTGATAACCTAAAAACTGTGGCAAGTCTGATTGTGCTTTGATTTGCACAATTGCTCTTTCTCCTGTCACTGGGGCGAAAAGCTCAAGGTCTAAAGTTTTTTGTGTTTTCCCTTTGTCGCCAATTCGTTGCCAACCTGCTTGTCTAAAAATTAAGTCCACCAATGTTTCAAAGTCTTTCCATTGCAGATTTTGAATTAAGTAAGTTAGTTTAGTTTTGAGATTAAACATTGCTTGTTCAACTTCAACAACCTCTTTTATTTGTTCACAGTTGATTTTTGAAAGTGCATATTTTTCAGCTGGTACGCTACAAATTGTCCCACGGAAACCTTGTGTCTTTAAAAGTTTGCCGCTAATGTTACTGCCAAGCAAAACATTTCTGTTTATGTCTTTGTCCGACCATTTACCAATAACTGGTCGTGTTTTAGTTTTGTCGGCAAGGAACGTAATTAAAGGTTTTGAGAAACACCACCAAAGCTTGTTAGCATAAAAAGTTATCCAAAGCGTCTTTTCGTCCTCCTCATAAAACTGTTTGATTTGGTTTGTGTGGCTTGTCGCTACAAATGTTTTAGAATTTTCTTCTGTTGTGAAGTAGTCGTGAACTTTGTCCCAATGCTTTTCAATGCAAAGTTGGTGGTCAACTTCTCTATAACCAAGTCTTAATGTATTGTGCTTTTCAATACAGTCTGTTTCATATTCACCGCCTTGTCCTAGCTTGATAAATAGAACCTTATTTGCTTTAATTTTTGTCATTTGTCATTGAATGGACGTTAAAACTTACCGATAACTAACAAATAGGCGCCAAAAACCCGCTACAAATGACAACAACTGAATTTTACCATTTGTAAATGCTTAGATAAATATATGTTCTTGAAACCAAAATTCATAACTCCAGCATGAAAATTCTTAATGCTACATTCCATAGCAATACCCGGCTATTAAATGGGGTAACTTCGAGAATCAGAAATCTGCCTTCCTTAACTCAACAGAGAGTTTAAGCCTCGGTGGACAAGCGAGCGTTTTATGAAATTATGAATTTGGAATTGATACTGAAGATGCCCAAAGGCAAAGCGCCTTTTATTGGGATCTTATTTGAGATAGAGAGGGATGGGGCTAAACTGCATGCTGAGGTAGTCGAGAAGTATCAGAATCAGGTTTATGAGGTGGTTTTGGAACATACTAAACGAGTATTGAACCTAAGACTGATCTGTAAGGAAAAGGTTCTGGTGTGCTTTTACAATCACCTGAAGGTTGATACGAATAAACTGAACTCCTGGTTGTATTTGACTAAAAATGCCAATGCTTTCACTTTTGGGCACATCCACCGGGTGCTTGACAGGGATCAGCTGGTGCTTTCGCATCCCTCCCGAAAGCCTTTTTTTGTAAAGGTTTGTTCTTGTAAACTCATTGGGGTGGAAGATGAAGAAGATGATGAGCCTTTGCCTTTTACAGTGAGTGGAAGGAAGTGGGATTAATGGGTGTTAATTACTTCAGTATGTTCCATGAAATGCAGTTCAAGACACCACCCTGAGAGGCGATTGCTTTTGATGGAATTGGGATCACAGTGTAATCAGGGAAAAGTAATTGAAATTTTTCAAGCGCTATGACATCTTCCGGGATTCCAAATTCAGGAATTAGGATATGGTTTTTTAACTGCAAATAGTTTATGTAATAACCCGAGGCAGAAATGTTGCCATCGACTTCAGGAGCAAATGGGATGGGTATGGTGTTAATGCCCAATTTACTGAGAATGGATTCTACCTTCCTGCGATATTGTATAAAGGAACCGGAGAAGTCATTGATCAGAACTGTTTTGTTGTTATAGTATCGTAGAACACCATCTGCATGCCCGGTCCAATCATAAGGAAGTGTGGGAATAATTATTGGCGTTACATTCAACAATTTGGTCAATTCATCTACTATTTCATTCCTGGAGTGATTTGGGTTTTCTTTGAATATTTTATCGGTTAAAATAGCCCAAGTTGCGCCCTTGATGATATTTCCACCGTCAACAATTAAATGAGACTTTTGTGTGACAATAGAAATTGATTCGCAAATTTCGTTCGGGTCTGATTGGGTAGGAAGGTATTCTCTGGATTGAAGATAATCGGGCTTGTACTGGAATTGAACGAATTTTGATGGTTCGGTTTGTAAAGGCATAAAGTCCACACACCAAATGTCCTTCGTGCCAGGTAATAGAGCCCAAGGAATTCTATTCAACTCCAATATTGAAGTAAGGTGCTTGAAAAATGACTGGTGTTTTGGCAAAAGGTCTGATAACCAAATAAAATTGGTTTGCTCATCGAGAATCATTAGTCTCCTTAATTGCCTTGATGCGGCGTGACCAGATCATTTTTAAGACTTGTCCAATTGGCTGGAATTCAGCTGCTGAAAATTCATCTGTTTTGGCATTATTGCACCAATAACAGCAGTAAACTAAATTATCCAAACGGTCATAAGGCAAGTTTGGCGATGTTCGCTCAATCTCCAATGTTTTACCTCGGGTCGAAAGCCTTTTGGTGTGGATTTGTTTGTGAGATACGAGTAATTGAATGTCTTCTTCTGTAAAATCGCAGTACACGCATTTCCTTGGGGTTGAGGTGTACCAGGCTAAAAACTCACGGGGCGTAACGGTTTGAAACTTTTTACGAATATAGATCTGACGGATTAAAGCCATTTCCTTTAGAGCTAACTTGTTGTTTCGCTCCAATTCGGATAGTGTTTTTCTATCGATGTTTAAATCATTGGCTACTTGTGAATAGGGTAATACTTCTAATGCGATTTTAATTACAAATTCTTTGATGATTTCTTCTGATGGCATGGCTAATGTTTATGTTTGTGGCAAAGGTGGCGGAAGGCTTGGTGCTTACCAAAAAGTTTTGTGTTAAAGATGCGTTAAAAAGCATGCCTTATTTTTATAAAAAAATACATCAATTAATTTTTTAAGTTGTTTTATTATTCTTCTATACTGTCAAGCCAATCCCGTATATATCGGTTAAGGCTCCGCAATGATTTGTTGGTTTTTTCCAGATCAAATGTTTCAGGATTGTATTTGGGACCTACCCAGCGCTTGAATTCCTTGTATTCAGGGTGGGATTTATCTTGGAGGATCTCTATCATGTTTTCGAAACCATGGATACCTCCGCAATCTTCGGGAGGGCAGGCTCTTTCGCCGGCAAGGCAAAGGGGTAATTTTTGACCTTTAACCGACGGAACGAAATCCTCTATTGTGATGGTATGGCGCCAGGAGTCGCCGAAATCGTATTCGTATGAAAAGCTTGAGCCTTTTTCTAGATAGAGGTCGGAGAGGTCAACGGCGATGGAATCGATGAGTTTGCCCTGGAGTTTATCGAGTTCCGGACCATTAAGGGCTTCACTGCCCATACGGTAGCCATTAACGTTGAATTCGTATAGGTGATAGTTTTGCCAGCCCATGCTTATTTGAATGATGTGGTGCAATTCAAATAGGGTTGTAGTGGGTTTGACTAAGATTTTACGCCAAATTTCTGGTTTTATGGAGTTGATGTTGAGGTGAAGAAGGTAATTCTGATTCATTGGCTAGTTGAACTGTTACAATGTAGTATTTCATGCCGAGGAATTAGTTTTGAAGGAACGGCAAATTTGAAGGCGGTAATTTAAAACTGAACTCTGGGTGGTGAAGGTTAGAGAGTAGAACCGCGCAATCGGGACCCCATTGTGTGTCGAAACCTCTTTTTAGGAAGGTCAGGCCAACATGAATTTCGTGAGGTGTGGCAAGAGTTTCTATGCGTTTGAAGGAGTCGTTTAGGGAAAGGTAAATATCGGCTAGGTGTTCATCGGGCCAGAGGCAGTGGGTGTCGTGGAGGGCTGATTGGGGATCAGACAGGTAAAAAAAGCGATAATCATTCCCAAAGCATTGGACAAGGTGTTTAAGTAAGGATTCGTAAACCATATCAGGTTCGTGAAATTCCTGCCATTCTTTAGGGTACTGACCTGGAACCGGTTCAAGTTTGGAGCCGCAGTAATATAGTTCGATTAGAAGGGGATGGAATTGTTTGAGTACATCTGGATTGGGGGCGGTTTTTACCAGCTGCTCGCAGAAGCCGAGGTAGGATTTAGAAGCAGCAAAAAAGGCCTTGGTGTATGGCTTATTGAGGTATTCTGTGCAAAGTGCATTTAAATTGGGAGAGGACATGGGAAAGTGTTTAAAAGTATTGCTTTTAACAAATTTAGTAAAATGAGATCAATTTTGGTAAAAGTCAAAATGTATGCGAATCAGAATTAGATTGTTATTTTAATGCAGCACGAATTTTCTTTGTTTGCAGCGCGCCTAACACCTTAAAAGTTGATTTCCATTTCCGTGAAGTTAATTTGATCCCATTGGATAATAATACCTGAGCTGCAGAATTATTAATTTGACGACTTCGGGCAGGTGGTATATAAGCCACAAAATATTTTCCATCAGGAGTCGAGACATTGCCACTTAAATGATTAACTTTTGTTAGGTGATAGACGTAATTTCCTTTTTCCTTCCAAATAAGCAACATATTCGTGTTTAGTTTAAACTTGTTAAACTCGCTTTTATAAACGCATGAAAAGAAATCATATTTGTCCCAAGCGGAATCTTCATTTATCAGTGAATCCACAGTTTGCTGAGTTAATGTGCCCGAGAGATAAATCAGAATCAAATTAGCATTTTCATTAGCAATATTTTGAATGATTGGCTTATTCTCTAATAATAATTTAATAGAATGAGGTATTTTTGTTTTTTGAACTCTATTGATTACTGGATAATCCTTTAATTGTAACTTCTCAATCGAAATTGAATTCTCCCATTCTACCTCAAAAGCGCTGAGTAAACCTGATTCCTTCGCAACAGGTTCTTTAAATTTGATAACCAATTCGCCATTTGTGCTTAGGCCACTATTTGTATAGTTTGCTGAACCCACATAATGTATGGAAGTATTTCCAATAATGAAATTGTAATATTTCCAATGGAATTTCAAGTTTTTTGAGATCCTAATGAAGATTTTACCAGAATATTTGCTTCGCAGATCCTTGAGTTTCTGGATTGTTTCTTTGGAATTAATAAAATCGTATAGGCTGATAATAACTTTGCCTTCCTTTAAATTCTTATTTTGTTTTATAAGTGATTCCAAATGCTCAACTCGTGATTCGCTTATAAAGGCTGTGGCAATGTGAAAGTTTTTGCATCTTTTAAAATCTGCATTCAGGATACTGCCTATTGAATGAGGACCAGAATTAGTTGAGTATTCATATTTCATAATAAGAATTTAGTTTTAAGGATTCGTTAGCCACGTGAAAGAAAGGGTTAAATTAAAGTTTGTCTTACTAGTCATCCCACCAAAAGAAGAATTCGCCTAAAGTGATGTAAGTGATAAAGCGATCAAGTACCTGAAGATTGAATGTTGGTAAAAATAAGCCAGGACCAGGTTCTGCGTCCTCCTCACGAATGATAATAGGCCCTTTGACTTGATATTCAGTAGGATTGGTTATTAATTTCTGTCTGACTTTTGTTAATGCCACTGCCCAATTTATTGCATCCTGGGCTGTGACCATTTTCGAATCTGGGTAATCGGGTCTATAATTGTTCTTAAAGCCATTTAATTCGCTTTCTGGGGGACAAACAGTGCCTAAAGGTTGCCAACCTTCTTTTTCAGCAAACTCTAGTAACTTATCCCAGACGCTGGCGTGTATCTCAAGATCAATACCGGTGTTTTTGTTGTTGACTTTTCGGAATATTTCGACTATGAATGCCAATATTAGTAAACTGAAAATTTTTCTGAAAAGGAATACTTCATATTATTTATGTCAGCTATTCTTTTATCAGTTTTATGATCTTAGAAGAGGATTGACCTGACACTTGAATAAAATAAATCCCTGAGCTATTTGTGCTTAGATCAATTGATACTGATTTTTCTTGTATGTGAGAACTGTGTACCAAGGCGCCTAAGGCATTAAAAATTCTAATATCGTATTCAATTATGTAAGGAGAATTGTTTGTAATTGAGAATGAGTTGCCAAATGGATTAGGTGATACAGAAATATAATCTAATACTTCTGTAGGCGCTTCATTGATGGAAAGGCATTCGTCGACATTTTGAGTAATAGTGAACATGTTTGAACAATTATTGGCGTCGGTTCCTGTGACAATGTAGACTGTTGTTACAAGTGGTGCAACTATAAGGTTAGAGCCCGTGGTGCCTGTGCTCCAGGTATATGTGTTAGCTCCTGTTGCATTCAGAGAAGCTGCTTCACCTGAACAAAGGAAGGGATGAGAGGTTGTGACTGAAATATTTGGCAGGGGAAACACATTTACATTTATATTTTGTGTTGGACTTATACCGCAAGAGTTGCTGGCACTAACACTGATATTACCTGAATTCATTGGAGTTGTATAGATTACGTTTGAATTACCAGAACCTGACCAACCCGCCGGTAATGTCCATGTATAAAGGGTAGCACCTGGAACCGCAGTGATGCTATAAGCGGAATTGCTTGTTCCAGAGCATAAGCTATTTGGGCCTGAAATGGGAGAAATCTGCTGTATTGTAGGGCAGTATAAATCAGAATTCCACAATCCGCGACCGAAGGTAGCGGCCCAAAGTTTGTTGTTATTATATGATATTTCTAATTCGTTTACTATAACATTTGGCAAACCTGTATTAAAGGGAATCCAATCAGGTAAGGTTGAATTCCAAAAATACACACCAACATCGGTTCCTATGTAAAGACCATCCGAGTTGTTCTTTTGATAGACAATACAATTAACGGGAATGTTTGGTAAAGTGCCTGAAAAATTTGACCAGCTTGTGCCCCCATCTCCGGTGTACCAAACTTTATCCGCAGCTGTATAACCAGATTTTGTAACCCATAGGCGTTGTGGGTTTGTAGCATCTACTGCCAAATAGGTAATGCGTGTTGCGGATGTACCAATAATCGACCAAGTAGTTCCTGAATTTGTGGTTTTGTACACTTGTGTTGCTGTTGCAACGTATATGACCGCGGGGTTTGAAGGTGCATAAGCCATTGAAATGATATCACCAGTGCTCCCCGGCAGTGTCCCGAGCTGTGACCATGTTGTTCCACCATTGGTGGTTTGGAAAACCTGAGCTTTACCGATTATAAGAATGTTGTTGTTTGTGGGGTGCATTAGGTAAGGTGTTACCCAATCACCTGGAGCGTTTACTCCTACGCCATTATTCTGAACAATTGTTGTTGATGATGACCAGTTGTTGGTTGTTTTGTAAATTTCACCATTAACGTAGGAGGAATATTGAACATTAGAGTTTGTGTAGTCAATAATACATTCCATACCATCGCCACCTGTACGGTCATACCATGAATTGGTTTGAACCTCTTTGGTTCCATTGTCTTGCAAACCGCAGATGACCTTATCAGTATTGGTGGCACTTGTTCCAATTCTATAAATTTGACTAATACCCAAACTATTTGAAAGGTCGGTCCAGCTTGAGCCGGAATTATTGGTGACATATATTCCGCCATCATTGCATTCATAAATAAAATTATTGTTCAAAGGATGAAATGCTATATCATGCTTATCCGCGTGCACATTCGGAACTAAACTGGATTGTGAGACGCTCCACACATTGTTAAGAAACCAAGTACTACCACCATTTGTCGTTCTCCAGGTATTTACCCCTCCCAACCAAATTTCATCGAAATTTGCCGGATTGATTGCATATGCTAAATCATAAGTGCCCTGACCATCACAGCCTGAGCCGTTAAATGAATTGTGTAGTAAATTGTTTGTGCAATTGGCAAAATAATATTGTGTAAAACTTGCTCCACTGTTTGCAGAATACCATAAGCCACCTAAACCTGAAGTGCTATTCACACAAACTGCATCCACTAAGGCTGGGAAATTGGCTGTAACAGCGAGATTTATTCTTGTATAACCCGTGAAATTAGTGACCTGAGACCAGGTTTGGCCGTTGTTACTTGAACTAAAGATTTGCGAGTTGCCGTTTGGACTATACGTTGCTGCGTAAACGTAATTGGGATCCGTGGGTTTGAATTCCATATCAATGAACCAAATGTTACTAGAAACCAATGCCCAAGAAACCCCTGCATTTGTGGTGCGATAGATTCCCACACTGGTGGCTGCAAGTAGAATGTTTGGATTTGAAGGGTTAATTAGAAGTCTTCTAATCAAAATATTTTGCGAGACACTTGCTGTTAGAACAGCAGACCATGAGGCACCCCCATTTGTTGATTTCAAAACACCTATGCTTTTGGTGTCACCATAGCCATTTGACAAGCTAACGGCTGCGTCACCATCACCTGTTGCGATGTACATTATATTCGGGTTTGTTGGGTCGATGGCAATATCACTTACTCCAAGAACAGGAAGATTATCCGTATTGGTGGTCCAGGTTGAACCTCCATTGGTAGTTTTCCAAAGACCACCGGCAGGTGTGCCTACCCAAAATGTAGTGGCAATACTAGGATGAAATGCTATACAATTAATTCTACCTATGCCTGAGTAACCACCTGAGCTTGATTGAGGACCTTTAAATGACCAGTTTGCAACTGTAGCTGAGGAAATGGCGCTTGATTTTTCATTGGAATGTAGTTCGTTGTATTTCGCTAGTTCATCATGCAAAACTGTGTTTTTAGGAAATTCACCGTTTGGACCTACCCTTTGCTGCCAATACCATTCCCACCGCTTAAATTGTTTGTAGCCTTTGCCCTTTTCAACAGGTCTGTCTTTCCAGTAATCGTTAAATGCCTTTTGAATTTCATAAAAATTAGGATTTTCGTTCTGGATGTCTTTCATCCACACTTGCGCATGGACGTGCGGAATTACAAATAGCATACAAGCAGTAATCAGGTATAAACCTGTTAGTTTAAAATTCTTCATTGTCGATTGACTGATTTGTTAATTGTTATTTTCTTAACGTTGAGGTATTTCATTTTACCATCAAGGTAGTATCTAATACTTGCCTCACCGGAAAAATTATTTGGCCTGTTTGATGGGGCAGAAGGTCTTAAGGATGATTCGGATGCCCTAACAATAATTGTGTCGTTTCGAGTAAATTTTATTGGTTCCTGAGAGATAGATAAACGATTGTTTGCCAAATAAGTGGCCAGCATTTTGTTGTTTATCCAAACAGAATCAAATATAATTGGCTTAGAGGTTTGTATTTTTATTTTGAAGTAGAATTCCTTGCCGCTACCCGAACCAGCAGTGCCTCCACTCCACGTTTCTGAGGTTGCACTTACTAATTTGAGATCTTTCTTAAAGAAAAAAGCGCTAATAAAGAAGGTGCTGAATAGAACTATGATAAGTAATCTACCAACGGAATTTGAAAAGAGTCTTAGCTTGTGATATCTCATATTTACATTATAATCAAAACCACTCAATGCGAATTCAAATTCGCTCTCAAATGGTTCAAGAACTTATGTCCTTAGAAAGATAAACTAAATATAAGATTTTTTGGTTATAAAAAAACCAAGAATGACTTCAATTGTATTTCAAGAATTATAAGGAAAAGTAGTACTCCTTCATTTTTTGAGCCATCAGGATTCTACGTTGCTGGAGAAAATCCATGTAATCTGAATGCGTCATTTCAATGATTGAGTGTGGAACGCAATTCGCTTTTAGGTTTTCCTGTAGTTGGTCTTCTGAATTAATGCCAGTGACCAGTTTACCGGATTGAAGTTGTTTGCTTATGAGTTCGAAATAGTCTTTTGGGGCTTTGTCACCTACTTTGATGTTTATTTCTGATTGCATATATACATAGTTTGCAATCTGATTGTATTTTCCTCGTTCGTACCCGTTTTTCTTCAGATAGTTTTTTGGGAATAAGTGGTGGATATCGCCTCTAAGAGAAATTAAATCACCGATAGTGACATCTCTGGAAAGAAATCCTTTGTCGTTAGCTTTAACCTGGGCAGCTAAGTATACATGAAAATAAGGGCTGCTTGCAACTGAAGTGTCCAAGCTTTGAGGCAGGGCAGCATTCCAGAAGGCTTCAGAGAGCTCGCCATCTTCTTTTTCCTTCATGTATTCTTCAAATGGTTTGTTGGCTATTTGTTTGATGTCAAAATCAAAGGTGGATTCCGGAGAGCCCGAATACCTGCCTGTGAGTATGGAATATACAAACCATCGCCGTACAAAGGATTCCATTTGAACTGAATTTACCCCAAGGTCTTTGAGTTTTAAATACAGGATATAGGCAAAATTGATGGCGTTTTGTGAACGGGTAAGTTTGGGTGAAATAAAACCTGCTGATTTAATGATCATCAAAAACCGTTTGAAATTGGTTTCATTGATGAAATTATTAACCCCATTCTTTAGTGTGGCAAAGGACTGTTCTGCAATGGAATCTTCGTAGGTACGTGTTTCAAAATTACGACCTGAGAGTAAACTCACTAAATCTGAAAGCCTACCCCTATTAAATTGTGAGGTAAAGGCAACACGAATTAAATCGTTGTAATCAGGGTCGTAGAGGTCTTCATTCTCTGTTTTTAACCAGGCCATTTTAGGAAAATACTCCGTTGAAGCGAATTCCTTATCATTGTCCACAATGTGTTTGTAGAATTCAGGCGCAATGGTAAGGTGGCAAAAATAATCAATGGCTTTTCGTAGAAGGTTGCCATCGTATTCGGTGTTGGATGCAATTTTACTCATGGCAAAATCCGCCTGACTAAGCACTACGCCTTTGGAGTTTATACGGATAAAGATTTCGGTCACCGTTTCAATATCAAGGTCAGCTGCTAATTCGATGAGACCAATCTGCTTTTTAGGAATGTTAATCAAATTTGTGAAGGATTTTTCAATCAGATCCTCGTCGGTACCGGGATTTAGTTCGATGTAGTTACGTACTAATTTCAGTATGCTTATTGAACCATTGATTGCTTCAGAAATGTCGTGTAACCAAGCTTTGTCTTTTAGTATGGCCGGATTTTGCACCTCAAACTTCTCGGTTAAGGGATTGAAGGCTATTTTGATCTTTACCCTCTGATAGGTTTTGTCAATCACATATTCCCCTAAAATCGCGGCCGTGAGTGCAGTAACCCTCTGCTGGCCATCAATTAAGATCTTTTTGCCTTCGCTTAAACTACCATCTTTTAAACGCACATTGGGATTGCGCCAGGCAATGACGTATCCCACCGGGAAGCCCTGATAGAGGCTATCCATTAAATCGCGGACTTTGGAACTGTCCCAAACAAAAGGACGTTGAATTTCGGGTATGGCAATTTCACCGGATTTTACCCAGGACAAGATGGTTTCGATGAGGTGTTGGTTGACTGAGTATTTTTGCATGGGTATAAATTCTGGCTTAATGTTGGATATACATTTTGCTTATTATTTTATTTAGGGATTTAAATAATCAGTTCAAAATATCATTTATACTATTTAGTTCATAATCCTCACTACGAAACAAACTATTACAACCGTTGATTAGCAGCTGGGGCATGATTGGTAAATTGTTAAAGTGCTTTTCTGTTAATTTGAAATATTCCACATAATCTCTGACAAACATAGCTGTAGATGCTCTAGATAATTGAAGCGCTATTTTTGCATTGAAACCTTGTTGATTTTCAATGTACATGGAGCTGAACTGAAACACTGAAACATTTGAAGGATGAGTTGCAAGTGACAGATATGAATACTGGCCGTCTAAGTTTTCGTTAGCGCCAGAATTTGACATCATTTCATGCCAAGCAATTTTATAGGATCTATTTCCATCAATTTTAATTTGCCAATCCTTTCTCTTGATACAATCTTGAATGTTCTGTTGAGATTGTTCGTCCAATTGTAAATAACATGGATTTTCAAGCACAGACTTATTTAAATTATCAATTTCTATTGCTTCAGTGGCCTTTTTCTTTTTCGCCCATTCAGACTTAGCTTTAAAACGTTGCCGATAGTTTAAACCACTTAATACCCATAGGTGGTATTTTAATTTTAATTCGTCCTCGGACCTGGATTGAATAAATATGTTATTAAAGTTGCAAAAAGCCTCATACTGAGCTCTCACGATTGTATACATCCCGAATGGGTCATAAGTATCTTTAAGCGTGACTCCGTCAATGGAATTTTTATAGTTTATTGAGTGTGCGAGCTGTTGAAGTGAAAGGCATTTTAAGATGGACATTTGGAATAGAATATTCCCATCATGATCGTAAACAGAAGTTTTGGTACTCTCCTTGCCATGAGCATAGAAAATTGAAAAACCAACTTCAGCAATCATTTTGTGACTCTCGATCATATCAGCAAAGCTATCTGACCCAAGTAGTCTTGAATATTCATTTCTTAAATGTATTTTATCTAAGTGACTTATCATTTATTTACACTTATGTTAACCTTCCTGTATCCCTATCAAAAAACAAACGGTTCACAGTGGACCGGTTATATAATTTGAGATCATCATAAGACATTTTGGCTTTGGCTTTTGGAAGGGGAATAATAAATAATTCCTTGGGATTTTGAGGAACACCACCTAAGCCAAGGATTATGTAAACATCTATCTGTCTATTACGACCAAATTCTTTGTACCTATTTAACTTATCCCAAGACTTCACTTCGATTATGTCTTTTACTGTGCTACAGAAAGTGCACTCTACAGCAAATTTAGCCTGGTATCCACGTAGCTCAAACATAACAACTAAGTCAGGATTCTGCCTCTGCTCTGAGGCCATTCCATTAAAGGTTCTATCATCTGGTTTTTCTGTAATTCGGAAGTAGTTGGTGTCAAATTTGTTGATCACAAAAGACTCAAAAAGGTCTCCTTTTTCTTTACTAGTGAATTCCTCTTTTAATGGTTCCACAACCTCCGGTTGAGGTTCTGGTACCATAGTTTCAACCGGTTTTGAGATCGTTGCCAATGCTTTTCTCTTTTTTCTCCTTCTCGCAGCAATAGCGATGATAGCAATCGCTGAAATTGATGTGATTGAATAGAATTGTAAACCAAGACCGGAATCGGAATTTTCTTCGGGCTTTGGGGTTTTAGGGTTTTTGCCGGGATTTATGAAAAGGTCACCGGTTAGGGTAAAGTTCATGTTGCGATCGGTTATGTCGTCGCTTTCGGCGATGATGCGGAGCTGGTCGTCTTTTTCGGTTATAACTAAATAAGCCGGATACCTTGCTTTGCCATCGTCTGTTGTGACTTCCTTGGTGAACTTGCAAAGGATGAGGTTTTCGGCTAAGGCACTAATTTTGATTGGGGACACAATTTTTTGGCGGAAAACCCTAGACGGACTCATCTGAGTGGTTTTGTTTTCTACACACTCTGATTTGTTGACCCATGAGCAATAAAACAACACTTTGGGTGCATAGAGTTTGCTGAGGTCGGTGAATTTCCATTCGTTGTGGGCTTTGTTCCAAGCATTAACAATGCGGGTGTATTTTTTGTTGTTATCCTGGGCAGTTAAGGAATGATGTCCTGAGATTGAAAGCAGAAGCGAGAGGTAGGCTAATATTTTTGTATGAAATTTTAACATGGCAATAAACTATGCGTTTTCTATAATGGCAATTTCTTCTGGTGTTAAATCGTAAAGCTGGTAAACCAACTTGTCAATTTGGTCTTCAATTTTTGTTGTTACAGAATTAGGATTCTGTTTTTTAGTTTCTAAAATGGCACAGACAAGTTTTTCTATTTCCAATTTCGTCTTATCATTCAAAGTCTCTGGTAACGGGAAGTTATTTACATCATAAACCAAAATCTTAGGAAATGCCCCCTTAGTTGCTTTCGGTGAAGAATTGAAGTGATAGAAGGTTGCAAGTTTGGAGTTTAAAATTGCCCATAGAAACTCTAGAGAATAGGTTTCATTTTTTGGAAGTACTGAAATAATCTGAGGGTCATTAACAAATTCTTCTTCAATTAAACATGCAATAATGAATGGGTTAGTTATTTCACGTATTAAAATTCGTTTTTGATTAAAATATTTTAGATCTACATATGTAGCCAAATGTTTGCCGTACTTAACATAACTGCCAGTTCTTTTATGCCCATATTTGCTTATTGATTCCCCAAATATTTCTTCTTTATACTCTTGATTTATTTTACTATCAGAGTGCCATTCACGGTTTTTAACAATGGATTCTGCTTTGATCTTATCATAATTCTTTAATAAATCACTTTTCCTGTAAGGTATATAGCCCTGTGTAGAGTCATACTGATTTGCTAGTAAGTTTGACGTTTTTATCTTTTCAATCAGTGTTAAAATTGATTTGTCTAATTTGAATAGCAATCCCCAATTTTGATTGCTTTTTTCTACAATTTCTTTAGGAATGGAGACTACAGGCCTCTCCATCAACTCTTCAAATGTTTTAACATCATTCGTTCTCTTGTAATACAAACTGTTTTGATTGTTGTCTTTGGTAAATTGAAATATTATATTTCTTACCGTTGCATCATCGAAAATATTTATATCAGTACAGTCTAATATTTCGTTCAATTCCCACTTGTTGAAAAGCTCCAAACGATAATTCTGTGCAAATACATTAAAAAGAATAGTATTAGGAATAATTAATGATAAATGACCTTTTTTCTTTAATAATTGATAACCCCTTTCTATAAATAAATAATAAATTTCAAAATCTGGAACTTTTGAAATAGTAGAGACAATATAATTTCTTTCCAATCCTTTTATTGTAATACCATAAGGCGGGTTTCCAATCAATACATCAAATCCTATGTATTCGCCAGAATCATTCAATATTTCCGGAAATTCAAAGCGCCATTCAAATGCATTGTCAAACATTACATTTGACTCAATGGTCTCTCTTTCTTTTTCAAGTAATTTTAATTGTTGAGTTGCTTTCTCTAAATCCTTTAATAATTGCTTATTTAATTTCTCGCCCCACTGCTTTTGAGTGTTTATTTCTGTCGCGATCTTATCAACTTTTCCACGAGCAGAACTAATTTTCCTTTTAAACGGGTTGTCAATATTGGTTTTAAAATCGGATTTGATGTCGGCAATCAACTTCTCCATTTCACGCTTTTGCTCTTTGCTATCGGCGTTGCGGTAGGTATCCACTGCCAGCTTGTAACTGTCAATGGTCCATTTGCTTTTTTTAAGGGCTTGTTTGAGGTCGGCATCTATTGCAAAACGGCTTACCAGGGAATTGCCGCATTTGATGTTGATGTCGATGTTGGGGAGGGTTTCCAGTGCCTCACCCCCCGCTTTATCGGAACTAGAGGGAGCCACATAATATGCATTTTTGAGTAGTTCAATCCAAAGGCGTAAACGGCAAATCTTTACGGAGTTGGTATTAATATCAACTCCAAACAAACAGTTTTCGATGATGGTTTGTTTTTCGTGGAAGAGGGTTTCCTGAATGCGTTGGCTTTCACCCCCCTTTAATCCCCCCTTGAGGGGGGAAATACCGGGTGTGTATTCAAAGAGTTCTCCTTCTTCGTCGGTAACAATTAATTCATCGTTTACAACCTCAACGTGGTATTCTTTTAAACGTTTACCTTCTCTATCTGAAAGGATCTTCAGGTCGTTTTTAATGGCAATCATCTCATTGAGGGCCGAAACCAAAAAGTGGCCGGAGCCCACAGCGGGGTCGCAAATCTTTAATGAGTTGACAATGTTATTGGCCTCTTTACGGTCCTCGATTTTATCGTAAAGTTCTTCGAAGGTGGAACAGTTCCATTTTTTGGTTTCGTTGAATTTTTGAAGCACTGCCCTGCGAATGGTTTCGCGGCACATGTACATGGTGATAAAGCCGGGAGTAAAAAAGGAGCCGTCCTTGTAGCCGTTGATTTTCTCAAATATTAAACCAAGAACCGAGGCATTGATAAGGGTTTTGTTGTCTTCCTGAATTTCTTCTGAGCCTTCGCTGCTGAAATCGTAGGCATTTAGAAACTCAAACAAATACTTGAGTGAAGTAAGGCTGCCGCTGAGTTTTTTGCCCTGGTTGTCCTTAAGTACAGTTGAAGAAAGAACGGGGATGGTTTTATCGTCCTTTAGATTGCTGATGAAAAGGGTTAACTGCTCGAGGTCGGTGGGTTCGAAAAGGGAGCTGTTCAAGTAAGGGACTTTTTCGAAGGCCTGTTTTACGTCGGGATTTCTGTCATTGAACTTGCGGGCAAGGACCTGAAAGAAGAGGCTGTTGAGGTCGTCGTAATTTTTAATTTTATTGGAATTCAGGAAGGAATAGGATTTATCGCCTTTGTGATAGGTGATGAGCTGAGCTTCGAGCAATTTGAGGAAAAGGATGCGGTTGATCCAGGTAATGGAAAGTTCAAGCGCGACCGTAAATAAACGTTCCTGGGGGTTGGCGCCATATTGACTTGGGTTGGAGAGTCGGCTTAATTTATCCAGACTGTCGAGCTGAATAATGGTATCCTCCAAAAGGGTGCCGGTGTACCTTTCGCCTTCTTTATTGCGACCAATGAGTTTTTTGCTGCCTTCTTTGGTTTCGGTTAGGCCAATGATGTGCAGGAGCTCGCTGTAAAAACGTTTGTCGAGGCTGTTGCTGTCGTTGGTGAAGGGCAGTTTTAAAAGGTGCTCAGGAGAGAGAAGTTTGAACAAGGCAATGAGGGTGTGGTCGTCCTTTTTATCGTTGTTGCGAAGAGGGGTTTGGTAATCCTGAATGTTGAAGTAGGTGAATTCTATTTCAGAATTGATTGAAGCCACAAAGGGTTCTGCAATTTCTTTGTAGAAAAAATCGGTTTTGGATTCGGCGAGGCGGCCTTCTTCGAAATCGGTAAATTGTTTTACCAGGGTTTTGTTTTGTGCAAAGAGTCTGTCGAACAAAGTGGCATCAAAAATGAACCATTCGTTGATGTTAGTGGCCACCAGGTGTTTTACTTCAAGGTTTTTGTGGGTGATGCGTTCTCTGAGGTAATAGAGGACCAGTTCTTGAAATGCTTTGGTGTTTAGGTTCTTGGTGCTGAGCATCTCGGCCTTGTTGGTGGGTTTTTTGGCTTCGAGAATTACAGCAACAGGGGTTTTGGCGGAGTTTCCGGTATGAATGACCAGGTCGTTACGGCCTTTGGTATTGATAAAGTGAGCGGGATCGTAATAGGTTTTTTTGAGGAAGTCGATGACCAGGTTTTTGTGGAACTCTTCGCTTTCGGAGTCGTTGGTTCTATCGAGGAGCTGAATGAGGTTGGATTTAAAGGCATCGATTAATGGCCTTACCGGTTTGACCTTAAGGAAGGACTTGTTAAGGGAGAGTTTTGGGGTAAGGGGTTTGAGGGTCATAGATACCTGTAAGGCGTTTTTGCTTCTTGAGGTACTAAAAATAGGAAAATATTTTGGCTGGAAGTTATTCCAAGACTGATTTGATTAAAAAGGGAAGCGGGGTGGTTAAGTAGAGTGTTTCGGAAACATTATGGG
This sequence comes from Bacteroidia bacterium, assembly GCA_025455485.1. GTDB lineage: Bacteria > Bacteroidota > Bacteroidia > B-17B0 > Aurantibacillaceae > Aurantibacillus. The sequence goes on along the minus strand of JALOMJ010000010.1, from coordinate 48,024 downwards.
CCCTTGTAAATAGGTATATATACTCAAATTACATCTGCGTAAAATTGTCTCTGTGAGATAGGTAAAGAGAGAAGCGATAGGAAATTACTCTGTGATTTGTACACTGAGGGTGTCGGAGAAGAAGCTAGAATGATACCCATTAACAGCCTTGAGATGAATACCAATGACTTTTAAGTTGCCTGCTTGAGATTTTTCCCAATCGGGAAGGCTTGTTGAGGGCGATGTTGAAGGCTCGGTTACAAAAGATTGATTATCGTTGAAGATAAACTTAAACTGATAAAATCCGGATTTGAGCGGGGTAATTTTGAATTCTGCTTTTTCACGGGCTTTAATTTCTTTAGGTCCTGAAACTATTGGAGCGCCCGGAGTTTTGAAGTTTTGCTTAACATACACCGGACCAATTTCCTGAGATTTGCAGCCGAGTTTGTCCCACACCAAAAGGCTGTAGCTACCCGGGTTGGATACGTTTATGGCAGGGCTAGTTTGACCGGTATTCCATAAATAAGTAAAAGGAGTATTCGGATTACCAATTTGAAAGCCATTTCCTGTTTTGCATTTTAACTCTATTTTATCACCCGGTTTATTGAGCATGGGGTTCATGGGTTCAATTAAGGTATTAAAAACAGTAAACTGATTTCTTTGAGGCGCAATGGCCAGGGTGTTGCTGCTATAGGCACATCCGTAGCGGTCAATCGCAGATAGGTTTGCTATAAAAATATTCATGATGTCCTGCGAGGGGGCATACGTTTGGTACAACTTTTCGGTTGTAGCAGGTACCATGCTGTATCGCCCATCACCACAATCGAGTTGTAAATAGGAACAGTTCATTGTGTTTGAAATGCTGGTTTTAAAGTAGAAACCTGTGCCCGAGCAGGGTGTTTGTGTAGAGACATTGAGCTCAGGTATTGGTGGCGCGAGTATTGTTAGTGTATCTGAGACCCGTTGATTTTTATCGTTTGATAAAGTGAGTAAGTATTTACCGGGTTTGAGTCGTATGTTTATGGTTTGCCCCTGGGCTGTAATTTCCTTTTTATTTTCCATATCCCGGAAATGCCAATGCCAAGTATAATTTTGTGTCTTAGCCAAAGAGGAATCCTTTAATTGAATCATGCTTGCAAAGCGAGCTGTATCGCAAAGATGCCGGTACCAAAACCGGAGACTGTCTTTTGAAGTTCTTGAAAATTTCGATCTTCTGGAGTTGAAGTTGGTGTCGGGGATAAAAGGCTGCACTTTGATTGGCAAAAAATAATTGTAGCTATTATCAGCGTTGGGATAGGTGATAAAAACAGCCAGGCTACAGAGCATAGGAGCAGCAGAGGAGTGATATGACCAGGATATAGAAACAGAATTTTGATTTTGGGAAAGGATGATGCCTGCTGTCTCAGGAATTATTTTCCATTCTAAATTTGCGAGACTCGCGTTTACAGTATAGGGTTTTATTGAACCTGCCGGAACCAGGCTGTCGCCCAGGACTTGTTTCTGGCTGAAAGTTGAAAAAGAAAAAAACTGAAGAAGAAAGAGAAGTATCTGCCTAAAATGTACATTCATATACGTTAACGATTTACGAAATTGAGAATTGAATTTTGATTTAAGACCTGACAGTTCACAAAAAACCCCACTAAAATAGCGGGTTTTTCGAACTAATCGCACACACAAAAAAATTTATTCGAGCAACACTTTTGCGCTAAGAGTTGAAGTGTTGTTGCTGAGCTGTATGAAGTAAAGTCCTTTTGTTGGAGGCAAAGTAATCTTGATTTCATTTTCACCGGTGCTTGTGTTGATCTCCTCTTCTTTCAATAAGCGCCCTAAGGGGTCTGTGATCTTTAAATGCAGGGTTTCAGCATTGCCCATGAAGGAAAGGTACACCGTGCCTTTGCTTGGGTTGGGGTATAACTTAATGTTTTTTGCAAAAGCAAATTCATTTAAGCCAACTGTACTTGTATCTGGTGTAGTGGCACAATCGCTATTGGTAAAAGCACTGGGGCCTACGCTGTTTGTTGCTAAAGCCTTGTAGCAGTAAGTGGTTGTATGAGTTAAACCCGTATGCGTGTATGTTGTGGTGTTGGCGGCTAAGGTAACCAACAGACTGAAAGTTGGCGAGGCATCGTGGTACCACAACTCAAAGTTGGTTTCATCGCTACTGTTATCTACCCAGTTTACGTTATTGAAAAGGTTGCCTGTATTTGCTGCAACCAGGTTAGAGGGCGCATTGGGCAATGCAGGTGTAAGGGCACAATCGGTATTGGTAAATACACTTGAGCCAATGCTGTTTGTTGCCAAGGCCTTGTAACAATAATTAGTGCCGGGGCTGAGGCCGGTATGCGTATAGGTTGTTGTATTGGCGGCTAAGGTGGCCAATAAACTAAAGCTTGGGTTGGCGCCGTGGTACCAAAGCTCAAAGGAAGTTTCATTAAAGCTGTTATCTACCCAGGCTACATTGTTTATTAGAGAACCTGTATTAAGTGCAGTAAGGTTGGTAGGAGCTTGTGGCGCAGCTGGAGCTGGTGTGGCAGCGCAATCGGAATTAGTAAAAGCACTTGGGCCAATGCCGTTAATGGCTCTTGTTTTATAACAATAGGTTGTGGTGTAACTCAACCCCGTGTGAGTGTATGTAGTGGTATTGGCCGGCAGGGTGGCCAGAAGACTAAAAGTTGGGGAGGCATCGTGGTACCAAAGCTCAAAACCGTTTTCGAAATTGCTGTTATCAACCCAGGTAACCAGGTTGCTTAAGTTGCCCTGATAAGCAGCGGTTAGACTAGTTGGGGCTAATGGGCTGAGCGCAGTTAAAGTGCTGCCGCAGGGGAAGCCAAATTTGTTGACATAGCCATCCACACCAGATATTGGAGTAACGGCAGTACCCAAACTATCAAGGGTGCCTGCAAACTGGCCGCATAGGATCACATTACCTTGTTCGCTGATAGCGAGGCCGTAAACTTTTTCATTTGCACCGGAGCTACCTATTTGAGGCATAAGGGCCATGCTCAAAAAACTACCGGTAGAGTTAAGCTTTCCCAGTAAATTCTGGCGATTTGGACCTCCACCTACTGCAGTAAGGGTTGTGTTGCCTAACGCAAACCAACCGTTAGTATTCCCTGATAAATAAAAATTGTTATCCCGATCGGAAGCATATACATCAACAATTGGCTGTAGGTTGGCAGAACCTGTTATTCCAGTAATGAGGCTGCCATTTGACGTGTTTAACATATATATAGGGTTGGCATAGGTGCCAACACCCGTATTTATTGTGTAGCCAAAAATGACTGAATAAAATAGGTTCCTGCCACTTGTTACTATTTTCGTTTCTGATGTATCCAATGCACACTTTGATAGACCATCTAAGCCATTGCTGTAACTGCGCTGGTACCATTGAAGCACGCCACTGCTATTTAGTTTCATTATTAGGGAATTGCCAGCAAAGCCTGGTAAGATAGTAGATGTGACGGGAAGTAAAACATTGCCTCCGTTTATGGAGACAGTATCCATTAATGCACCACAAAGATAAATATTATCGCTTCTATCCAATTTAATATCGTTTATCGCTGGGTATGAAGGAGTCGTTGGAGTAAAAAAAGCCAAAGTGGAAGTAACGACACCGAGCGAATTAATTGTTGCGGCAAAATTACCATTAGTTAGAAAAAGATCACCTTGGCTGTTGAGTAGCATCTTCATAAGCAAAAGTGAGTATGTATTCACGGAGAGAAAATTACCTGAAGTATCAAACTTTGCAATAAATTGAGCACCGTTGGCTTGAGCTCCACTTATTGTGGTGGAATTTGCGCCACCAGAATAATAAGAAGGGTTACTGGTGCAATAGCCTGTTACAATTACTTTTCCCTGGTTATCCAGCACAAGTGACGTAGCGCCATCGTTATTGGTGCCTCCCATCCTCCTCCACCACAGTAGTTGTCCACATGAACTGTACTTAATAAGATAAGCATCGTCTTTGGCAAATTGAAAAGGTGTAGCTGCACCAAAGAGCTGCGCGTTATGAAATACTGTATTTGCATAAAAATTCCCTACAGCATAGATGTTGCCATTCTTATCAATTTTGATGTCATTAAATGACTCGTTACCACTTATACTTGGAATATTGTCGCCAGTGGAACCACATCTCTTGGCCCACTGCCAGGTGGGGGATTGGGCGATGCCTAAGAAGTTGATTAGAATCAACATATATGTTAAGAATTTGTAGAACTTTATAAACACAGATATCATATTCAAGTATTAAAATTTCTTCCAGTTATTTTTGTTACTTTTCCTTAGTCGAAAAGTAACCAAAACCCGCCCGACAGAACAACACGAGACATATAAAATTATGAATGGTCGTTCGGGCGGGGACAAGGCACGGCGATCTTTCCACCCACTCTTGATTTTCCTTGAAAGTCAGGCAAAGTCAAATTTCTGCGCCTTGTGAGTGTATCGATAAGCGCAGAAATTAAACCTTCGCCTATAGGCTCGGCCTTTGCCGACTTTCTTTCTGAAAATCAATTCACTCCCTCGCCGGCTCAGCGCCGTGACTAGCCAGCGCACAGGGAATTCATAAACTTCCTTACAAAGAACAATATTTGTTATTCCAACAACACTTTTGTATTGAGTGTTGAAGTGTTGTTGCTGAGTTGAATGAAATAGAGGCCTTTTGTAGCAGGCAAAGTGATCTTAATTTCATTTTCACCGGCGCTTGTGTTGATCTCCTCTTCTTTCACTAAACGGCCTAAGGGGTCTGTAATTTTTAAATGCAGGTTTTCACCATTGCCGCTGAACGTAAGGTACACCGTGCCTTTGCTTGGGTTGGGGTATAACTTAAAGTTTTTGGCAAAGGCAAGTTCGTTCAGACCAACTGTACTTGTATCCGGTGTGGTGGCGCAATCGCTATTGGTAAAAGGGCTTGCGCCGCCTGAATTAATAGCATTGGCTTTATAACAATACGTAGTAGTTTGGTTTAATCCGCTATGATTGTAGGATGTTGTATTTGCAGGCAGAGTTATTAATAAACTAAAGGTGGGATTAGAACCATGATACCACAATTCGAAGCTGGTTTCATTATTGCTGTTATCCAACCATACAACATTGTTTGTGAGTGAACCGCTGTATACAGCAGCCAGGGTGGATGGAGGATTAGGGGGCAGAATTTGGGGTGTGGTAGCACAATCTGTATTCGTAAACACACTTGGCCCTGCTGAATTTATTGCAACTGCTTTGTAACAATATGTGGTAAGGTAATTTAGCCCACTGTGAAGATAAGTTGTTGAATAGGGAGGTAAAGTGGCTAATAGACTAAATGTTGGTGATGCGTCATGGTACCACAATTCAAAGCCTGTTTCATTAAAACTATTATCAATCCATGACACATTATTGAATAGACTTCCAGTATTAACTGCAGTTAAACCACTGGGCGGCTGCGGCGTAGTTAAGGGGGGAGTAATAGCACAGTCTACGTTTGTAAAATTACTTGGGCCTACAGTATTAACTGCTCTCGCTTTATAGCAATAAGTGGTGCTGTAACTCAGGCCGACGTGAGTAAACGTAGTTGTGTTGGCAGGTAAGATGCTCAATAAACTAAAGGTTGGTGTGGGCCCATTTGACCACAACTCATAAGCTGTTTCGAAATTACTGTTGTCTACCCAATTGACTATGTTTGTTAGAGTACCTTGATATAAGGCATTTAAATTCGTTGGTGGTAGCAAACTAAGAGCGGAAACCGTGCTACCACAAGGTAAGCCGAATTTATTGACAAAACCATCCACACCTGCAATTGGATTAACCGCAGTGCCTAAACTATCCAGGGTGCCTGCAAACCGGCCGCAGAGTATAACATTACCTTGTTCACTAATGGCCAGGCCGTGAATCCTTTCATTTGCTCCCTGGGTGCCCATCTGTGGCATCAGTGACATACCTATAAAGTTGCCATTAGCATCCAATTTACCGAGTAGGTTCTGGCGATTGGCGGGCACACCAGCAACGGTAGCAGTTATATTCCCCAGGGTAAACCAACCGTTTGTATTACCTGAAATCCAGAAATTGTTGTCCCTGTCGGTTCCATAAACATCAACAATTGGCTGCCCGTTGGCAGTACCTGTAGTTGAAGATATGAAGGAGCCAGTTTGAGTATTAAAAATGTAAAAAGAGTTGGCCCATGTTCCTACCCAAGTATTATAGGTGTTCCCGAAAAGTACAGAGCCATTCCAGGCCCTGCCGCTTGTCATGATCTTTGTGCCAGAAGTGTCCAAGGAGCATTTAGCAAAGGCATCAGCAATATTGCTATAACTTCTTTGATACCACTGTAGAACGCCAGCGCTATTTAATTTAATAAGCAGGGAATTGCCGGCAAAACCGGGTATAAGTGTTGATAGCACCGGCAGTAAAACTGTATTTGCATTTATCACAGTAGTATCCACAATTGCCCCACACAGATATATGTTATCATTCTTATCGAATTTTATATCATTTATTGCGGGATAATAACCAGGGGTAGCTGCAGGAAAAAAAGCCATCGTGGAGGTAACAGCACCCAGGGTATTGATGGTGGCAGCGAAAAAGCCATCGGTGGTTAAATAATTACCTTGATTAGTTAAGAAAATTCTGGTATGGTATAAAGAGTAAGTGTTCACGGACAGAAAATTTCCAGAAGTATCGAACTTTGCAATAAACTGAGCACCGTTGGCTTGTGCACCGCTTATTGTTGTGGAATTTGCGCCACCGGAATAATAGCTTGGATTGCTCGTGCAATACCCGAGTACTATTACTTTCCCCTGATTGTCCAGCAAAAGCGAATTAGCTCCATCATAGTTGGCGCCTCCCATCCTTCTCCACCACAAAAGCTCGCCACAGGAGCTGTATTTTATCAGGTAAGCATCATCTTGGGCGAATTGATAAGGTGTAGCAGCGCCGAAGAGTTGTGCATTATGGAAAACTGTATTAGCAAAAAAATTACCCACTGCATAAATGTTCCCATTTTTGTCGAGTTTGATGTCATTAAACGATTCGTTTCCACCGCTGGTGCTGCCACAACGTTTGGTCCATTGCCATGACTGAGAATAACCAATAAGCGTCAAAACACCAAAAAAACAAATGGTGTAAACAACCCGTAAAAGATATTTTAGTTGATTCATTCTGTAAGCATTCATAGCAGTAAACATTCTATAGGTGAGTCAATCAATCATAATTTAATTAATTCAATTCGTTGCTTATTTTGCCCATTTTCAAATAATAAATAATAAATACCTGCCTGATAAGTCATCAAATTGAGGCTGTTTTTCCCAGGTTGCAATATTTGCTTTTCAAGCAAACGACCATCTATGCTTAGAATCCGAACCTCTTGCCCAAATTGAGACTCAACAAAGATCATTCCTTCGGTGGGATTTGGATACACCTTCAGTAATGCACCTTGATCGATAATGGAGTATAAATTTGTGCAAAGTATTACATGCTGTTTAAAGAGCGCTGAACCGAAACAGCCATCGGAACTTATTCCTGTTACCGTATATATGGTTGAAACAAGCGGTATTACCGGGTTTGTCGTCAATTGTGAACCATTAGACCAAGAAAATGAACTTGCACCGGTTGCAGTAAGTGTAACTTCGCTTCCCGCGCAGATGGTGTCAGCCGTTGAAGTGATTTGAATTATTGGAAGGCTAAAAACTGTTACCGCAACTGTTGATGAAGCTTGAGATACACAGCCATTGCCGGAGGTGCCAGTTACTGTGTAAATACTTGTATTGTTAGGTGTGACAGTGAAAGTCCCACCACTAATTGTATATGTTTGTGCACCTGTAGGTATAAATGTAACTGTACCTCCACTACAAACAGTACCGTTATTAGAGGCAACTACCTGGATAGTTGGATTAGGGAATACTGTAACTGTGGCCACTGCTCCAATTGTTGATTGACACCCCATTGCGCTAGTACCAATAATTGTATATGAGGTCGTAGAAGAAGGGCTTACTGCAAATGAATTGCCTGTAATAGAATAGGTGTTGGCACCATTCGCCGTCAAAGTTATAGAAGAACCAGCGCAGATTGTTCCACTGCTTGCCACGATAGTTGGGGTGGGATACACTGTAACACTTAATGTTTGTGCGTATCCTGAGCCGGGACAACCATTTTGAGCAGAAACTTTGATTAGCCCTGTTAAGCCCGGAATTGCAGAAAGAGTGTTCGTAACAGTGGAAGTACTGGTCCAGCCTGGAGCTAATGACCATGAATAACTTGCAGCACCTGGAACAGGAGGGATTGAAAATGAGGCAGGGGATCCCACACAATGCAGGGTGTTGCCTGAAATAGCTGATATCGGTATCCAATCACAAATCTTAAGCAGGAAGCCATCTGTGTTTGTGCCGTTGGTGTTTTGATGACCATTGTAGGCAATCTGATTAGTTGAAGTTGTTGCTCCGCATATATATACATTGCCATATTTCCCTGTTGTACACTCATAAGCCTCCCCGCCGCCTGGGCCGCCAAAATAACTACCCCAATGCCTGGAACCATCGGGGAAAAACTTCACCAAAAAACAACCGCCACCGCCAACGTAAGGCGGCAAGCCGTTGTATGCAAGGCCTCCCGAACCCGCGACACCTGTCATGTAGATATTGCCTAAACTGTCAGTCGCGCAACTGTGCGCAATTTCAACAGAGGTTCCCCCATAATAAGTACCCCAAAGTCTTGCACCGCTTGAATTAAACTTTACGAGAAATGCCTCTGAATTTGCAGCATTACCTATGTTGGTATTTTGAAAGCCACCAGAAGCAATGTTCGAGTATGAATTTGTTACACCACATATATATACATTTCCACTTTGGTCGGTAGTGCAACCGTATGCCCCATCGGTACCAGTACCTCCATAATATGTACCCCACTGCCGAACACCGGCACTATCAAATTTTACCAAAAATGAGTCATATGAACCACCACCGTAAATACTCTGAAATCCTGCAGCATAAATATTGTTACCGGAGCCAGTAGAGCCTGTGATGTATACATTGCGGGAATTGTCTGTTGCGACACCCAGGCCTAAATCCGTAGAATTGCCACCATAGTAGGTTGCCCAAATCCTGGAGCCATTTGGATTAAATTTTACCAGGTAGGCATCTCCATTCAAGCTATATGTATTTTGGTGGCCGCCTGATGCTATCCCAACGGTGTAAAACGTTGTACCAGAAAGGTAAACGTTGCCTGATTTGTCTGTAGCGCATTTCGCTAAAGGATCTGGAATACCTCCGCCATAATAATATCCACCATAATAAGTTGACCAAAGGAGGGTACCATTTGTGTTAAATTTGGACAGAAAATTATTTCCTAAACCAGTTGCCGCATTTTGAAATCCATTAAATGCAATATTTGCCGTTGAAGTTGTGTATCCTGATATATAAACGTTACCAAAAATATCAGTCGCACAACCGTAAGCACGATCATCGCCATTGCCACCAAGGTAGCTTGCCCAAAGCCGGACTCCTGCGCTATTAAACTTAACCAAATACGCATCATAAGTACCGGAGTTATATGAATTTTGGTATCCGCCCGATGCAATATTGATAGTTGAACTTGTAAATCCTGCCAAATAAACATTTCCAGCAACATCTGAAGCACAGCTCATAGCCCTATCATACCCAGTTCCACCATAATAAGTAGACCACAATAGAGCAGGATCTATCACCAGATTTTTGGACTTGTCGTATGACCCAATCTCATAGGTTAAGATGTCATTCTTCAAAATAAATCTGGTTTTAACAGTTAGTTCATTCTGATAGCTAACAGGTGGATTTTCTCTAATATCACCAAGTTGACTTCGAATCAATAAACTACCATCACTATCTATTATAAGCGAATTTTGATAATTGTATCGTATTCTGATTAACGATGGGTCTGCTCCAGGCTTTACAATAAAGTCGTATTTAACTTGTTCATCCTTCGTATAAATCACCCAATCTATTCCAGGATAAATTTCATGGTATGTAACCTTTCGGTAGCTGTTGATATCCTTATGATAAGGCAACGCAAATTTGTCATTTTCCGGAACTGCATTTGCATGAGACACGATAGGATTGGGATTAGCACCAATAAGTTCTATATCTATTCTAAATGTTTCGGTCCGATTAATATTTGAGGCGCCAGATTTTAGGTTTTTGCAGTCCTTTTCATTTTCATAGATGTTTGTAAACTGATAAGCTAGTCCTGTTTCTAATAAAAAGAGCTGAAAATTTATATCATCCATATAGTAACGCACTTCCGAATGGTAATTTCCTTTAGAATCCCATACCAATTTATTGTTCTGAGTAAACGTAGCGCGAGTTGTATTTTTTGGTGATATGAATTCCTTAAGATTTTCATTAAGCATAGCTTCATTCACACTCATTTGCCCTGCTTTGTCATTACTATTGCAAAAAGGAATAGACCATGCCAAATTCGAGTTATTTGCAGGAAGTCCAAGACTTATGAATAGAATAAGACTCGCAAATGAATAAAAAACACGAAGTTTCATAACTCAGGAGTTTATATCAAATTTAACCGTAATACCCTGAAAGACATATTCATTTACTCATTCAAAGGAGTGGTTTACTAAGCCAATGCAATAAGTATAAATACCTATATTGCTTCTGTTATGAGTCGTTAGGATTACGAATTTCACAAACAAAGTACCACCCGGGTACACATTAAGGCATATTTATAGGTCGTTTTTGCTGTGTGTGTTGCCGTTGGTTTTTGACAACAAAAAACCCGCCAATTGAAACGGGTCTTTCGAACTAACCAATCAAAATATTTTATTCGAGCAACACTTTAGTGTTCAGCGTTGAACTACTGTTGCTCAATTGTATGAAGTATAGCCCTTTTGTTGAGGGCAAGGCAATCTTAATTTCATTTTCACCCGAGTTTGTGGTTATGTCTTCTTCTTTAACTAAACGACCTAAAGGGTCCGTAATTTTTAGATGTAAGGTTTCACCATTGCCGTTGAAGGAAAGATACACTGTGCCCTTGCTTGGGTTGGGATACAAATTAAAGTTTCTGGCAAAAGCAAATTCATTCAGACCAACGGTTGAGGTATCAGGAGTGGTGGCACAATCGGTGTTGGTAAAGGCGCTTGGGCCGATGGAGTTTGTGGCTAAGGCTTTATAGCAGTAGGTGGTTGTATGAGTTAGACCTGTGTGGGTGTAGGTAGTGGTATTTGCAGGAAGGGTTATAAGCAAACTAAAAGTAGGTGAAGCATCATGGAACCAAAGTTCGAAGTTGGTTTCATCACTGCTATTATCTACCCAGCTGAGGTTGTTTACCAAGGTGCCGGTATTCGTGGCAAAAAGATTTGTTGGAGCATTTGGCAAAGCTGGTGTGAGTGCGCAATCGGTATTGGTAAATGCGCTTGGGCCAATAGAGTTTGTTGCTAATGCTTTGTAGCAGTAGTTTGTTGAAGGGTTTAAGCCCATATGCGTATAGGTTGTTGTGTTTGCGGGTAAGGTGGCCAGCAAACTAAATGTTGGATTGGTGCCGTGGTACCAGAGTTCAAATGAGGTTTCATTGAAACTGTTATCCACCCAGGCAACATTGTTTATTAAGGAACCAGTATTGAGCGCAGTTAGGTTTGTAGGGGCTTGTGGCGCTGCAGGGGCCGGTGTACTGGCACAATCGGAATTGGTAAAGGCACTAGGGCCAATGTTGTTGATGGCTCTTGTTTTGTAACAATAGGTGGTGGTGTAACTCAGGCCTGTGTGGTTGTACGTTGTAGTATTTGCGGCCAAGGTAGTGAGGAGGCTGAAGGTTGGAGAAGCATCGTGGTACCAAAGTTCGTAGCTTGTTTCGTAGTTGCTGTTATCTACCCAGGTGACTAAATTGTTTAAGCTGCCCTGGTAAGCAGCTGTTAGGCTTGTTGGAGCCAGGGGGCTCAGGGTAGTGAGTGTGCTGCCGCAGGGGAAACCGAATTTATTGATGTAACCATCTTCACCTGATATTGGGGTAACTGCTGTACCCAAACTATCAAGGGTACCTGCAAACTGGCCGCAGAGGATAACATTGCCTTGTTCACTGATGGCGACACTATATACTTTTTCATTTGCTCCTTGGGTGCCCATTTGGGGCATTAGTGACATACTTACAAAGTTGCCGTTAGCATCCAATTTACCAAGTAGGTTCTGGCGGTTGGAAGCAGCACCTGCTACAGTAAGAGTTGTGTTGCCCAAGGTAAAGAACCCATTTGTATTACCTGAGATGTAAAAGTTGTTGTCTCTATCATTTGCATAAACATCCACTATAGGTTGCAAATTGGCGCTACCAGTAATGCCAGATATGAGAGTACCAGTTGAAGCATCCAATAAGTAGATTGGATTTGCAAATGAGCCTATTCCACCAGTATTGATTGTATATCCGAATACTACCTGATTGCTCCAAACCCTTCCGCTTGTTAAAATATTTGATCCAGAAGTATCCAAAGCACATTTAGCAAGGACGTCAATTGCCTGTGTGTACCCTCGCTGATACCATTGGAGTACACCATTGCTATTCAATTTCATTATGAGTGAGTTGGTTGCAAATTGACTTGGGAATAAGGTAGATGCCGTGGGTAAAAGTATGGTACTTGCGTTAATGACAACGGTATCCAGAAAACCACCACAAAGAAATATGTTGTCGTTTTTATCAAGGACAATTCCATTTATACCTGGATAGGATGGACTTGTGGTTGGGGTAAAAAAAGCTATAGTAGAAGAAACAACGCCAAGCGTATTAATGTTCGCGGCGAAATAACCATCTGTAACTAAGCAGTTCCCCTGGCTGTTCAAAAAAAGTTTCATTAAACCAAGTGAGTAGGTGTTCACAGCAAGAAAATTTCCAGAAGTATCAAACTTTGCGATAAATTGAGATCCGTTTGCTTGTGCCCCACTTATTGTAGTGGAATTTGCTCCACCAGAATAATAGGAAGGATTACTTGTGCAATATCCTGTTACGATCACTTTTCCCTGACTATCTAATGCAAGCGATGTAGCCCCATCGTTATTGGTGCCTCCCATCCTCCTCCACCACAGCAGTTGACCACATGAACTGTACTTGATAAGATAAGCATCGTCTTTCGCAAATTGAAAGGGTGTGGCTGCACCGAAGAGTTGTGCATTATGAAAAACCGTATTAGCGAAAAAGTTCCCCACCGCATAGATGTTCCCATTCTTGTCAATCTTAACATCGTTAAATGACTCGTTACCACTTATGCTTGGAATATTGTCACCTGAGGAGCCACAACGTTTGGTCCATTGCCAGGTAGGGGATTGGGCAGGAAGAGTTAAGTTAAAGCTTATGAAAAGTATAAGACTTGCAAATGAATAAAAAACACGAAGTTTCATAACATAGAAGTTTAAATCTAAGTTAATTGTAATTGAAAGAAGATGCCATTCTTTCGCTCATTCAAAGAGCACCTTCACACATTAAAGAACATAGGTATAAATACTTATTCATTACCTTAGAAATGAACAGACTAGCTTAAAGAAGCTTGTGTTTGCGTGCAAAAGCACAAAGCGCTATGTTTTTTTTGATACCGGTTTTTTTGAGTATTGAAAAGCGGTGGCTGTCTACAGTTCTTTTACTGAGCTCCATTTTAACGGCAATTTCTTTACTGGAATGGCCTGCACAAATTAATTTTATAATCTCTATTTCCCTTGGGGACAATTGTTTTTTAATTGGTAGGATTGGTGGGGAGAATACCGGACTTGTTGAGGCACCATCAATTGCGCCATGCCCGGAGCCAGATATTATGTTTTGTTTATCGGGGCAAAGCGTGTAAATGGTTTCGAGTATCTTATTGATGTGCGCGGTTTTTTCAAGAAAAGCGTGAGCACCATTGCTGAGGTATTCTGTTTTGTAGGCCGGCTGAAAGTACATACTTAGCATAACAATTTTAATGTGTGGATATTGTATTTTGAGATGCAATAGTGCCTCTTCGCCTCCCATTTCAGGCATTTCAATATCAAGAAAAATAATATCGGGTTGTTCATTTTCAAGTGCCAGAAGTAGTTCTACACCGTTGGACACATCAAAAATAACTTGCAGGTTATTAATGGGTTTAAGCAAAGCCATAAATCCCTGACGGAACAAAAGGTGATCTTCGGCGATACCGATTTTAATTGTTTGGGACATATTTGAAGGGAATATGAAGTTCAATTAATGCCTTGTGTTGAGCGGAAGAATAGTTTATAACGGCATTAAGTATATAAAGCCGGGCTTCGATTGATTTTAAGCCAAAGCCCTTGGATTCTTCTTTAAGTTTACCAACCATTTGGTTATCGAGTTGTATGCCGTTGTGCCGTATGTTGAGTTGTAATTTTGTTTTTGAGTAGAGCAGACTTACATCCATGTTGGTAGACTTGCTGTGTTTAACCAGATTGTTCAATAATTCTTTCCAAAGGCGATAGATATTAATTAAAGCCTGGGATTCAAAATAGTGTTCATGTCCTTCTGATAACGTGGCGCTGAATGTGGATTGAATTGCCAATCCCTCACGAAGCAGACCAAGATCGTTTTGAATGGATTTTGATAAACCATGTTTTAGAAGGTAACGCGGGCTTAATTCGAAAATATTATTGGATAGATCGGCCACTGTTTTATCAATGAGTTGAATATTTTGTTGTTGAATTTGTGCGGCCGTTTCAGGAGGAAGCTGGGTTTGCTGACGGAGTATGTTTTGTTTCAGTAATGATAAATTCATACCTGTGTCGTCGTGTAAATTGGCAGCAACACGTTCTCTTTCCTGGTTTTCAGCCTGGCTTACGGCTTGAAAGAGTTGTTTCTGTTGATTTTCCTGTAGCTTTTTGGTGAACAGATTTAACGCGTACAATTTGTTTTGATAAACAACGACAAAAATGATAATCAATAGTGCAAGCACCAATGATGCGGAAGCACCTGCAAGAAGGATAGTTAAGCTCTGGTTTTCAGTTTCCATATACCAAAAGCTAAGGTAAGGTTATAAAGCAGGTTATTGAAGAGATGTAAGCTATACACCTTATGGATGTGGGGAGGGGGGATAGTACGTAAGGTGTTTTCAAAATAGAAAAATAAAAAACTGCTTGCAAAATAGTAGAAGAAGGCGGCGTTGATCCAAAAGAAATAATAGCCTGTGATGTGGATGTGCATTGGGTTTTTAAGTAGATAGAAAAAATACCGGGTGCTAATAAATACCACCGCAAGTGCTTCGAAAGAAGAGAGCCATTCGTTGGACCAGGAATTGAGTATCGTAAGGACTGCGATGAGTAAAAAAGTTAAAGTAATTGGTGTTATAAGCCGCATGGCAGACTTCCTTTCGATAGCCAAGGCATACAGGGCAAAAATGGAGAGGCCTTCGAATATTGTGTAAATGAACCAAACTGTTATTGAACCAATACCTTGTTTCGCTAGCAGGTAACAAATACCATCAGATAAAGCAGCAGACAGGCACAATACCAGAAGTGGTATTTTGATGGGGTTTTTGGTTTTAAATACGAATAAGAGGGCAATGAGCGGAGGCAGAGCAGAAAGGATGGAGATATTGCGAAAGAGATAATACAAGGTTGCTATTGGGTTTTATTACAGCGCACAATGAAGCAAATATAATGGCTGAACTGCACTTGCGCATGCAATGTGTGTTTTTTAACAGACGCACTAGGTATAAATACTTAGTAGAGGGCTTGTAAGTAGATTTTTTGAATTGTAAAACACAATCCCAAAACAAGACGTTGCGCTTGATTAAATTAGGTTAAGCTTTATTTCACTTAGTTCCATTCCTTTCACCTCCTTGTACAATTTCTTCAGCCCAGCAAGATCTTTAACCGGGTAATTAATCCCGAGATTTAAATAATGGCATGCTCCATCCGGCTTAAGGGTAAGATTAAAATTGTCTTTCGCCATTATGACATCGGGGCCGATGTTTTCAGGTAGTTCTATAAAACCGTATTCTTCAAGAACTATTTTACAAAGGAGTTTCATTGTTGAAAATATATTTGGTTGATAGGTATTTGTTGAAAGGGGGAGCGAATATAATCCAATATTGAGTTGAGTGTGTATTAAATTCTTACTTTCTTTTGTCACCAGAAACATGCCGAAACGCAATGAGATTAAACATTTCCCGCAAGCGAGACCTGAGGCGATTACCATAATAACTTTCAATTTCTGTGGCTGAGAGGTTGGTGGTGATGTGGGTGATGAGTTTGCGGGAGGTGAAAAGATCGTATCGGCTTAGAAGGACCTCAGCCAGGACGTTGCATTCGTTACCGAAGTACTTGATGTTGCGTTCAGCACCGAGGTCGTCAAAACAATAAGTGACGGGCTCGAAATTGTTAAAGCTGCGGTTACTGTATTTGGAAATGACTTCGTAGCCCTGCTGGATGAATTCAAAGCTGATGTCGCGGCAGGATTTTAGGATGAAACGATTGTTGGCCGGTTCATAGAACCTCATTAATTTCATGAGGCTGGTTTTGCCGCAGCCAATAGGTCCGTTTAGAAGGATTCCTTTGTTTAAATTGATTCCAAGGTAGGGAGCGGTGTCTTTGTCCTTTAAAAAGTAACACAAAAGCTTTTTTAGGAGGTCTTTTTCTTCGTCCAGGATCCGGTATTCCGGATGGATGGTTTCTCGTCCTCTTTTTTGGAGCCATTGGATGGCGTGTTCGTATTTGAAATGGGTCATTTTATTCTTTTTTGGTTTGATTTGGTGAAGGATGAAATGAAAAGGTGAATGGTATCCTACAGGTCATATTTTCTATGTTCTTTTCCTTGATGAAAAGAACCAAAAATCAAGACTTCCGAAAAATGCCTTGCAACTCTACGGTCCATTTTGCCCCGCAAACAAGGCCTGCGGCATTACCTGCTAAATACATTTGCTGAATTACGCAGGCTGCGTTTGCTTAGCGCGAAGCCCACGCTCAAAATGCCCCTTGACTTGCTAAGGCATTTTTCGAAGGTCGGCTAGCGTGATGGGCTAACGGAGGATTTGAGACTTAGGAAGGTGCTCGGGGATTATAGAGGTTCATTGTAATTTTTGTTGGTTGTGGTGTTGAGATTATCAGGCGTCAATTTTTCTGTTGGACGAGGGGTGACTATTGGTTTTTTGAACGCGGAACTGTTGAGCATCCATTTTTCGGCGGAGGCTTGCCAATCGTTCATGGGGGTTTTGCCGCCGACTAACCAACCGTTGCTCTGATAGTGATTGAAATACTTTTGAGCTTCAATTTCCGGCCAGGCTTTTTCTTTGAAGTAATTGAGGACTTGCTGCAGAAGCGGCCGTTTGCATCTCGACTTCGCTCGATGTGACCAATCAATCGTTGCTGGATCTTTTTTTTTCTTTTCGCGGAACTTTTCTTTTTTTTCTGAGATGTCCGTTTTTTTTCCCGATCTCTGAATTTTGGTTTTAACTGGTGACGGAATTTTCTTTTTTGATTTTTCATATGATGTTTTGTTTGTGAGCGAGTGGTTGTTTTCTCTCTTTCTCTTGTTTATAATGTTTGTATTGTTTATACTGTTTATATAAGGTATCACTGCTATTACAGGAGCTTTATCACTACCATTATCACTACCATGACCAGTACCTTTATCACTACCTTTATCACTACCCTTATCGAAAGTGTACATGTAAACCAAGCTACCGAGGTGAGGATTATAGGAGGGATTGTATTTTAAATAGCCCCAAGCGTCCAACTCTCTCAGGCATTTTGTGTAAGTGTTGGCAGAACCAATTTTAGAGGCACCCATTAACTCTGAACGACTGATGGAAACCGGGTTGTTGAATTTGGCCAGGTTCCAACTCTGAAACAGGGCGTAATAAAGACTGATGTGCCATGGGCTTAGGCGCTTGTCGGCGATAAACTTATGGGAGATCGCCAGAAGGTGTTGAATAAAGTTGACTTTTGAATTAGCGCTCATGGGTTCCGTTTCTTTTGTGGTGACGCATGATGGCATTGATGTCCTCGTTGTTGTAAAAGATTACCCCTCCTACCTTGGAATAGGGAATGGTGCCGTTAATGCGCATGTTTTGTAAGGTGCCCGGAGAAATACCCAGCATGCGCATGACCTGATGGGACTTTAACCATTTTCCCTCGGGAACAGGATCAGGTTTTTGCTGGATTAGTTTTTCAATTTCTTCGAGGAGCTCGGTTTTGAAAACCTGAAGATCTTCCTGGGTAATAATTGTTGTTGCCATTTGTCTGCATTTTTTATGGTACAAATAGAAGGCAAAGCGCCAAAAAACAAGGGTTGCAGGGGGTTGTACAACCCCTTTTAGAAACTTGATTTACAATGTGCTATGTGAAAAAAGTTTTTCGGCGCTGAAAAACCAAAGCCTGAATTTTGGGTATATTTGTTGAAGAGACAATGACATATTAGTAATAGCGATAGCTATTTTTTAGGGTAAACAAAACCACCAATTTTAAACACTCCCAGAAAAAATCGCCCACCACGGCGTGGGCTTCAGTTTATTGGGAGTGTGGGCACTTGGTGGTGCCTGTTTACCGATTGCTGAATGTCCCACGCTCATTTTTTATATGTACAGGGAACTACAAATACAAGATGTCCGTGAGGAACTAAGAGAGGAAATGCAGCAGTTCATGGCCTTGCACGAAATAGAGCATTTGGTTCAGGTTTTACGCGCGAAAGACGAGGACTTATTGGACATGGAAGGCTTTGGTATGCGCCTGATGGTGGAAGTTCACCGATTGAGGCAGCTCAATCTTCCTTCGCACGGTTGAGCAGTTCGATGATCTTGCTACGAACGGCATCCACTGTGGAGCCTTCGGGCGTATAGTATTTACTGGAGATACTTTCTGGAGAAATTTCAGAGGTTTTAGTAGTGACAAAATTATCGGCTATGAAGCGGAAGATGTCGCGCTGGTTTTTATGATCAATCACTCCAGTATCGGAAAGCAAACGAAAAAAATAGGCCAGTTGAGATACAGGTAAGCCTGATTTAATTTTTACCCGATCAGGATGTGCAGCTGGATAATTTATCTGTTGAAGTTTCTTTGGTAAGAGTTTACGGCTGAGGTATTGAATTTCTTCTTCTATCCAGGATGTAATTTGAGCTTTTAAAGAAGGCATATTTGGGCTGAAGGCCAAATGGGCGTATTGCTGGATCTGGTTAAGGCTTTTTAATTCAGCGTAAAGGAAGTCGATTTTCGTTTCAGGTGAGTTATGGTTTTCTATCTGTTTTAGAAGGAAATCCACTCTTAAGGATAATATGTGAAGGGAATTGTAATTGATAGCCACTAGGAGCTGAAACAATTTGGCATCGTTGAGGGACTCGGTATGGTTGAGAAATTCCTGAATATAGGAAATGTAGGTGTTGAAATAATTCAGTTCGCGATAGGTTATCTTTTCAGGTCCGTAAAGCGCGTCGATTTTAGTAAAGGGTTTAAAAAGCGCTTCCACCAACTTTGCGGAAATCGGTGCCTGCATTAGTACGGATTTAACACGCTTAAACTTGTAATCTAAACCATAGTATTTAATGAGTGCAGTTCTGTGGGCGATCTCAATACTGCTGTCGACGTACTTTAAGTAATTTTTCTCTAAGAATCGGATGAGGTGTTCGAGCTGAGCATACGTGAGGTTGAGAATATCTTTTGGGGAGAAGTCAAGGGCCTGAGTATACACATCTTTAAAATTGGATGGAGCAAGGAGTTTGTGCATTTGTAGAAATAAAGAAGCCAGGGCTTGTTGTTGGTTGTGGATGTAGTGTTCGGTTTGACTGTGGGACTCGCATTTCACCACATTGTGATGTATGGCCAGTTTAATCCTTGCAACCTCATCGTTTAGCATTTTGCTGTAATAATAGAACTTCACCTCATTGGACGTTAGGGCATCCGTTTCTGCCGGGGTTTTAATGTAGAAGGTAGTTTTGTTGTTCTGTTTGTTGAATGAATAAGAGAGAATCTCATCCTGACGTAAATTTAGTTCAGTAATGATGTTCTGATTAAGCTCAGAGTTTGAGGGATGGTCAAACAAGCTTGGCTCTTTCAATCGCAGCCAGATCACAGTTGGGTGTAGACAAAACAGTTTACGGTACTGAGTTAGTGAGATGTTACCAGCTTTGGATTTGTATACTGCAATGGTAAGGTAATAGAAGGAGGATTCCTGAAAACCCAAAAGATGAAGGTAGTTTGAAGTGTGAATGCTGCTTAAAACGGAAGGAGAAAGGTCGCCCCTGATAATACGATCGAAGAGAGCAAACTCGTATTGCTTTAAAAATGCAGCAGCCGATATGTTGGAAGACTCTTGCAAAATGCCAGGAGTGGATTATGGCTTGCTTCACAAAAAAGTGGATTCAATGTAGGCATCCATCATGTTGATGGCGGTTTCCTTGTGTCGGAACTGTTCGTGGGTGACGAAATACAGGCGGTAGATGCCATTGATCATGGCCGTAATCTGTAGGGCAGCGTTATAGGGATGCACCTTTGGTTTGAGTTGTTTGTTTTTCTGTGCCCGGTTTAAAGTGGATTGGACCTCCTCGATAAAATATTCGTTGAAGGTGGTTTTGTCCTCCATGATTTTGGTGCAGACATCAATCCCCAGTTTGAACCAGGTGAGCTCAATGACGTTTCGAAAGCGTTTGTTGTCGTAAAAGTTGTTGATGACCTTGTGAAGTAGGTCACGGAACAGTTGCTTCTCAGTTTTGTGGCTGACAAATTCTAGCGTAACCATTTCGGAGATAAAACGGAACTCACGTTCGAGTATTTGTTTTAGGAGATCTTCCTTGTTGAGGAAATGCCCATAGAAAGCCCCTTTGGTAAGTTTGAGGGTGCCAAGGATGTCGTCCATGGTGGTGGGATTGAAACCGTGCTTAACGAAAAGGGACAGGCCCTTGTTCATGATGTTTTCCTTAGTGAGGAGCGCTTCTTCTTTGGTGCGTTTCATGACGATTATTTTACATACCTAAGGTATATAAAATAAATCATGTAAAAGCAAATAAAATGGGACCATTTTTTAAATGGTCAGCTTGACTGAGCCAATTGACTGTTTTTATTGCCATCCAGTTTTTGGCGGAGGAGTTTCATGTCGTCGGAGACCTTCTTTTGTATCACCTTTGCATAGATCTGAGTTGTGCGAATGTTCGAGTGACCCAGCATGGAGCTTACTGACTCAATAGGCACCCCGTTAGCGAGAGTAATTGTGGTGGCAAAAGTGTGTCTCGCAGTGTGTGAAGAAATAGATTTATTAATCCCACAAATGGCCATCAGTTCCTTGAGATATTCGTTGTAGCGCTGGTTGCTCTTTACGGGAAGAAGTTTATCACGATTTACACAATATGGATGATTGCTGTATTTATCAATGATGGATAAAGGAATTGGGAGTAGAGGAACGGATTCCCGTTTTTTGGTTTTGGCACGAATGGTGCTGAGTAAGAGATCACCATTAATATCCCTGATTACGGCGTTTCTGTTGAATTTATAGATTTCGGCATGCGCGAAACCCGTGTAACAGCAAAAAATAAACACATCGCGGACCTCCTCGAGACGTTTGGAAAAAAGCTCCTTGGACATTATGTTGTTGAGCTCGATTTGAGTTAGGATTTCGCGTTCCGGATTAGCGTAGGAACATTTGAACTGAGCAAAAGGGTTTGAGGGGATCCAGTCCAGGCCAACAGCCAGGTTCATGACCTTTTTTAAATTTTTTAGGTATTTGTGCGCGGTATTGTTTTGCAGGTTGTCGGTGGTGATGAGGTAGTGATGAAATTCGGTAATGAAGGCCAGGCGGATTTCAGGCAAAGGTTTGTCTTCGCATTTGTAAGTCGCCTTCATAAATGCGAGGACTTTATTTTTGGTGATTACATACCGCAGCAAGGTTTTCGAGGAGATTTTATTTTGTTTGGCCTCTGCAGCCATAAGACGGTAATTGTAATCGAAGGCATCGCAGAGGGATTTAAAAGCGGGTTTGTTTTGTCGGCCGAGGAAGCGGTCCTTAATTAAAGCGGCTGTGAACGTTTCATTGGATGCCAACAGCTGGTTATAAATAGATTGAATTCTACCCCGGGTAAGATCCAGGTATGAATTAATAATATGACTGTCCTGTGCTTTTGGTTTCACCCTCTGACTATGTTGGTCCCAATCGGATTCCCTCACCGCTTTTTGCGTTGAGATCTCGGAACGTTTGCCGTTGACGGTGACCCGAAGATAGACTGGACATTCTTGATTGGATGTTTTCCTATGGCGATAAAGCCAAAATAGGATTGAAAATGAGGAAGGAAGAGCGTTGATCATGAGTTTTGTTTTGCTAACCGATTAAACCATTCATATTGTTTGATACGATTTGAACCCAAATGGCTTGCAGCCCTTTACAGATGTGAGTTGCAGGGCATTCGGTTAGCAAATAAAAGGAAAATTGCTGCTAACCGAATTGCTGTAATTTTTTATGTGTTTGGATGGTTTTTTTTCTGCTTTCGAGGAGGTACAAAAAGCAAAAAAGCCCCTGAATCGTGAGATTCAGAGGCTTTTAGTTCCGATTGGAGGTTACTCCAGTGATCCCGCTGGGATTCGAACCCAGGACCCCTACATTAAAAGTGTAATGCTCTACCGGCTGAGCTACGGAATCGTATTACCCACACTTGCGTGGGATTACATCTTTTTCGCAGGAATCGTCCACCCTAAGGTGAACATTTCGTGTGCGCAGATCAAAGAATCAAATTCTTAAATCGGGGCTGCAAATATAGCTGAGTTTTAATGTTCTGCAAAATTTTTTTTGACATTTTTCCTGCCCGTCATTTTCCCAGTCTTGGGGCCTTTGCGTAATTTTCAGCACAATGCCAATACTACCCGAAATTGTTCTGCTTTCAGGTTTTGCCGGCCTACCGTTTGGTGCCGGCCCTGAAAAGGCAAATGCCATGTTTGGTTCCCCGGAGGAAGAATCCGTGTTGGAAGATGAGGTGTTCAATCGTCCTAAATTACTGTGGCATTACCATGCACTGGAACTGAGTTTGTTTTTTGATCTTTCACGTAATAAACAATTCTGCTCAGCCGAATGCAAACATCCCGATACCCTCCTATTTGGACAAAAAGTAGTGGGTTGGCCTGAAAAACCGGTACAAGAATTATTAAAAGCACAGCACTATGTTGTGAGTGAACGGGAGCTATTACCCTGGGGCGAAACCTGCCTCAGTTTTGATGAGGCTGGCCTGGAATGTTACTTTGAAAACAAAAAACTCATTGCCCTGAGCATTTCAGAAAAAAGCCCCTCAACAGCCTGAGCAGGGTTGTTTTAAACCTACAAATAATTGTACCTTTAAACTTTAAAACTTTAAAGCAATGCCAGGAACCGAATTATTTGGCGCCGAAGAGCGCAAAGAAATTGAAGATGTGCTTTCAACAGGCATCTTATTCCGTTTTAACCACGATGCACAACGTAAAAACATCTGGAAAGCAAGGGATTTTGAACAGGAAGTAAAAACCATTACCGGAGCCAAATATGCCCTCGCTGTTTCCAGCGGTTCAGCGGCCATCATGGCAGCGCTTGCGGCCAGTGGAATCGGCACCGGCGATGAGGTCATCTGTCCGCCTTTCACCTACATTGCAACCATTGAAGCCGTTTTGATGTTAGGTGCCTTGCCCGTATTTGCTGAAATCGATGAAACCTTGTGTTTGAGTGCAGAGGGCATCAAAAAGGCCATTAACCCTAAAACCAAAGCGGTTTGTTTAGTACACATGTGCGGAGGCAATGCCAACATGGATGAAATTATGGCTGTGGTTAACCAGCACAAACTTATTCTGGTAGAAGATGCCGGGCAGGCCTTTGCGGCCTCTTATAAAGGCACACACACCGGCCTTTTCGGAAAAGCAGGCGCCTATTCATTCGACTTTTTTAAAATCGCCACTGCCGGCGAAGGTGGAATTTTTGTAAGTAACGATGAAACCACTTACAAACTGGCCGATAATTTTTGCGACCATGGTCATGATCACGTGGGCAATAACCGCGGCATGGAAAACCATCCTGTGATTGGTTTTAATTTTCGCATCAGCGAATTGCACGCCGCTGTGGGCGCTGCCCAAACCCGCAAAGTACCTTTTATCCGTAAAAACAATCTAAAAAACAAAGCCTTCCTGCAATCCAAACTTTCGGACATTGAAGGGGTTTCATTCGCTAAGCTGGGGGATGCCAACGGTGATTCAGGCACCTTCCTGAACCTGATGCTGCCGGATACCGCTTCCGCCCAACGTGTGGTAGACGAGATGAACAAAGCCGGAGTTACAGGATTTAATTACTGGTACACCAACATGTACCACTTCATCAACCAGTGGGAACACATCAAGGAATTAAAAACAGCCGCTAAACTGCCTATCGAAGTTTTAGGTGCGCCACAGGACTATAAAAATTTAAATCTTCCAAAATCGCAGGAAGTCGTAGGGCGTTTGATTTCCTTTGGCGTACGCTGCACCTGGACTGAAGAAGACATGAGTAAAATGGCAAGCCAGGTGGGTGACTGCATTAAAAAAGCCATGAGCACGGTAAATGCCTAATTGAATCTGGTTTGGAATCCACCTTTCAAAATCGGAAGGTGGATTTTATATTTTATAAGCGGGTACCCTGAATTGTTTAGCAACACATATTCATCCATTGAAAGAAGTACTTGCGCCACTTCATCTTACTTTTGAAATCAAGTCAGGCGAACTAAAAATTTCTAAAGGGAAGTCTGCTATACGAATTCACATCATCAGCGAAGAGCAAGCTAAAACTCCCGGGAAAGGCAGTCTCTCAATGCCCATTGATTACCTGGTTAAACAACCTGAAAAAATAGGAGCCATCATTCAATCCAAACTGGGACTGAACCAAAGAATTTTTGCAAGAAACTGCGAGCTGAAAAAAGTGAACAAAGCAGAAGCGGAACAGTTCCTGAAAACCTATCACCTGATGAACAGTACCCAAAGCGCTTCCAATTATGGCTTATACCACAAGGGGGAATTGATGGCTGTTGCCAGTTTTTCCAAGGGAAGAAAAATGCGCCGCTTGCGGGAAGACCAACGCTCCTTTGAACTCATCCGGTTTTGTTGTAAAAAGGGTTATACCATTACCGGCGGCCTCAGCAAACTTCTTAAACATTTTATAAAGGAAAAAAAGGCAGGCGACATCATGACTTATGTGGATCAACAATGGAGTGAAGGCGACGCCTTTGTGAAGGCTGGATTTAAACGCCTTGAAAAAACGGAGCCGAAACGCTTTCTGATCAATCGCAAAAACTTTGAGAGAGCACTTTTGGCAGAAGGGGATGAAACACTGAATGCTAAAATGCACTTTGAGTTAAAAGATGCCGGGAATTTAAAACTGATTTATACTCCATTTGCAAAACGCTAATTGTATAGTTGTATTGGGTGCAACAGCGAGCGGAAAAACCCGACTGGCCTGTGATTTGGCTTATGTTTTAGATGCAGAAATCATCAGTATGGATTCAAGGCAGGTGTACAAGGGACTGGACATTGGAACAGGAAAGGACCTCGAGGCGTATACGGTACAGGGTAAAGAGATTCCGTATCACCTCATTGATGTGTGTGAGCCCTCGCAACAATTTTATCTCCATGATTTTATTCGGGAACTAAAAATTAGTTTTGAGCAAATTCTTCAGAAAGGAAAAATCCCCATTCTTTGTGGAGGCACAGGACTTTATCTTGATGCCTTGCGCAAGGATTTTTCCTTTACACAAATTCCGGAGGACCAAGAGTCGAGAAAAGAGTTGGAAGTAATGTCTAAAGAAGCCTTGCTGCTTCGTTTGAATGCTCTGCCGAAAGCCACCATAAGTCATGTGGACCGTTCTTCAAAAAAACGCATCATCCGCGGCATGGAGGTGGCACACCATCTCTTAAAAAACGAGGTGAAATTAACATCTCCTCAAGAGGTCTATCATCCAATGTATTTAGGCATCAAAACAGATACTGAAGTGCGAAGGAACAACATTCACCGACGCTTGATCCAAAGAATGGACAATGGGTTAATAGAAGAAGGGGAGGCCTTATTAAAAAGCGGCATTTCACACCAAAGATTGCAGGAACTCGGTTTAGAATACAAATTCCTTTCTCTTTATCTTCAGAAAAAAATCTCCCGGCTGGAGGTAGAAAATTTATTATTCACAGCCATTTGCCAGTTTGCCAAGCGACAAATGACCTGGTTCAGGAAGATGGAAAAAGAAGGAATAAAGATACATTGGATCGACATTTCTTCAAGTTTTCAGGAAACGCTTGATTTTGTAAAACAACATTTTCACAGGCAAGCTTCCTGATTTTTTTTCTTTGCATTTGCTTTTTGTTACATTTACTTTTATTAGTACAACCCTAATTTGGTTAAACGTATGAAAAAAGCTTTTATACTCCTTTCTGTTTTCTTTGTGGTGTTGGTTGGTGTGCTCGGGTATGTGTGGAATTATTTTTTTTGGCTCTATGCCATTGTGGTTCCCTTGGTGGTTTTGGGTGTGATGGACATGGTGCAGACCAAACAGACGCTTAAACGTAATTTTCCCGTGGTGGGCCGTATGCGTTGGTGGGCCGAGTGGATGCGCCCTAAAGTGTACCAATATTTTGTGGAATCAGATACCGATGGCGCTCCATATAATCGTTTGAGCCGAAATGTGATTTACCAGCGTGCGAAAAAGGTGAACGACAGCACACCCTTTGGAACGCAACTGAATGTTTATGAAACCGGTTACGAATGGCTTAACCATTCCATTGCACCTCTGCACATGGATCATCACGCCCCATTTCCACGCGTAACGGTAGGTGGTCCGGATTGCAAACAACCTTATTCTGCCAGCATTTTTAATATTTCGGCCATGAGTTTTGGTTCTCTCAGCCAAAACGCAATAATGGCCTTAAATGGCGGCGCTAAATTGGGGGGCTTTGCTCACAATACGGGAGAGGGCGGCTTAAGTCCCTACCATTTAAAAATGGGTGGAGACATTATTTGGCAAATTGGTACGGGCTATTTTGGATGCCGAAATCAGGATGGCAGTTTTAACTACGAGGCCTTTCAGGAAAGAGCTACACTGCCCAATGTAAAAATGATAGAGATAAAACTTTCTCAGGGCGCGAAACCCGGGCATGGCGGCATATTACCGGCAGCTAAAGTAACCGACGAAATTGCCAAGATACGTTTGGTTGAGAAAGGTAAGGATGTACTTTCCCCACCTTACCACACCGCCTTTGGAACCCCTCTTGAACTACTCAATTTTATAAAAAAATTAAGGGAGCTGAGTGGAGGAAAACCCATTGGTTTTAAATTGTGTATTGGCCAGAAAAGTCAGTTTATTGCGATTTGCAAAGGCATGATTAAAACCGGCATTATGCCTGATTTTATAACTGTAGACGGTGGTGAAGGTGGAACCGGAGCAGCACCTATAGAATTCAGTAATTCAGTGGGCATGCCGCTCAGAGAAGGATTAGCTTTTGTTTATGATGCCCTGAATGGATTTGGCATTAAAAAACACATTAAAATTATTGCCTCAGGCAAGGTGCACACAGGGTTCGACTTAATCCGTAATTTTTGCATTGGTGCTGATATGTGCAACGGTGCAAGGGCCATGTTGATTGCTATCGGCTGTATTCAGGCGCTGGAGTGCAACAAAAATACCTGCCCTACCGGTGTGGCTACGCAAGATCCGGAATTATTCAGAGGCCTGGATGTAACAGATAAAAAAGTTCGGGTAGCCAATTACCAACATGAAACCGTAAAAGCGGCCGTAGAATTGATGTGTGCTGCAGGCATTAAACACCCATCACAATTGCATCGCTCTCACATTTACCGGAGAGTAAGCGCCCATCAAATTGAGACGTATGCAGAACTGTTTCCTTATTTACTCAAAGGGTCTTTATTGGAAGCGCCCTATCCAAATGGTTGGGAACTGCACGTGATGCACAGTAGCGAGGAAACCTTTGACAGCGGTGTTAACCGGCAATAAATACTGCGCCTAACTTTTCTTCTTCAGTAACAAGTTTTTGTTGTATTCTATGCTCATTTTGCCCGAATCAGACACCTGCATTTCTTCTTCAAACGGCATGTAGCCTTCGGCAAACACTTCTATTTTATATAAGCCATCGGGTAGCGTCATGACGTATTTTCCGGTTTTGGAAGAGGGGGTAAAACTGTATTCTTTTCCACTCAACACATTCGAAGCCAAAATACTCACGCTTACATCCTGTGGTTGATTTTCCGCAATGGTATCTCCTAAAAATATTGTACCGGAGTACACTCTGCTCACCGGGTCATCGTCGTTGAATTTAATTCTGTAAATATCCAGATCGCCCGCACCATTTAGCCTGAAGGCGCTGATATACCCCAAGCTGTTATCGAGGGTTACACTTATGCTTCTTTCGTCGTCGGTGGAATTGATGGGACAACCCAAATTTTCAGGAGTAGAAAAAATATTATTCTCACGGTCCCATTTGCATTTAAACAAATCGTAGCCGCCCATGGAGTTAATCCCATCGCTTGAAAAATATAGCGTTTCCCCATCATAAGACAGGAAGGGTGAATCTTCATTGTAAGGACCATTGATGTGATCGGGTAATTTCTGGGGTTGCGCCCATTTACCTGTTGGCAGCTTTCTGCAGATAAAAAGGTCGCTGGCGGAATTGATGGACTCTCTTCTTGCAAAAAACAAAACGTTGCCATCTTCAGACATACAACAACTGGTTTCGATGTTTTTGTTGATGGTTTTATCAAATGCTGTCATTTTTGTGAATTCAACGGTCCCCGGATTTCTTCTTGCATAGTATAAGTCGCCGTACTCATTGATGTGGTCTATGTAAACAAAAATTTCTCTGCCATCTGCACTGATGCCTACAGCCTCTTCATCCAAACCGGTATTTATTAGTCGTCCGGCGTTTTTAGCAGGCAGCCATTTCTCATTTTTTATTTCGCTGTAGTAAATGTCGCTGTTGCGGTAGCCATCCATTTCAATGGTTTTTCCGCCAATGTTTGTTTTTCGACGGCTGGTAAATACCAGAATACTCTCGTCTTTGTTTACAAGCGGATTGTAATCCGGCTCCGGGGAGTTGATAGTATTACCGAGATTTTGAAACGTGGCACTGGCCGGTAAACTTATCAGAGCCTGTGCATTTCTGCATTGTCGGATAAAGTGATTGGCATCTTGTTTTTGTTTGGGGAGCAATTCTCCGTAGCGTGTAAAACACACAATGGCTTCATCCAGTCGGTTGTTTAACATAAATGCTCTACCCAAATGTTTGTGTACTTCCGGGTCAATTTTTGGATTTAAACTGCATTCCTGCAGGTAAGTAAGCGCTTCCTCATGGTTGATGCGGGTGTGCAGATAACAAATGCCCAATGAATACTTGATGTAAAGATTGTTGGGGTCTTTTTTGAATTCGGATTTATAAATGGGCAGTGCAGTCAGATAATTCCCTCTTTGTAATTCTTTATTGGCCGTTTCAAGCTGAGGATTTTTGCTGAATTTAGTTTGCGAAACAACCGCAACCGCATGTGTAAGGAAGCACAAAAAAAATAGAAGCTGTTTCATGGCAATGGTAAACCGAAAATAAGCATAAGCCCTGCTTTTTGGTGCAGAAGTTGCATTGCGTTTTCAACAGAAACGGGTAAGGGTGTTAATTTTTCTTTTGCGAAAGTTTGTACAATTCGTCTTTTTCTTTTTTTGTGAGACTGTCGTACCCGCCTTTTGAGATTTTATCGAGCAAACGGTTCATGCGCTGTTCCTCGTTTCCGGGGGCCAAATAGGTCTCCTCATCTTTGTTGTAGGAAACTATTTTCAGCGGACTTTTCTTTTTATAACCAAATGAGAAGCGTGAAAGGTCGGTACCCCGTTTTAATGAGAGCCCATAAATTATACCAAACGCTGCTCCTCCCATGTGTGAAATTTTTCCGCCGGTGTTCACCGAGAGGTCGATGATGGTACTGAGCACAAACGTGAGCAGGTAAAAATATTTGTATGGCATTTCAAGTAGTCCGAAAAGAAACACCCGGTAGTTTGGCGCATACACGGCCATTACCGCCCCAACGCCCAGCACAGCAGCAGAAGCCCCAATGAGAATGGCATCGGCAAACGACGCAGGAAACAACAATCCCATCATCAGCACCAAAGCTCCTCCGCACAAACCGCTCATGACATACAAATACAATAATTTTTTTTCACCGAGAATGGTAAAAAAAACCTGCGACATAAAATAAAATAACAGCATGTTCCAGAATAAATGTCCCAAATTCATGTGGGTGAACATGTAAGTAAAAAACGTCCAGAATTTAGTAACAAATGCCGAGCCGCCAACCGGAAGGCCAAAAAACGGCAACAAATTCAGGTGTGAAAGGTTTCCAACAAGGTTTATCGTCAGAAACACCGCGGCATTAATAGCAATGATTTTTGTTAAAATGCCGTATTGCTGAAACGTGTGTTTTATGTTTTTGAAAAATTGCATGTAAGCGATTTAATAGAAATGCCGTCTGTCTTTTCTCCAAAGCAATACCAGCAACACCCCAACGAGCAATCCACCGATGTGTGCAAAATGGGCAACGGAGTCGTTAGGGTTGTTTTGAAAGCCCGCCATGATTTCTAAACCACCATAAAGTATCACCAGCCATTTGGCTTTGATAGGAATAAAAAAGTAAAGGTAGAGTTCGCGGTTGGGGAACAACATACCAAAGCCCCCTAGCAATCCAAACAAAGACCCCGAGGCACCAATAACCACATTTTTGTTAAGGTAATTGTATTTGTAATCTATGAGGTATGCGCGTTCGCCGGAAGTTAAATCGGTTCTGTCAAATTCCATGTTAATGGCAGCGAGCGTATCCATAATTTCAAAGTGCATGATTGCATATTGGGCAAGAGCAGCACCGAGGCCGGTGAGCAAATAAAAAATGAGGTAGCGTTTAGGGCCCCACACCTGTTCCAATACCTGACCAAAAATGTACACACCAAACATGTTAAAGAAGATGTGGGTAAACCCCCCGTGCATAAAAATGTAGGTAATGAATTGATGCGGCCTGAAATCTGCTGCCAGATGATGGTGCAAGCCGAGATACTTGATAAGGGAAATGCCCTGTGTTTCAAGAGCCAAAGTAGCAATAAACAACACCACGTTAATGAGAATTATGTTTTTGGTAACCACAGGAAGGTGACCAAAGGGGCCGGGACGGTATTGGTTGTTGAAGTTCATTTAACGTTTAAAAAACTTTTCAATTTCGTTTATTTCCAGCTCCATCATAATCACTTTGCCATTGGCCGTGTAGAGTGGGTTTTCGCAGGCAAAAAAATGGTTTAATAAAAGCTTCATTTCTTCTGTATCAAGGGCTTTACCTTGCTTGATGGAGGCATTGCGAGCAATGGCTCTGCATAAATTGTCGCGTTTTTCAATTTTTGAATCAATGGTGTTGAGTTTAAAATTTTCGAGTATGCCTTCCAGTAATTGTTTCACCTGAGTTTCTTCAATATCCGAAGGGGTGCCATTCAGGACTATGGAGTTTTTTCCAAACAACTCTATATCAAAACCCAGTTGTTTAAATTCGGCGAGTAAACTTTTCACCAATTGAAAATCGTTGGCGCTCAGCTCTAATTGTTCAGGAAACAACATTTGCTGCGTGGCTATGGGCGTTTCGGTTTTTGAAGCCAGAAAATGTTCGTAGACAATACGTTCGTGTGCCCTTTGCTGATCGATGATAAGCACCTGACCGTTGTATGAGGTAACAAGGTATTTGAAGTTGAGTTGAAATACCTTAAAATCGATAGCTTCCTGCCTTAAAGTTTCCAGTGCTTTTTGTTCAGGAGAAGGTAATACATCCACCTCTTGTTTAAAGCCCTCGAACATGTTTTCCCAGTGCTGCCGATTTACTTTTTGAAGCGGGTGATTTGGTGTTGATGCCGAATGGAAAGGATTGTAAGCCGCGTTTACTTGAACGGAAGGGGTTTGAAAAGCATTCGGACCAGGGCTTAAGGGCAGGTCCATGCTCATTTCATTTTCAAAATCGAGTGTGGGTCCGGCGTTGGCTTTACCAAGTGCACGTTTGATGGAGCTCACCAAAAGCATGTAAACTGTTTTATCGTCGGTAAATTTTACTTCTGTTTTAGTGGGATGGATGTTGATGTCGATGTCTTTCGGATCGAGCTCAAGAAAAATAAAATATTTGGGATGTGATTGAAAGGAGATCAGTTCTTTGTAGGCCTCATAAATGGCGTGGTTTAAAAAAGGGTTACGCACAAAGCGATTGTTCACGAAAAAAAATTGCTCGCGTTTGGAACGGGTGGCGGCATTGGGCAAACACACATAGCCGTCTACTTTCACAAATGACGTGTTTTCGCTGATGGGCACCAGTTCTTTTTGTATGTAACTTCCAAGCAAGGATTTTAGCCTTTGCATCAGGTTGCCCGGCGGTAGATTTAAAATTTCATTGCCGTTGCTAATTACAGTAAAGTGAATGGCGGTGTGGGGAATGGCCACACGTTCAACTTCATCTATAATGTGTTTTTGTTCAACCGTATCGCTTTTTAAAAAATTTCGGCGGGCGGGTACATTAAAGAACAGGTTTTTTACGGTAAAACTGCTGCCAACAGGGGCCTGACATTCGGTTTGTTCAATGAATTTACCGCCATCAATGGTAAGGTGTTGGGCCAGAATATCAGACGTCTGCCGGGTTTTTAATTCTACTTGAGCGATGGCGGCAATGCTGGCGAGGGCCTCTCCGCGGAAACCTTTGGTGTGCAGTTCAAACAGATCTTCAGTTTTGGAAATTTTAGACGTGGCGTGCCGTTCGAAACACATGCGGGCATCAAAAGGGTTCATGCCTTTGCCGTTATCGATAACCTGAATAAGGCTTTTTCCGGCATCCTTTAAAAGCAGGCGTATTTGCGTGGCGCCGGCATCAATGGCGTTTTCCAGCAACTCTTTTACCACGCTGGCCGGACGCTGCACCACTTCTCCGGCGGCTATTTGATTGGCCACATGATCGGGTAAAAGGGCTATGGTATTTTCCGGCATAAAGAGTTCAAAAGTAAGCAATAAGCCATAAGTTTTGATTTATTAAAATGTGGAATTTTGAGCGACTAAACGCTTTAAAAGAATCCAAATCGGTTAATTCCCTCGAAAAAGCAGGCCATTCGCTCATTTTGGCGAATTTTGTACAAAAATTATTAATAACTTAGCTTTCTATTTTATAGACAAGTACTTATGCGTAAATCAATACTTTCTGCCGTTATCATTCTATTTTCTGTTTTTATCTGTGAAAGCCAAATGCTTTCACAAAATAAATTTAAGAACTTCTTCTTAAAAACTACTTCTGTCGATTCTTTGGCTGGTTTTGACGAAGAAAAGTATAAGGCCATCGCTTTACATGAAGGCACTTATGGCGAAGCATTTAAAATTTATATTGAGCAAGAAAAGCGGTTTTTTATAGATACAAAATACAATGTTAAGAGTTACTATGAAATTCCTATCGACCCATCAACGATTGACTACTCTAAAACACCGGTATTTCCAATACCTCAAAATGGAAAAAGTATTGGGGGTGGAAATGCCGTGAATGCAGCACCTTGTGTAAATGAAGGGTTTGAGGATGGCAATTTAAATGGATGGACAGCCAATAGCGGCACCAACATTGGTGTGAATGCATCTTGTCAGTACCTTGCAACCAACGGATTAGTAGCGTTTCCTTCTACGTCTTTACAGGTTTTGACCACTCCATTTGTAGATCCGGTAATTGGTACTGTTACTGCTTCCCCTTTTCCTGGTAACAAAGTATTAAAAATAAATGATGAGGTGAATAATTTTGACAGAGCGATGGTGAGAGTGCGTCAGACCTTTCCTGTTACAAGCTCAAATTTCCTTTATGAATTCGCCTATAGGGCAGTGATGGGAAGTAACCACACTTGTTGCGACCAGCCGTACATGAGGGTGAGTTTGCGGGATTTTGTAGGAAATTTGTTGGCCTGTCCTTTGTTTACATTTGCGCCGCCGCCAACCAGTGGTCCTAGTTGTTCTTCACCGGGTATTACATGGACTTTAGCTGGCGGCATATACAGGAATCCTGCATGGCAAAGGTATTCCATTGACCTCACGAGTTATATTAATTCAACTGTAACAATTGAAGTCACTCTTTCCGACTGTTCACAAACGGGGCATTACGGATATGCATATTTTGATTCCAATTGCTCTCAATTGGGAGTGACCTTAAACAACTCGCTTACTATACCTGCGCCAAGTCCAACCGTAAATGTGGCTGCCCAATGTGCTACCACTGCTACATTAACTGCTCCGGGTGGTTTAGGGCCTTACCTTTGGAATGGCCCTGCCGGAAGCGGTATCACCAGCAATACCAACCAAACCATTGCCTCATCAGTAGCGGGTGACTATACGCTTTCCATGAATCCTCCTGGATCTTGTTTGCCAATTGTTCGCGTTGTAAAACTAAGTTTTCCACCTCCAACCACAATTACAGCATCACCTTCACCAACAATTTGCACAAGTGGCACCAACACACAGGTAACACTCTCCGCTTTTGGCGCAGCCTCTTACACCTGGCAACCGGGTAATCAGGTGTTAAACATAGTCAATGTAAGTCCAACGGTTACCACCATATATACCATTACCGCCCGCACCGGCACTTGTGTTGGAGATTATACGTTTCAAGTCAACGTAGCCCCCAATCCAAATTTGGTGGTACTTTCCAGCAATCTCAGTCTGTGTCCGGGGCAAACGGCCACGCTTTCGGCCAGTGGAGCCAATACATACTCTTGGGCGCCGGTGAGTTTAACGGGTTCTCAAGTGGCAATCACTCAAACGGCAACCACTACTTATACTACAATAGGGACTTCTACAGATGGCTGTGTAAGCACGGCTACAACGGCCATTGTGCAAACCACCTTATTGCCGGCCTCGGTCATTCAAATTGCAGGACCAATAGGAACCATATGCCCCGGTACGCCAGTAACCTACGTAGCTTTAAATGCCAGCACCTTCACTTGGCAGCCAACGGGTTTTGTTGGCAATCCGGCGGTGTTAACGCCTACGGCTACAACCACCTATACCGCTATAGGTTCCTCGGGAAGTTGCACGAATTCAGCTGTATTTACAGTCACGGTCGATCCCGGCCCAAGCATGACGGTCACTTCCAGTCCTACAGTTATATGTCCAGGCAATAGTGCCACCCTCACATCAGTTTCGCCTACAGCCTTAAGTTTTACTTGGGCGCCGGTGGCGAGCAGCAATTCGTTTGTTGTGGTTACACCCACAGCGCCTACGGTGTATACGGTTTCGGGCACCAATGCCCTGGGTTGTGTGTCGAGTTTTACGGTTGAGCCAATCATTAGCCCTGTTCCTAACCTTACAATAAGTCCGGGCACACCATCAGTTTGTTTTGGGTCAACGCTGGGTTTAACGGCAAGCGGTGCTTCCACTTATACCTGGAACCCCGGTGCTTCAACCGGCGCCAGTATTTCTGTTGCTCCGATCGCAAACACCACGTATACCATCATTGGCAGTAATGGCACCTGTACCAGTTCGGCCACATCTTCAGTTACTGTAATCAGTTTACCTCCAGTTACCG
This sequence comes from Bacteroidia bacterium, assembly GCA_025455485.1. GTDB lineage: Bacteria > Bacteroidota > Bacteroidia > B-17B0 > Aurantibacillaceae > Aurantibacillus. The sequence continues at coordinate 12,570 of JALOMJ010000010.1, read as the reverse complement.
CCGGGGCTTCTACCAATGCTATTTGTGTTGGAAGCTCATTGACATTGAGTGCTGGTGGTGCTGCATCATACACCTGGAATCCGGGAGGTTTAACCGGCGCATCGGTTACCGTGTCGCCACTTGTAAGTACATTTTATACGGTAACTGGTTCACAAGGAGATTGTCAAAACACAGCTACATTGGCTATATCGGTAAATTCAGGTTCAGCGTTAAACCCGGTGGCCAGTCCTACAGCGGTTTGTCCCGGTGGCGGCAGTAACCTTTCTGCTTCCGGTGCAACTTCCTACACCTGGAATCCGGGCACATTAACGGGTGCCACGGTGAATGTTACGCCAATCATCACAACAAATTATACGGTTAGCGCGATAAATGTGTTTGGTTGTTCCAGCACAGCCACAGTTGATGTTTTGGTTAACTCAACACCTGTTTTGAGTATCACGGCTTCTTCTTCTACAGTTTGTGCAGGAGCAGGTGTTAGTTATTCTGTTTCAGGGGCTGCTTCTTATACCTGGAATCCTGGAACGCTGACAGGCTCTGCGGTAAGTTTTACACCTACAGGTAATACAACTTATACGGTTAGCGGCACCAGCGCCTTTGGTTGCGTTGGGCAAGAAACTGTATCCGTTGTTATTGTTTCAAATCCAACTGTTTTTGCCCTGTCTAATCCAACTGTTATTTGTAATGGTAACACAGCTACCTTGAGTGCATCCGGTGCTAATGCATACACCTGGAGTCCGGGGGCACTAAGCGGCAGTTTGATAACCGTAAGTCCATCCGTTAACACAACATATACCCTCACAGGTGAAACATCGGGATGTTTGGGAACAACAACAACTGCTATAGCCGTATTGAATAGTCCAACTTTAAATCCTGTGGCCAGTCCAACTGCCATTTGTATTGGCGGTACCAGTAATTTGAGTTCAGGCGGAGCCTTGAGTTATACCTGGAATCCGGGTAATTTGAGCGGAGCTAGTGTGAATGTCAGTCCAACCATTACCACAACGTACTCAGTAACCGGCAACAATGTGATTGGTTGTTTAAGTACCAACACCGTATTAATCACGGTTAACCCGCTTCCAAGCATTGCAATTTCTGCTTCAAGCGCATCTGTTTGTGCGGGCAATGCAGTTACCTATACTGCGAGCGGAGCTACAACGTATACATGGAATCCCGGCGGACTAACTGGAGCTGTTTTAAGTTTAACGCCTGCCGCCAACACAACGTATACTGTTGATGGTGCCAATGCGTTTGGTTGTACAAGTCAAAATACCGTGGCGGTGGTTGTTGTTCCCAATCCTACACCAATTCCTTCAGCCGGTTCTTCAAGCATCTGTTCAGGAAATTCTGTGTCACTGAGTGCATTGGGTGCTAATGCATATACCTGGAGTCCGGGTGCTCTTATTGGCACGCCGGTTTCGGTGAGCCCAACGATTACAACCATTTACACCGTAACAGGAGAAAGTGCCGGTTGTGCTGGCACGGCTACTATTTTAATTAATGTGCAAAATGGCCCGGTCTTAACCGCTGTAGCTTCGCCAACGGCCGTTTGTCCGGGTGGTTTAAGTAATCTTAGTTCCTCCGGAGCCTTAACTTACACCTGGAATCCCGGCAACTTAAGTGGCGCAAATGTGGGTGTGAATCCTACTGTTACAACAATCTATACCGTTACCGGTAATAATGCCATTGGGTGTTTAAGCACCCGAACCGTGCAGGTGTTGGTAAATCCTGCACCAACGGTGAGTATTACCGCAAGCACTGCCTCCATTTGTGCAGGGTCTTCGCTAACGTTAACTGCTGCCGGAGCGGGTTTCTATACTTGGAATCCGGGCGCTCTTGGCGGATTGAGTGTATCAGTGAGCCCAAGTGTAACAACAACATACACAGTAACGGGCACTAACGGCTTTGGTTGTACCGATCAGGAGACGATTACCATACTGGTTGTGCCTATTCCAAATATTTTACCAACAGCTTTTCCAAACCCTATTTGTGTTGGTTTTTCAAGTACACTGAGTGCAACGGGTGCCGGTTCTTATACCTGGAATCCCGGAAACATTACCACAGCATCCGTAGTTGTTAATCCAACTGTAAACACCAGTTATTTGGTTTCCGGCGATAACTCCGGCTGTATAGGCAATTCCGTAATTACTGTGAGTGTTCAATCCGGTCCGGTTTTAAATCCTGTTGCTTCACCAACAGCCATTTGTTCCGGCTCTAGTGCTGTATTGAGTGCCAGTGGAGCTGCCTCTTATACTTGGAATCCGGGGAACTTAGCGGGATCTAATGTGACGGTGAGTCCTGTTGCTAATAGCATTTACACACTAACAGGGGCCAATGCCTTAGGGTGTATAACTACAGCCACGGTAAATCTGCAGGTGAACCCTAACCCCACGGTTTCTCTGGCTGCGGCATTACCTTCTATATGCGTAGGAAGTGCGGTTGGAATATCGGCATTCGGCGCGCAGTCTTATACTTGGCTTCCGGGTGGTTCAACATTTTCTCAGATTGTTGTTAGTCCAACTGTTACAACGACGTATACCGTTATCGGCACCAACAGTTTGGGATGTTCCAGCCAAACAACTCTCACTATGCCGGTTATTCCTTTGCCCGTAGTATCTTCAGGCAATAATCCAACGTCAATTTGCTTGGGCGCCATTGCAACACTTACTGCAACAGGGGCAAGTTCTTATACCTGGTTTCCGGGCAATTTAAGTGGAGCAACAGTAACGGTATCGCCGGTGAACACTACTACGTTTACAGTTGTTGGTTCAGCCAGCGCATGTACGAACTCCTCCACGTTGGCGGTTATTGTTAATGCCCTTCCAACACCCACTGCTGTGGCAAGTCCAACTGCTATTTGTCCTGGGTTTAATAGCACGCTCACTGCCAGTGGTGCAGCCAGTTACACCTGGAATCCCGGCAACCTGGTGGGTGCATCGGTTACAGTTAGTCCTTTAGCCACCACAGTTTACTCAGTGAATGGTACCAGCACAGCAGGGTGCACGTCTAGTGCAATTACCACGTTAACAGTTAACCCGGCACCTACGCTAAGCACTACTATTGTTGGTTCTGCAATATGCAGCGGTCAATCCTCCACACTTATTGCCAGCGGAGCGCAGACTTATAGCTGGAATCCCGGAAGTTTGACCGGCATTGTTATTGTTGTAAACCCAGCAGTCACCACAATTTATACCGTAACAGGAACCAACACTTTAGGATGCGTTGCTCAACAAACACAAGCCGTATTTGTAAGTCCAACCCCTACAGTGACTACTATCAATTCGGCAACTTCAGTTTGTGTTGGCAATTGCGCTACTTTAACAGCCAACGGAGCAACTAGTTACAGCTGGAGTACGGGTTCAACCAATACGAACGTGGTGGTATGTCCAACCGTTTCAACAACATATTCTTTATCCGGCACTACAGGAAGTTGCACTGGCAATACAAGCGTTTTTGTTCAAGCGAATGCTTTACCGGTACCTACCATAACTGCAAGCAGTCCGTCTATTTGTGCGGGCAGTTCAGCTACACTTTCCGCCTTCGGAGCAAACAGTTACACCTGGTTACCTGGAGGATCAACGGCAACAACATTTGTTGTGAATCCAACGGTAACTACAAATTATACTTTACAGGCAATGAGTGCCACCGGTTGTATGAACTCAAGTACCTTTGCACTTCAAGTGATACCAATTCCTACAGTGGTTTTAAACTCATCGGGAAATTTGGTGTGCAGTGGAACAACCTTAACACTCACGGCTACCGGAGCCAACAATTACACCTGGCAACCGGGCGCCACCACAGGCAGTAACCTTGTCACAACAGTTTCGGCAATTACTGTTTACACTGTAACCGGTGAGAGTGCTTCTTGTCAGTCCAGTTCAACCATTGGCATCAGTGTGCTAGCGCTTCCGGTTGTGAGTGCAGCCGCCAACCCAACAGCGGTGTGTGCAGGCAATAGTACCACCTTGAGTGCCAATGGGGCCTCCAGTTACACGTGGTTGCCCATGAATTTAAGTGGCGCTGTGATAACAACTACGCCTACAGGGCCTGCAACCTATACCGTTATTGGTTTAGCAGCTTCAGGCTGTTCGAATACGGCTACTGTTGCAGTAATTCTGGTATCACCACCAACACTATCTATTACGCCAAGTTCAACAGTACTTTGTGTTGGGGCTTCTGTGAGTTTAACGGCCAGTGGCGCCATCAATTACACATGGCTGCCGGGCAATCAAAATACGGCCTCTGTAGTTGAATCCCCTGGCATTACGAGCACGTACACTGTTCTTGGAAATAGCGGAGGATGTGTTGGAAGCCAAACCATACAAATTTTGGTTAATCCTCTCCCTGCGGTAACAGCCAGCATTTCAAGTGCTGCAGTTTGTGCGGGTAGCAGCGTAAGTTTAAGTTCTGGTGGAGCGCTATCCTATACCTGGAGTCCGATTAACGCTACAGGTTCAAGTGTTAGCGATACACCTACACTTTCGCTTACTTATACAGTTACAGGACAAGATGCAAATACATGTTTTAATACGGCTACGGTGGGCGTAGTGGTAAATCCAAATCCAACACTAACGGCATCTGCTTCTCCAACAGCTATCTGTGAAGGAGCAACGGTTTCTCTCTCAGCAACGGGTGCAAACACGTACACATGGTCACCGGGAAATTTAACCGGAGCTTTGGTAAATGATTCTCCCCTTGCAAACACCACGTATACGGTGTTTGGTGTAGACGTTAACGGTTGTAATTCAACAACAACTTTAGCCGTACAGGTTATAAGCAATCCAACAGTGATAATTAGCCCTCAAAGTAGTACCATTTGCGTGGGCAACAGTGTTACCTTAACCGCAAGCGGCGCAGCCAATTATACATGGACACCGGGTTTAAGTACGCAAACCAGCATTGTAGAGAGCCCAACCATAACCAGCACCTACACACTGGATGGTGATAATGCCGGTTTGTGCTTTAACTCATTTACCGCACAAATTGTTGTGAATCCTTTGCCTGCGAATGTTACGGCCAGCGTTGCAGGCATTATTTCCTGCGCAGGACCAACCGTAGATTTATTTGGCGCGTCAACCGACACCAACGTGAGTTACTTTTGGAGTGGACCTTTGAATTATACTTCAAATGTTCAAAATCCTACAGCGGTCAATTTCTGGGGTAACTATACGCTAAGCGTCACCGATAATCAAACCGGTTGTATTACCACAATTACTGTGGATGTGCCAACTGACTTTTCTATACCAAGTGTTACATTGAGTTCTACCAGTAGCAGCATTACCTGCGCTATTGCTCAGGTTACACTTAATGCAGCCAACACCACTACAAATCCTGGTTTTGCATGGATAGGGCCCGGAGTTGTTAGCGGAACAACACAGGCTATTACCACAACAGTATCGGGGGTATTTACAGTAGTTGTGACCGACCTTACCAGTTCTTGTGTTGATACAGCCACCATTAGCATCAGCACCTTTACAGATGTGGCGATAACGGCTTCCATTTCACCAGCTACTTGCAACGGCACCATCACAAATAATGATGGAACCATTTATGCATTTAATTTTGGTGCCACCGATAAATTCGATCTGGTAACGGGTTCAAGCTATACGGGTACAGCCACTTACCTCACTGCAACAGGAATTCCAGCAAATGGCATACTCACCAACACGCTTGCAAATCCTACAACAACCTTGGCTTACACCGTTCGGTTCTTTGATGACAAAGGCTGCACTAAAGACACCACTCTGATTTTAACACAAACGAATTGTGAGATTAATGCGTTCGGAATTGCAAAGTCCATTCCATCTATCCTTACTAACGATGACGGCACCTATAATGTTACTGTAAAAACGGTAGTAAAAAACTTCGGAACAGTTCCCCTTACAGAAATTAAACTTGAAGAGGATTTAAATACTGTCTTTGCCTCACCAATGACCTTTACTGTGGTGACAACACCTTCCATATCCAATGCCGGCAGTAGTTTGGTGGTTAATTCCGGTTTCGACGGACTGCTTGAAACCAGCCTGACCAATACACTCGGAAGTCAAATAGACGTTGGAAAAACCGACACCATCCTGTTTACCGTTAGGGTAACTCCGTTCGGGCGATTTGGCCCCTTCTCCAACTCCATAAAAGGAACCGCTAATTCAAGTGCTGTACCTTCCATCACGATTGTATTGGCAGATTCTTCTCAAAATGGCTTGAACCCCGATCCAAATTTGGATAACAATCCGGCCAACAACAATCAGCCAACCACGTTTAGTTTCACGCCTAAGTTATTCTTTGGTTTAACTAAAACCGGAGAAGCCATAAAGTCCGACAATAACACGTTTGATTTCCGATACACCATCACTGTTCACAATCTTGGCAATGACACCTTGTACAATGTGAACGTTAAAGATAGTTTGTACAATGCTACAGTAAAGTTGCCGGCCAGTTACAGTATACGCAGCGGTCCATCCGTTTCGGGCAATGGCCAATTGGTAGCCAACGGGAACTTTGATGGAAGAAATGATGTGCGCATCACCAATTCCATGTTAAGCAAAATGCCTCCTGGCACGAAGAGCAGCATAAGTTTTGTGATAAATGTCATCACCGACACGGTTAGCGTTTATAAAAACAGTGCCTTTGGAACAGCTCTGAATTCTCAAAGTATAGTTGTGTCTGACACATCCGGAAACGGCTCAAATCCTGATGTGAACAACAATGGTATTTGGAATGAGCCGGCCGATAATTTACCTACAGTCTTGGTGGTGTCTAATCCCACACTCTTTATTCCTCAGGGGTTCAGTCCTAATGGTGACGGCATCAACGAAACCTTTGTAATTAAAGGACTACCGGATGGTGAAAATGAACTCATTATTTTTAACCGATGGGGCAGTAAAGTGTTCGAGAGCACTAATTATGATAATACCTGGGATGGTGCAGCCAACAGGGGCAGCAACGGCAACAACAAATTGCCTCAGGGCACCTACTATTATATACTTAACCTGAAAGGCGCTGATCAGAAAACCTATACAGGATTTATTGTGTTACAGTATTAATTGCAAAAGGAAAATTAATTATGAAAACAAATTTTTATAAAACAACAAAACTCACCGGCCTTTTGGTGCTGATGCTTTGTGCAAATTTCCTTAAAGCGCAATACGATGCCCAGTTTACGAATTACATGTTTAATGAGATGTTTATTAATCCGGCCTATGCGGGAAGCAATGGTGCCATGAGCGCCACACTATTGCACAGACAGCAATGGGTTAATTTCAGCGGACGACCTGTAACCACTTCTTTCTCGCTGCATGGCCCTATTATTAATGATAAAATGGGTGTTGGCATCAGTGTATTGAACGAACGTATTGGGGTGCTTCAAAGAAACCTTATTTACGGCGATTACGCCTATAGGATAAAGGTTCAGGACAAAGGAACACTTGCCCTTGGTTTAATGGCAGGTGTTGATATGCAGGTGAATCGATTTTCAGAACTTAAAGTAAACGATAATGGGATTACCGATCCTCAACTAAGCATGAATTCGCCGAACATTGTTGCTCCTAACATGGGCACAGGGGTGTATTACCACACAAAATCGTTCTACGGTGGTTTTTCTATTCCGCGTTTGATTGACAATCAGGTTAGTTTTAATAATGGAGGCGCAGTAAAAACATCGAAAGTGGAATTTAAAAAATTCACTTACTATTTTACGGCAGGAAATATGTTTACGATAAACGACGAGTTTAAACTTAGAGCGAATGCCATGATTAAATATGTGGCCTCGGCACCTATTCAGCTCGATTTAGGGGCTAATCTTTTAATCAGGGAAATGTTTTGGACAGGATTATCTTTCCGTACCGGTTCTGCCATTTCTCTGTTACTGGGATACCAGGTTAACAGCCAGTTTTTAGTAAATTATTCCTATGATTATGGCGTGAATCAGATTCAAAAGTATTCACAAGGTTCTCATGAATTTGTATTGAGCTATTTGTTTGCATACAAAGACAAAAAGGTAGTTACCCCCCGTTATTTTTAATTTTTTAATGAATTTATGAGAGTCCTTAAAGTTTTTGTTTGTTTTTTCATTTTTTCTTTTTCCAGTTCTGTTTTTGCGCAAGAACCCCAGCCCGCTACGGTTAAACCAAAACCATTGGATACTTTGGCCGGCAAAAACCAAGCCGAAGAAAACACCATTACCGACAGCGAATTGCAGCAGCTGGAAGGCTCTGAACTTTTAGATGCTCCTGAGCCTGTTACCCCCAAGAAGACAGAGCCCACTGCGCTTAGAAAAGCCAATTTGTACTTTACACAGCAAGCCTATTCTGAAGCTATACCGTATTACGAAAAGGCAAAAAAAACCGATGGCACTAACAAACTAATTCTTTCAAATCTAGGAGAATGTTACCGCTTAACCAACAACCTCAAAGGTCAAATTGAGAACTATGGTGCTTTGGTAAACATGGGCGTCGCCGAACCCATACAGGAATTGTATTATGGAGAAGCTTTGATGCAAAACGGGGAAAACGAAAAAGCAAAAGCGTTCTTTGAACGATTCAGTTTAGATGCGCGAGGGAAAGAATTAGCAGCGTCCTTCGAAAAAAACAAAGAGTTCACAAAAAATGCAGATGCTTATAGCGTCACGCCCGCCACATTTAACTCAGACAAAAGTGACATGTGTGCGGTAAAATTTTATGATGCCACTGTGTTTGCTTCTTCAAGGGCAAAAATTTCCTGGATAAAAAAGGAACACGCATGGACGAACTCGGCCTATCTTAAAATGTATGCTACCCGAAAAGACGGTAATGGCAAGGAATTGAAGCCTATTTTATTTATGGGGGATTTGAATTCAAAATTTAATGATGGTCCTATTTCATTTACCAAAGACTATAACATGCTTTATTTTACCAGAAACAATGTGGGTAAAGGTGATAAATCCAAGGAAGGACTATCAAAGCTTGCTATTTTAATGGCATACATGGATGAGAATGGTTTTAGCGAGGTAGAGATGATGCCGTTTGATAATGTACAATACAATTTTACTCACCCTAGTATTTCACCCGACGGATACACCTTGTTTTTTGCGTCAGACATGCCCGGAGGGTACGGGGGCATGGACATTTACCGTGTTAAGAAAGATTCGCTCGGGGTGTGGGGTAAGGTGGAAAATATGGGCGATAAGGTAAATACGGCAGGTGCTGATGTGTTTCCTTATTTCTCTCCCGACAGCCTGTTTTATTTTGCCTCAAATGGACACAGTGGAATGGGCGGATTAGACATTTACGAAGCCAAAATAAAAAACGGGCAAGTTGCCCGCATATACAACATGGGCATTCCGGTGAATTCACAATACGATGATTTTGGATATTTCGTGAGCGAAGATTTAAAAACAGGTTACATAACATCTAACCGCAAGGCAGGCGATATGGATGATGACATTTATACCCTTGAAATTTTGAGAAAAGTTAAACGCGGCAAAGAGGTAACCGTTACTTTTCTCGACAAGAACAGTGGTGAACCAGCAGATTCATTGGTGTTCAGTGTTAATGGAACTACGGTAATAACCAACAACAACGGCATCTATATGCTCGAAGCGGAAGATGATACCCAGTATAAAATTCAATTTGCACACCCAGAGTATTTTCCTGTTCAGGACAGCCTCACGGCTGAATCGTCTCCGGACGATGCTTTTGTCAAAGAAATTTATGTTGAAAAGGATCCCCGCGTTTACCTTAAAGCGTTTATCGCCGATGCGAAAAGTGCCGAGCGCTTAGACAGTGTTACCATTCGTATTTCCGACATCAACACCAGCTTTGAATTCCCGTCATTTATAACCGGCGATTCGGGTTTGTATACCTTACAACTACCTGAAAAACGTATTGGGGATAAATTGGCATACTTAATTCGTCTTGATAAGCCGGGGTATCTTCAAAGGACCATTGTTTTCACAAAAGACATTACTGAGCCGGGGGCCGTTGACATGAACAAAACCATGAATTTTTCTCTTGGTAAAATTGAAGTGGGAATGGATCTGGCGAAAATGATTGATTTAAAACCAATCTATTTTGATTTGGGTAAATCGGTTATTCGTAAAGATGCCGCAACGGAGCTGGACAAAATTGTTCAGGTAATGAATGAATACCCTGGTATGTATATTGAGCTGGGGTCGCATACAGATTGTCGTTCAAGCGCAAAATCAAACCTCAAACTATCCGACGACAGAGCTAAAGCAAGCGCGGCGTATATTGTAAAAAAGGGTATTAAGAAAGAAAGAATAGTTGGAAAAGGATATGGTGAAACCAAACTACTGAACGGATGTGCGTGTGAAGATAGGGTGATTTCAACCTGCACAGAGGAAGAACACAGCATCAACCGCCGCACAGAATTTATCATTACAAAATTGAAATAAAGTTCTGAACCTTTAGTGTTTATAACTCGTCTCAAAAGAAGGTTCTGAAACCTTCAAATTACACTTTGAGAATGGTTTCCGGCTTTTATGGTTTAATTTTTCTTCGCTTCAACTTCTGCTCGCGTTTGTTTCCAGCGACGGTGGCTCCAAAGCCAATAAGCAGGAGCCTTTTCAATGTCTTTTTCTAAGGCCCGGGTAATGGATTCGGTTATAAAACCATATTGGCTTGTAGCAGGTTCATCACAAATTGTGACAAAGGAAATCACATACTTTCCTCGTTTTTCTTTGTTAATGGTAGCATACAAAACGGCCTGCCCCGAATCTTTAGCATACTTTTCAGTACCAAAAGCCACCGCAGTTTCCTGGTTAAGAAAAGTCATCCAATAAGGCTTTTTTGCTTTAGCCGGCCATTGATCGATGGCGAATAAGGTAGCGGTTGGCTGTTCGGGTTTTTCCTCAAAAAAAGATTTTACTTCAGATTTGGAGATCATGCGGGTGCCAAAAGATTCTCGGGCCTGCATCATTTTTTTTTCCATGAACGGATTGGTTAAAGGGGTATAAATGATAACCAATTGGTGTTTAATAAGCGCGTTTAAACCGGTAAGAAAAAACTCCCAGCTCCCATAGTGACCTATAGCAATAATTACTGATTGGCCTCTTTCAAAGTAAGTATTAATTAATTCCGGATTGCCGCAGCGAATGTGACTCAGGAGTTGATTACGCGAAATGGTAAAACACATCAACCCTTCAAATACCGTATCACAAAGGTGCCTGTAAAAACGACGGCAGAGCGCCCTGATTTCTTTTTCTGATTTTTCAGGAAAAGAATTTCTAAGGTTTTGAAGCACTATTTTTTTTCGGTAAGCAAATGCATAATACAACATGTAGTAAAAAGCGCTGCTGATGCCTTTAATTAAAAAATAAGGCAGAGAGGAAAGGGGCACCAATACCAGGTAATATAGTATAGGGTAAAACATTTGCCGTTCAGAGGTTGCTGCCAAATTACAGAAATAAACTCAAATCTTGTTTAACCCTTGTTTATGCCCATTTTTCCACTGTAATTTAATACCTTTAACGCCCCGCATGCGCATAATAAAAGCCATATTCTCACCCATCTGGAAACTTTGGTTTGCGCTTTGTTTTGTAATTCCTTTTTTGCTGCTTTTTCCTCTGTTTTATTTGGCCCTGAAAATGCGTAAGTACGATTTTGTGTTTCACCTTAAACGACTTTGGTCGAGGTGTATTTCTTATGGTTCTTTTCTATTCCCAAAAATTGAATACAGAGGCAAACCTCATGAGCTTCCTAAACCTTGTGTAATAGCAGCCAACCACACATCTTATCTTGATATTGTGTATTGTCCTTTATACATTAAACATACAGCTATATTTATGGGCAAATCGGAATTGCTTAAACTGCCTTTGTTCAATATTTTTTTTAAATACCTTGATATTCCAGTCAACCGCAGAAGTAACAGCGATGCACACAGGGCATTCAGAGATGCTGGCACTTGGCTGGATAAAGGGTACAGTCAGGTAATTTACCCAGAAGGCACCATCAGTTCTGAAGGAAAACTTAAACCGTTTAAAAACGGCGCATTTAAACTTGCCATAGAAAGGCAGGTACCCATCGTTCCCGTAGCCAACTTAAATAATTGGTGGTTTTTACAAAATGGCGGGTTTTTTAAAAGTAATGGTAGACCCGGAAGGCCCAATATAGTGGTGGGAGCCCCAATTTCAACCATAGGCCTTACCGAGAAAGATCTGGAGGAATTAAAAACAAAAGTTTATACCTTTATCGCTGAAGAATTACACGCATTTCTTTATCGCTGAAGAATTACACGCATTTTATGGCAAATAAGATAGATATCACTACCGTAGATCAAATAGCTCACCTGGCCCGTTTGGAGTTTGATGAAAGCAGCAAGCCGGGTATTTTGAACGACATGAACCGCATGCTCGAATTTGTAGACAAGCTAAATGAACTTGATACTGAAAATGTGCAGCCACTAATTTATATGACCAAAGAAGCCAACGTATTGCGTGCAGATGAATCCCAAAACAGCATCACACAGAAAGAAGCACTCAAAAACGCGCCTAAAAAAGACAGTGATTATTTTAAGGCTCCCAAAGTATTAGAGCAGAAATAAGGCATTTGTAGCAACAACAACCCAAACTTTTGGCTT
>JALOMJ010000155.1 GCA_025455485.1 Bacteroidia bacterium | reverse complement strand
CTGAAACAGACAGGTTGCCGTGAAACAAAACATAAGGCTCAGTTCCTTCCAGGGATTTTAATTCCCCCGGGTGAAAACTAGGCAGAAATTCACACGGCACCTCCGGAAACTTTTGTTTAAAATAATCCCTGTCCCTGATGTTTACTGCCAATATCAATGATGCATAACGAATGATCTTTTCATAACGTTTCAATTTAATAGCCTCTATCTTTAAATAGACTTTACTAAGCAGATTTTTTTCAGATTTCGCCAAGCCTGAATAACAAAAGCGCCCTTTGAAGGCCTTGTCGCGCATTAGCCAGGTGGTATGCAAAACCTCAAAAAGAACCGGATGATGTGTTTTAAGAAGATCTTTTTTTAGCTGAACCGATTGTCTGGAGCGCACAGTATAAGGTAAAAAAGAAAAATGCGACCAAATCGACGTTTTTCTTTTGTAATAGGTCACCGTTTCGCAATAGGCATTGAGTTCAGGAGCCGGAGAGCGACCGTAATGAAAACAGTGAAGATGAATTTTTACGCCATTCTGATGCAAGCTTTTGATTTTGTAAAACACATCCATTACTCCGCCGTAATTAGCGGGATAAGGCACGTCGAACGAAACAATATGCAGGTGCTGACTCAGTGCATCAAAGATGATGCTTTTTACTCGAAATAAAAACCATTGGCATTGATGCCGGCTTTAAATTCGTTTTTTTTGTTGCCCGCTGCTGAATACACAGTAATGTGAGAGCGCTGAACATAATCCAAAGCATCCGACACATAGATTTCAGAACTTAAAGGATGAACTCCTATACCATAAAAATTACTCTGTTCAGACTTAATGAGAGCTTGATTCGGCAGACTTGCAGCTCCTATGGGCATCACAAAAACACCTTTATCGATGAAATACAGTGAATCTCTGCGGCCGTTCATTGCCAATTTAAAAGGTTGCCGGTCAGCAGGGAAAACAAACGTTTTTTCCACTCTCAAATTGCCTTTATTAATCAGCGAAAGTGTGGCCGGAGAGTTTGAGAAATTACCTGAGCTCAAAACCCATAACATTAGATTTTTATCTACCTGAAGTCCTGAGGCATTTTTACCTACCCAAATGCTATCCTCCACTTTATCTTGATTTGGATCAATAACATAAAGGTATTCTCTGCTGATGTTGCACACATATACTTTGTTGTGCAGCAGCAACATTTCTTCGCTCCAACCGGGTAATGAAATTTTGTTACTAACCGAGTGATTGGATAAGTTGATAACTGATACGCTACCCGATTTGTAATCGCTTACATAGGCTTTGTTGGCGCTCACCTGAAGTATGTAGCGGGGTGAAGACAATCCAGTGATGTTGGCCAACATTTTAAACGTCTTATCACACACCACCACCTTTCCTGAATTGTTCACCACCACATAATACTTTTCGTTGATCAGTGCCATGCTTTGGGCTACATCGCCCAATGGCGCGCTATTTTGCATTTTGTAATAATCCTCTTGCACCTCTCCATTTGCAGAATTAAACAAAGAAATCGAGGAATTGCCTGAAGTAAAATTGCCTTCATTCACCACAAATATCCTTTGCGAAGGTTCAGGATCTTTTAGTACATAGACATCACGGTCCGGCTTGTCTTTCATGCAGGAAAACAAAGGCAAACCAAGGAGACTATAAAAGAAACACGTTCTGAGTAGAGGATTCATTTGTTTATTCTTTTACAATTTTAAGACGTTTAACACGTTCTCCATTATTCATCTGAAGAAGATAAACCCCAGGTTTTAACGCCGAAACATCAAGCGTGTTTTCACCAAATTGAAGCTCCGCTAGCAAAATACTCCTTCCATGCAAATCAGTAAGTTGCAATTGGCTATTTGATGCTAACTTGCTGTTGATAAAGATGCTAAGTTGATCGTGAAAAGGGACTGGATAAACTTTTGTTGAAGCAAAAACATTGTCTTCTCCCTGGCCCGCAATAAAACCTTTGGTTGTAAAATTATCAAGTGCAAAAAACAATGGTGTATTGATGCCAAATTGGCCAACATCAGAAGAGTACATCCAAAATTTCAGACTATCCACTTCACCAAGGGATGAGGTGTTCACCCACTGCCAGGTATCAATAACATAATCCAAAGTGTTATTTTGAAACCGGAAATCGGCAAGGAAAAATTCAACACTATCAGAACTCATTTGCCCATTCTTAAATCCTTTTATGGTTATCTTAAAAAAATCAGGATATCCTCCCTGAGCAATTGTTGTTCCAGAACCAGTTCCTGTGGTGTCTCCAAATTTTCTTGAAAATCCATTTGCCGTATCGCCGAGTAAAATCATTTTGTAAGCAAAGGTTGTATTCGTCACATAAAACCCATCTACAGTATTTTGAGCTGAAGCCAGTTGTATCACGCCACGGTCTTGTGCAATCACAAAATTGTCCGAACCATTATATCCCTTTAAGGCTTTTACCCCATAGAGGTTTGTAAAAGTTCCGTTAGAGGAATCGCTGATATTGGTGTATGCGAATCCGCCGGTCCAGTACCAGGTGTTCCCGAATTTGCTGTTTTGATGAGTAAAAGCAGCGTTTAAGCTCGAGAAGGGAGCGTTGGTGGTGTCTTGATAATAGCTGCCCGGACTAAGAGAAAAAGTTTCAAAATCGGAAACCACTAGCTGGGCTTTGTTACCTAAAACCATTAAAAGAAATAATGCCGTTAGTTTAATTTGTTTCATACTTTTTTGTTTAAGATTTGTTTTCGATTTTCTTTTTGTGGTTTGTTAACAAGCTAATGCCTACTTCAAAATTGCGAAGGGGCATGGGTCTTCCTTCCACTACACGGTAGTTTGCATTAAACACATTATTGCATGCCAAAAATACTACCAGACTTATACTTTTCTGCGGGTAGGTGTAGTTTAATCTGATGGATGAAACATAATATGGGTCAAGCCAATGAGTATTGTCGCTTGATGTGTATCGGTAACCTGTGTATTGCTGAAAAAAAGTGAGGCTGGTTTCTTCGTACCACACCTTTGCTGAGGCTACAAACAAATAGCGTGGTGTATAGATCAATTGTTTGTATTTTGTATCGCTGTTAGGTTGCTGGGTTTCCTCAATTGTAGAAAGAACATACGTGCTGTTTAAAGTAAGTTGCCAGCCAAATTCACGGTTGACATAACGTAACTTCCAGTCGGTTTCGGTGCCACGGCTCCAAACCTCTTGAATGTTCTGCGGGCTTGAAATTGCTGAAGGACCCGGCACCCAAAGCACCCAGTTGTTTATTTGACGCGTATACACAGAGCCTCCAATGGAAATCAAATACCGTTTCATAGGTTTTGTGTAAATGGCGCCTGCTTCATAAGTATAGCCTTCTTCGGGCTGGAGCTGAGGATTTCCACCCGGCTGCCAGTACAATTCGTTTAAAGTAGGTTGCCTGTATATTCTTGCGGCGTTGGCCTGCAGTTTTAATTCAGGCAGAATAAAATAATCTAAGGAAAGATTGCCCGTAACCGGTAATGCAGCCGCCGAAAAATACTCTGCTCTTATAGAAGCCGAAGTCTGCAAACGATGATCAAAAAAGAGGGAACGGTGGCCTAACAATACCGAAAAACGGTTTAAGCCGGGCTGGCCTAAATAATTGTCAGAGGTCGCTGAACTTAAGGTGCTGTTAAACCCAAAATGCAAGCGGTGTTTTGTGTGGTAGTTCAAAAAATTTTCATTTTCGAGAACTATGGTTTTGGATTGACTTTTTGAATACAAGGCAATTAAACTGTCGGTATAATCAATTTGTTCTATGAATCCGGCGCCCCTTATCACAGATTGCAAGCGTGGGCCATTGTAATTCCATGAAATCGTGCCGCGAGCCGCTTTGTCGTATTGATACGATTTGCTCACAAGAACCTGGTCTGTTGGTGGAATTTGTCTTTCGTTCGCATTTAACCATACATTAAAGGCAAGCGAACTTCTTTTTCCGGTGATGACTTTAAATTCCTGCAGCAATCCTAAAAACCGGTATGGGGCCTGATTTTGCGTAAGCACCGCTCCCGAATCGTTTTTGAATTTGTAAGTATTATTGGAATGGTTGCCGTACAATTTTGTGGAAAGCACCCACTTTTTTTTGCTGTACACCGCCGCTAATCCAACATTGGCAGTTCCAAAGCTGTTTGTGTTTACGTTTAACAACACACTGGTGCCGGTGTTGAAGGGACTTGAATTTTGTAATAAAATACTCCCGCTTACGGCTCCGCTTCCCCATAAAGCCGAAGAACCACCGTATTCAACCCCTGCTTTGTCAAATAAAAACACCGGCAAACTGCTCAGGTCCGATTGCCCCAGCATGGGATTTTGAATATTGAAGCCATTCCACAACAAAGCACTGTGGTAGGCGCTTCCACCCCGCATGGCTGTGGTGGACAAAGCTCCGGGTCCGTAATTTTTAATAAAGATGCCCGTATTTTCGCTCAATAAGTCGTTAATCGTTTTGTAACGGTACAAACTCAACAAACTTGAATCCAATTCCTGATTTTTTTTGCCGCTCGAAAATTTCCCGCTTTTCTCTATCACAATATCCACTTCCTTTAAGGTGGTGGTATCCTGCGCCTTGATGACATAACACGCCATGAGCACTAAAAACAGGATGCTCCGTTTTAGAACACACACGTGCCCGCAATTGCTATTACAAGTTCCTCTCACTCTTTTGTTAAATGTCTGCGTGTTTTGGCCCCAACTCCCGGAGGTTTCAACCGTGCTGCAAATGGCAGGTCTTCTGACTCATCCTTACCCGGGCGCCTTCCCATTCTTAATTGAACAGTGGCTTTAGAATGCACGGGTGGTTTTAAGGACACACAGCAGCGGGAACTGTTGGTGAATTTCACACCATTCCCTATTATTCTTTTTCAAGAACCGTTTGCGATACAAATATACGATTTCAATGGAAAAATTTAATTTAATTTACACTTCCATCTTGAGCGAGCAGCACATACACGATCTTATTCCTTACCTGGAAGGATTTATTACCGATAAGCGCAAAGCGCGTTTACAGCAAGTGTTATCGCAACGCAGCAGTCACATGCATATTGTGCTTGAAAACGTGTTTCAGGCGCATAATACCAGCGCCGTTTTAAGAAGCTGCGATTGTTTTGGCGTACAGCACGTGCATTTTATAGAGAATAATAATCACCTGAAAATAAGTGACGATGTAGCTTTGGGCAGCAGCAACTGGTTGAGCATACACCGTCATAAAAACGCCGAGAACAACACATTGGAAGCACTCAACGCTTTAAAAAAAGAGGGGTATAGAATTGTGGCCACAAGTCCGCATAAAAATGATTTTACCTTAAACGAATTGCCGGTTGAACACAAATTTGCCCTGGTGTTTGGCACCGAACTCGAAGGTATTTCAGAAGAAGTGGTAAAAGCAGCCGATGCGTTTGTGCGTATCCCCATGTATGGTTTCACCGAAAGTTTTAACAT
>JALOMJ010000047.1 GCA_025455485.1 Bacteroidia bacterium | reverse complement strand
ATTGAGGAACTGAACTTGGCTTTAAAGGGATTGTTCGTTGAAAAGGAGACCCCTGCTTTTGAAATGCACTTTGTTGGGCCCATTCCTGAAGACAAAAAAATTACTCACTCCCGGGTGATTTATCACGGGGAAATCAGGGACAAGGAAAAGTTAAAACACGCTTTGCGTTCCTGCGATGTGTTGTTGTGCCCCAGCTGGAGCGAAGGTTTCCCCAATGTGTTGCTTGAAGCCATGGGCAACGGACTCACAGTAATGGCCACGGATGTAGGGGCTGTATCCGTATTGGTGAATCCATCGAATGGTTTATTATTGGCTAATGCTGATTCAAATACAATAAAAGAGGCTATAAAAACGTTTTTGAGTTTAGACCAGCAACACCTCCTTAGCATGAAAAAGAACGCTTTACATACTATAAGCAATAGATTTGTTTGGGAGAAACTGATTCCTGTACTCATAAGTAAATTACAAGCCATAAAATCGAAGTAAATTTTTATTCCAAAAATGAAGTTCATCTTACCACTTGGTTGTTTGTTTTTGCTGTCTTGCTCAAAAGATATTGGGAAAAGGGAAGGGTTAAGAATTAATGAATCGGTTTTTTTAGACAGTATCAATCACAGTGCATCCTTCAATTATTACAAAAACGATTCAGGGGCAGTTTATTCAGGGGTTCATGGCCCACACGGGCCATTCAAATTGAGGTTTAACAAAAGAGCTTTTTCAGCCTTGAATCAGATGGGAAAGCTTCCACAGGGTTCGGCTATGCCCGAAGGGGCTTTGGTGATTAAAGAATTGGTGAATACCTCCAGTCAAACGATTACTTACTACTACATGTATAAATACAGAAACTCCTGGCTTTGGGGTAGAATCACTTCGAAACGAGAAGTGCAATCCAGTATTTATGCCGACCCGGCCGGCTGCGTGAATTGCCATAACCAATCAGGTAATGTGGATCAAATTGTGGCCTTTAATTTTTACTAGATCCCTTTAATCAGCCCAATCAGCAATAAACAGGTTGGTGTCTCTTGTTCCTCCATTGTTTCTGTTCGAAGAAAAAATAAGTTGTTTTCCATCGGGTGAAAACATGGGGAAGGCATTGAAGATGCTTTGAAAGGTAATTTGTTCTAATCCTGTTCCATCCGTATTAATCATAAACAACTGAAAGTCGTAACCGCGTTTGCTGTGGTGGTTGCTGGAGAACACAATTTTTTTGCCGGAAGGGTGGTAAAATGGGGCCCAGTTGGCTTTACCCAATTGTGTGACCTGTTTCAGGTCACTGCCATCCACATTGCAGGTGTATATTTCCATTTGTGTGGGAGCCACAAGGCCCTGAGATAAGAGGTCTTTGTATTCTTTGATTTCTTCTTCTGTTTTTGGACGCGAGGCCCTGAACACAATTTTTTTACCATCCGGAGAAAAGAAGGCACCCCCATCGTAGCCGAGTTGATTGGTGATTTGTTTTTGATTTTTTCCGTCAATGTCCATGGTCCACAGTTCCAAATCTCCGCTTCTGGTGCTGGTGAACACAATTTTTTTTCCATCGGGGGAAACGGTGGCTTCGGCATCATAGCCCGGTGTGGTAGTGAGTTTTTTCTTGATTTTGCCTTTTAAATCGGCTACATAAATGTCAAAACTGTTGTAAACGGCCCAGAGGTATTTGCCTTTCATTTCAGGGGCTGCAGGGCATTCGTCAGAGGCTTCGTGGGTAGAAGCGTAGAGAATGTGTTTGCCATCTTTTAAAAAGTAGGAGCAGGTGGTTCTTCCTTTACCTGTGCTGATGAGTTGAGGTTTGTACAAACTGTCCTTCGCCGCTTTTGAAATGTCGAGGTTAAAAATCTGGTCGCATTTTAAACCCCAGGCCGGATTGTTACTTTGAAAGGAAGCAAATTTGCCGTTGAAACTAAAATAAGCTTCAGCATTATCGCCGCCATGGGTGAGCATTTTGATGTTTTTAAGGTGGAGTTCTTCTTGTGCGTTTAATTGTAAGAATAGAAATAGAGAAAGAGTACCAAAAGTAAATTTCATAGAATAGATGTTAAAACTTCCAAAAGTAAGGATATATAATTTTTATAGAAAGCCTGATTACCTGATATTTGTCAAGATGAAGGTGTAATTTTAGTTTTTGTCATAATTTACGACAAGAGATACGCAATTACATCCTGCTCATTGACCTTCTCCACGCCGGGGTAGGAACTAAAGGAAACATAGGCATGAAAAAAATTCCAAATTGGATTATAATAATTTTAGCACTTTCAGTAATTATTGCATCGAAGTTTATTTTTTTCTCAAAAGAAGTACAATCAAAGGGCTCACAGTCGGGAAAACCAGCAACTCTTTCTGTGCATTATTATGTGGTGAAAGCCCTGCCATATGAAAACCACATTTTTTCAGCGGGTAAAACGGGGGCATTTAACGAAGTGAATCTGATGCCTGAATTAGCCGGTAAAGTAACCGGAATTTATTTTAAAGAAGGTCAATACGTGAATAAGGGGGAGTTGATGGTTAAATTGAATGACGCCGATTTTCAAGCACAATTACTTAAGGTAAACACACAATTGAAGCTGGCTGAACAAAAACTAGACCGATTGAAAAAACTAAGAGAGATCAATGGCGTGAGTGAAGAAGAATACGAAATGCAGGAGAATGAAATAGCGGTGCTACGCGCCGATGAAAAGTTTTATCAGGCTCAAATAGCCAAAACAAGCATTGTTGCGCCATTTGCCGGCATGGTGGGATTAAAAAATGTGAGTGAGGGTGCATTTGTCAGCACTAACACCGGTTTAGTTTCGTTGGTTCAACTGAACCCTCTATACATTGAGTTTTCAATTCCCGGCAAATACAATCCAGACATCAAAAATGGCATGAGCATTACGTTTGAATTGGAAAATGACCTGGGAGCTCAAACATATACCGCTCAGATTTATGCTATAGAACCCAAAATGGACGAAGCCACAAAAACCATACGTTTAAGGGCTGAATACAAAGGGGATAAAACTTTATTGCCGGGCACGTATGTAAAAGTTTATGTTGGATTTGGCGATAATAGTAAACAATTGATGGTGCCAAGCCAATCAATAATACCGATTTTAAAAGGTCATAAGGTGTTTCGTTTTTCAGCAGGTAAAGCCATTGAAACCCCGGTAAAAATTGGTCCGCGCAGCGACCAGAAGGTGCTGGTGTTAGAAGGATTATCTGAAGGTGATACCATTATTACCACAGGACTAATGTCTATCAAAAAAGATTTGCAATTGAACCTTATCAAATCAGCCGATTAAAATGAATCTTTATTCACTAAGTGTTAATCGACCTGTTTTGGCCATTGTGATGTCCATTCTCATCATTTTATTTGGAACAATAGGGTTTAAATTTCTTGGTGTGAGGGAATTTCCATCCATCGATCCTCCGGTGATTACCGTGCGCACCAATTACACAGGCGCCAGTGCCGATGTGATTCAATCGCAAATTACCGAACCGCTTGAAAAGGCCATCAATGGCATTGAAGGCATACGTTCCATTTCTGCCTCATCTAACCAGGGCTCAAGCATCATCACGGTTGAATTTATCCTCAGCGCTAATTTGGAAGCGGCTGCCAATGACGTGCGTGATAAGGTGTCGCAAGCTTTAAGGCAATTGCCCCAGGACATTGATGCCCCTCCAGTGGTGAGCAAGGCCGATGCCAATTCCGATGCAATTGTGTCCATGACTTTAAAAAGCAATACCAGAAGCATTTTAGAGGTGAGTGACTATGCGGAAAATGTGATTGCACAAAACCTGCAAACCATTCCGGGGGTGAGTGCCGTACAAATTTGGGGACAACGTCGCATTTCCATGCGCATTCGAATGTTTCCTGATAAGCTGGTTGCTTATGGATTAACGCCCCTTGATGTTAAAACAGCCCTCACCAAAGAAAATGTGGATCTACCTTCAGGAAAAATTACAGGAAATTCAACAGAGTTAACAGTAAACACCATCGGACGTTTGTCTACGGTTCCTGAATTTGAGAACATGATTGTGAAGGAGCAGGAAAGCAACATGATTCGTTTAAAAGACATTGCTTTGGTGGAGTTGGGTGCTGAAAACGAAGAAACCATTCTAAAGGAATCAGGAACACCCATGATTGGTTTGGCCCTGGTACCTCAGCCGGGAGCAAATTACCTTGAAATTGCCGATGAATTTTACAAACGTTACGAGGTATTAAAAAGAGACCTGCCAAAAGACTACACCATCAACATCGCCTTAGATAACACGCGCTTCATTCAAAAATCCATTACCGAGGTGGCCGAAACTTTATTGATTGCCCTGGTTCTGGTGATCCTCATTATATTTCTGTTTTTCAGAGATTGGCTCATAGCCTTTCGTCCATTGATTGATATTCCCGTTTCTTTGATTGGCACTTTTTTTATCATGTATTTGCTGGATTATTCTATTAATGTGTTAACACTTTTGGCAATTGTGCTTGCTACAGGATTGGTGGTGGACGATGGCATCGTGGTGACTGAAAATATTTTTAAGAAACTGGAGAAGGGCATGAAACCTAAGGAAGCCGCCATAGAAGGAACACGGGAGATTTTTGCTGCAGTAATCATTACCTCGCTTACACTTGCTGCGGTGTTTATGCCTGTTATTTTTCTGGAGGGATTTGTAGGCCGTTTGTTCAGAGAGTTTGGTGTGGTATTGGCAGGCGCTGTATTAATTTCCGCATTTGTTTCCCTAACACTTACACCCATGCTGAATGCTAAATTGGTACGTAAGGACCCAACCAAACGCTCAAAATTTTATTTAGCTACCGAAAAGTATTTTGTGGCATTGGATAAATGGTTCAGACAATCGGTAACCGGCTTTCTTCAAAAACGCTGGTGGGCATTGGTTATTCTGATTGTTTCAGGTATTTCTATTTTTGTTTTTGGCTCCCAGTTGCAGTCAGAACTTTCACCTCTTGAGGACCGTAATTGGTTGCGAATGGTAGTGAACGCGCCTGAAGGAACCACTTTTGAGGCCACAGACGAAGTGATGGACAGAATTTCGGGATTTGTTACAGATTCTATTCCTGAAAAACGTATTTGTTTAACAGTTACCGCTCCTGGCTTTGTAGGTTCAGGTGCAGCCAACACAGGCTTTGTAAGGCTGGCATTGAATGATGCCTCTGAACGTAAACGCTCGCAAAATCAAATCGCAGCCTATTTGAACAAACATTTACCATTGTTTCCCGAAGGACGGGTGTTTATTATTCAGGAACAAACCATTTCCTCCGGCGGTGGTCCAAGGGGTGGTTTGCCGGTTCAGTTTGTCTTGCAAACTCAGGATTTTGCCAAACTGCGTGAAAAGCTGCCTAAATTTTTAGAACAAGCTAACAAAAATCCTGTTTTTCAGGGGGTGGACGTGAATCTCAAATTTAATAAACCCGAATTGGTAGTGGAGATTGATCGCGACAAAGCACGGTTGCTTGGAGTTTCCATTGCTGATGTGGCCCAAACGATACAATTGGCACTTAGCGGTCAGCGTTTTGGATATTTTATTAATGGCGATAAACAGTATCAGGTGATTGGTCAGGTAAACAGGGAGAACAGAGATAATCCTGCAGACATTGGTAATTTGTTTGTTCGAAATGCCAAAGGCGACATGATACAATTGGACAATGTGATTACCGTAATGGAAAGAAGCAGTCCGCCGCAATTGTACCATTACAACCGCTACCAATCGGCCACCGTTTCAGCAGGATTAGCGCCAGGAAAAACCATTGGTGATGGCATTAAGGAAATGAAAAAAATTGCAGCACAAGAACTCGACGATAGTTTTGTGACCTCCTTAACCGGTCCGTCCCGTGACTTTTCTGAGAGTTCTTCCAACATTCTTTTTGCATTTGTGCTGGCGTTGATATTGATTTATCTGTTTTTAGCTGCCCAATTTGAAAGTTTTCTTGAGCCGTTTATCATTATGCTCACCGTGCCAATGGCCCTTGCCGGAGCGCTGTTCTCGCTGTGGTATTTTAACCAAACACTTAATATCTTCAGCCAAATAGGAATGATTATGCTCATTGGTTTGGTGACTAAAAACGGTATTCTAATTGTTGAATTTGCAAATCAATTGCGTGATCAGGGAATGAAAGTAAAAGAAGCTTTGATTGAAGCTTCTACGGCAAGGCTGCGCCCCATTTTAATGACCAGTTTGGCTACTGTTTTGGGTGCACTTCCTATTGCACTGAGTTTAGGGGCGGGTTCAAAAAGCAGGGTAGGCATGGGTATTGTGGTAATTGGCGGTTTGTTGTTATCGATGGTGTTTTCGCTTTATGTAATCCCGGCCATGTATTCCTTTATCATCAAAGACAAAACTAAAGCCCGGGATTAAAAGAGGATGAAAAGTACACTTGGATATTGTGTTTTATTTGTACTGATGATTTCAGTAGGCTCAGCTCAAACTTATATGGGGCTTGAGGATGCCATTAAAATAGGATTAGAGAAAAATTTTGCTGTTTCAATTGCAAAAAACCAAACGCAAATAGCTCAGCTTCAAAATAACTTAGGAAATGCCGGCATGTCGCCTCAACTCAGTTTGAATGGTGGGGCAGTGTTTTCCAATATCAATTCGCTTCAGGAATTTGCAAACGGTACCACTCAGGAAAGAAACAATGCACAATCTTCGGGGTATTCGGCAGCCCTGCACCTCGATATGAAAGTGTACGATGGCAATAAAATGTTTGCTATAAAAAAGCGACTCGATCAAACAGCAAATTTATCTACCCTACAACTGAGGCAACAAATGGAAAATTTGGTTTACGATGTGATTCTTGCCTATTACAACATTGTACGGTTGGATGTAATGATACGCACCGAAAAACAGAATTTGTTGATTTATCAGGAAAGAAAAAAAATTGCCAAATTGAAAATGGAAGTAGGTTCTGATTCCAAGGTGGATTTTTTGTTATCGCAGAGTGATGAAAATAGGGCAAAAAGCACCATTGTGCAAATGGAATTACAAATGCTGGATGCAAAAGTGAAGTTAAATAATCTGGTGGGCATAACGGCGGAAACGGATTACACAACAGAAGATACAATTAAGGTAAATTACACGCCTAAGCTGGAGGATTTAAAAAAAGATTTGAATACAAAAAATGCCATGATTTTAATAGCTAAACAGCAAACACAAATCTCAGAGCAATATGTAAAGGAAGCCCGCTCCAACGTTTTGCCTTATTTAAATTTGGGATTAGACTACCGTTATTTGAACAATAAAAGTCAAGCCGGGTTTTTGGCTGCCAACAATCAAAACGGTTTGTTTGCTGAATTAACAGCGGGATGGTTGTTGTTTAATGGGAATAAAAACCGAAACATGATCAGGGAAATGAGCCTTCAGACCCTCAATCAGCAAATCCTATTAAAACAAACCGAATTGGAGGTGGATGCTTTGGTGCAGTTAAATTACCGCAGGTTTTTACTCAGTAAACAAATAGCCGAGTTAGAACTTTCTAATTTAATTGATTCCCGTGAGTTGCAGGTCATTTCCATGGAGCGCTATAGGGTAGGGAAAACCAATTTGCTTGAAATCATTGAGGCTCAAAAAAATCTTGAGGATGCTCAATACCGCTACATTAACGCCTTATACAGTGTAAAAATAGCAGAGGCCGAATTGTTGAGGGCAAACGGAGAATTGGTGAAGTAAAGAGGTGATGTTATTTCACAAAACGCATTTGCAAAACGCCTAGAAAAGCCTCTTTAAAAATTTTGGTGCTCATTTTACTTACGCCCTGAACCCTGTCGGTAAATTCTATAGGCACTTCTACCAAAGTATAGCCCAATTTGTAAGCGCGGTATTTCATTTCAATTTGAAAAGCATAACCCATAAACCGAATTTTGTCCAGGGGAATGGTTTCCAAAACTTTGCGTTTGTAACATTTGAATCCTGCCGTGGTATCTTTTACAGGGAACCACAATATCATGCGGGCGTAAACGGAAGCAAAATAACTCATTAATATTCTTCCAAACGGCCAATTGTGCACTTTTCCTCCCTTGCAATAACGCGAACCAATTGCCAGATCAGCTCCTTTTTCACAGGCGGACAAGAGGCGTAACAGATCCTCGGGTTTGTGTGAGAAGTCACAATCCATTTCAAACATGTAATCGTAGTCTTTTGCCAGCGCCCATTTAAAGCCTGTGATGTACGCAGTGCCTAAGCCTAGTTTTCCGGAACGTTCCAGCAAATGCAAGCGGTTTGTAAATTCCGACTGAAGCTGTTTTACAGTGCTCGCGGTTCCATCCGGAGAACCGTCGTCAACAATTAACAAATCCAAACTAACAGGTAGAGAAAGGACTGCCCTGACCATTTTCTCGATGTTTTCAATTTCATTAAAAGTAGGTATAATGACAAGGCATTTTGGCATAGGTGCCACGAATATAAGAGTTTAATAGAGGGATTGAAACACTTGGGCTTGGCCCTATTAAAAAAAACAAAAGATTTACAATTTCTTGTAAATCTTTTAAATTAATAGGCCATTTTGTGGGATTATTCTTCCTTACCGGAAGGGTCAAAACTGGAGTTTCTAAATAGCATGGAGTTCAGGGAAATGTAAAAGACATTTGACATAAGTCCTGCATAAGGTTTAGTGCCATCATTCGAAACATAATTCTGATTGTGGAACTCGGTAAGGTAATATTTGAATTTTAAATTCATGCCATAGGGAAATTGGATTCCAACCAATAAACTATGGTATATCGATTGTTGACGGTCACTGAACCAGCCGGTGATTTTTTCGGTCTTATCGCCACCTTCATACTTCTTTTCTTTATATAAAAAAGGAATTTCAAGCTCGTAACCTGCGTAAATAAACATTTTACTGAGGTTGCCCAGTTTAAAAGCCACGGGTATTCCCAGATTGTAGGAGCGAAACCTTTTTTCAACCGTGGTGCTTACACTGTTAGAAGGGCTGATGGGCGTTTTGTAATTGCCATAAATATAGCCCACATTGCGCACAGCCAAACCGGAAAATAGGCCAAAATTATTACTGAAATCAAGATGAGTAAAACTCTGAAGGTTAATCACGGGAGCAAAACGCAGGTCGGCGCTCTCGCCTTTGTTGTTATCGCTTATTTCAGCCCAGGAAAAAATGAGTTCTAACCCGGAGGTAACATAGGTTTTAGATTGGCTGATGCCTTTTGTTGAAAGTAAAAAAACAAACAAAACAATCGTAATCAATCGTGTCATATCGTGTTGTATTAGCATGTGTCAAAAATACAAAAGTGTACGAATTTAGATAGGATGATCAGCTATTATTGTTTGAAAAACATCACGAAATGATAAATATCAGCTCTTTGAGAAACAAAGCGGGTTATAGAATACCAAAGGCAAGCAATACTGAGAAAACAATTAAAAAAACAGTTACCAAAAGTTGCAGGCTGTTGAGGGTGATTTTTTTGATTAGTTGGTTGCCCAGCAGAGCGCCAAAGAAAGCCGAAAGCACCGCACAAAGTAACATGTTGAGCAAACGGGTATCGTTAAAATCAGGAAAATGGCCGGAATAGACCGTAAGCCTTGATACATCAATCAGGCAGGCAATCTTAACGCCGCTGGCAATAAAACTCTCTTTGCTTAATCCTGCACGAAGCAAAAAGGCACTTCTAAGTGCCCCCTGATTACCGGACAAACCTCCAAAGAACCCACTCAGCAGTCCACCTAAGGGCAAATAGTTTTGATCGAATTGTATTTTTTTAAACCGGGGAAGCAGTTCCATTAATGAAAAAAACAGAAGTAACACGGCAATAACTAATTTTACCGGGCTTATTTCGTATCGATGGTCCATCAACTCATAGCTGTGCAAGGCAGGTAACTCAGTTAAGGTATTTAAAACAAAAGCCCCTAAAATGGCCGAGATTAGAGCAGGTAGCCCAAAATACAGCACCACTTTTTTGTTTCCATGCGGGTAGGTAAGCAAGAGTTTAAACAAATTGTTAAGTAAATGAACTATTGCAGTTAATGTAATAGCCAGTTCGAGCGGAAAGAACAATGCAAACACCGGTAATAAAATGGTTCCTAATCCAAATCCCGAAAAAAAGGTAAGACCTGAAGCAAGAAGTGAAACAATGCTGATGAGCAGGTAATCCATAGAACATACAAGGTAGAAATTTATACCGGCTCTCGTATCTAAAACTCAGAAAGAATTACCTTCATTTTTCCACACTCGCCAATAGTAATCTTAATAACCTTATAGTTTATACCTGAGGCTTATACTGAAATTACGCCCGGGTGCAGATATTCCGGAAGAAAAATTACGGTACAGTTGATCGGTAATATTTTCTACACCCGTGTTGAATGAAAAGTTTTGATTGATGAACCAGGATAACTTAACATTCAGGGTGTACCAAGCCGGCACAAAGGGCAAACCATCCGGAGTTTTGGCATAAATAGAATTGTCAATCCTGTCCACTAAAGGCAAATCATTGTAGGTCATGGCCGCATTGTATTGTGCGTATACATCTAGTTTTAATTGTTTTCGGTTATACATCAGGTGGGTAGCTCCGAACAATGGAGCTACATGCGGTTTGGGATAATATTCCATACTGTCAATGTCTTGTTCTTCTCCTTTTTGATAACTGATGGTGCTCTTTATGCGAACACCACCTCCGAAGTAAACATCAATACCGGCCTGTAATCCGTAAACATAGGCTTTCGTAATATTCTGCATAGCTAACACTTTGCTCATTTCTCCATCATACAAAATACTGTCCTGGCCATTGTAAGAATACCCCCTTCTTGCTATGGCATTGTTTAAAAAAGTGTAATAGGCAGCCAGGTCTATTTTTAAAAAATTTCCAAAACTTTTAACGGTTCCTATTTCTGCATTGTAGGCGTATTCGGGTTTCAATTCCGGATTTGGAACTACCACAGAACCGGGTTGTGATTCAAATACCTTGCCCATGTCATCCAAATTAGGTGCTCTAAATCCCGTAGAGAGGCTGGAGTAAAGTTGCCAGCTGGGTTTTGGACTGAAAACAAAACCCAAACTTCCATTCAGTGCACCGGCCTGGTTTTCTGCATTGTTGAACGGGAAAGGAAAAAAGGCGGTGTCAAAATCAGCTTGAATGCGGTAGTAACTGTAACGAAGTCCGGCTGTGATTATCCAATTGTTGTTGTGTTTGTATTTTGAATTGGCATAGAGCCCATAAGCCTGCCAATCAGAACCGTTGGGGTATCGTGTTTGACTTGGTGTTTCAATGGAAGTGCGTGTGTTTTGACGAAAGGCTTCGGATTCTATGGTATTGTAAACTGCTTCCATACCATAAAATAAAGTTAATTTCTCATGGATGCGTTTATCCAAATCAGCATTGAATGAGTAGGCGTTTACTTTTTCTGTTTGATGTCTTATGGTATTGCTGTTGAATCTTCGGTCGTGGCGGCTTTCCTCAAAATTTTGAATAGCCGCAGTTAATTTCAGTTTCTCATAGAATTTACTTTCCGATTTGTGAAAGAAGGTCATGCGGTTCATCATCCATTTTTGAGGACCGTAATACCATTCTGAAAAATCCAGCTTGCCGTCAGAGTTATTGTCTAGTGTTAAGCGATCGTAACGCCCGGCATTGGAACTTTGAGAATAATAAAAACCATAATCCAATTCTGTTGATTCATTTGGTTTAAAACCAATTTTTTGAATCGCATTGAGTTGATCGAATGCCGAACCCACTTGCCGTTGTGTATCCTGGTTAACATGCATTGAATCCTTACCGTTTTCGGTTTTTACATAACTTGGTCTTAAAAAATAAACATTGCCATTACTGCCTGTTCGCAAATCGGAGTAATCTGAATAACTAATGCTGCTTAAAGAAGACCATTTTTTGCCGGCTATTGTAAAATCCAGATGTCCTGTTTTTTCTGAATTGACACTTGAGTACCTGGCCAATGCATTGGTTTTAAATAGAAGTTGTCCGCTTGAATCGCTGAAGCGGGTTTTTAAAGTGTGAAAATCCATAACGCCGCCAATAGCATCGCTACCGTACATTACCGCACCGGGTCCAAACAACACCTCACTGTTTTCCAAAGCATTGGCATCAATAGAAATAACGTTTTGAAGATTTCCAGATCTGAAAATGGCGTTGTTCATTCTCACCCCGTCAACCACAATCAACACCCTGTTGGTGGCAAAGCCTCTCAGCATGGGAGAACCTCCGGCCATTTGACTTTTTTGCACATAAGCGTAACCACTTATTTCCAATAAGTCGGCTGAAGTTTGAGGATTGTAAAACTCCATTTGTTTTTTGTTGATGATTTCTACTTTTTGTGGAATTTCAGTCTTGTTTTCCTCCCAACGGTTGGCTGAAACCGCAATCTCCCCAAGCACGAAGCTCGACTCCTGTAATTCAACAATAAAGTTTAAAGATTCTATTTTCGATTTGCTTAAAAACTGACTTTTATAACCTGTGAGTCTGAATCCTAAGCTGTCGTAATTAACAGGATTAGGAATTTTGGCCAGACCTTTTGTATTACTTGTTTCGGATTTTCCGCTTTTCGGATGATACACAATTACCCCCGAAATCCCTTCGCGGGTAGTTTTGTCAATCACAGAAATGGTCTGTGCTTTTACTATTGAGGCAAGAGCAAATACCAAGAAAAGTATATAGCTTTTCATATCAAATGGATTGAAATAAATTTGGAAATAAATTGATTAAAGGCGCTAAGCACTATGCCTTTGGCGGAACATACACCATTAAAGTATGTTTTGAGCTGTTGTTAGTATCATCCTCCGCCGGATAATTTACGCGTTCACTACTTGATGCAACTGTGTTAGCCGCACCTGCATAAACAAATTTGAGTTGTAGCAATTCTGACAATATGTTGTATAGATTGTCGTCCTTTGAAAGGGCATTGTAAAAAGATGCGATCAGCTTATTTTCAAATGCGTCTTCAATTAAACTAATGTGCGCTATTCCGTTGAAACAGACAATGTGTAAAACCTCATGGTAAAGACCTTCATAAATTATTTCTTTGTTTTGGTCCTTCCATAAAATACCATTTACATCTTTAAAGAGAGCTTCCTCATTGATTTGAATGGTAAAAACTTCAGGATGTGCACTTTTATAAAGTTCAAGTCTGAATTTATTTTTTTGTGAACCTAAATAGTGTTTAAACATCAAATGCCTTGCACTGAAGCACAACAGTAAAACAATCAGAAACCCTGAAAAAACCTTTGCCGGCATACCCAAATGTAGCGTAAAAACCATTATTCATCAAAAATTGAAGTCAGTTTAAAAAGTATTGATTTTTATTTTCAATTTTATACCTTTAAGTTATGGCAAATAGATTTGTAATTCGGGTATATGGTGTGCTTATTCATGAAGGCGCCGTTTTGGTTTCAGATGAAGTGGTAATGGGTAAACCAATAACCAAGTTTCCGGGTGGAGGTTTGGAGTTTGGTGAAGGCACAATAGAGTGTTTACAAAGAGAGTTTTTTGAAGAACTCACATTAAAGGTGGATATTACCGGGCACTTCTACACCACCGATTTTTATGTGCCATCGGCCTTTGATCCGAATGTTCAGGTTATTTCCGTGTATTATCTGGTGAACCCAGTAAATCTTGAAAAATTGAAGAATTTGCATTCACATGGGGATAAAAAACAAACATTCAGGTGGATAGACCTTGCTAAAATTAAAGACCTTGATGTTACCCTGGTTATTGACAAAAAAGTGGTGAACATGATTATTGACCGCTTTAGAGAATAAAAAAAGCCCCGCCTTTTACAGAGGGGCTTTGTTTTTTTAGGAGGCTATCAGGCTTTTGCCATTTGAATTTCAGCATTCAATTTTACATCTTCACTTACCAAAACGCCGCCACTTTCGAGTGCTGCGTTCCAGCTTAAACCAAAGTCTTTACGGTTTATTTTTCCTTCAAGACTAAAACCAGCTTTCATATTGCCCCATGGATCCTTGTGTAAACCGCTGTGCTCGATTTTAAAGCTAACGGGTTTAACCACGTCTTTAATTTTCATATCGCCTTCGAGCTGGTATTCACCTTCGGCTATCTTTTTGAAAGATTTCGATTTGAAGTGAAGGTCTGGAAATTGCTCAACATCAAAAAAGTCTGCTGATTTCAAATGCTGGTCACGTTGCTCAGATCCGGTATCAATTGAAGCTGTTTGAGCAGTGAATTCAATTTCAGGGTTCTCAAAATGTTCATTGTCAGATGTAGCTTTTACATCAAATTTTGTAAACTTTCCGTTTACATTGGTAATCATCATGTGTTTTACTTTGAAGTTTACCTCGCTGTGCGCTGCGTCTAAGTTCCAGTTTAATTTGCTCATGTTTTTGTTTTTTGTTTGATTGTTAAATTATTAGTTGTTGTTTTGATTTTATTTTTTGGGCGTGCCGGCGAGGTTCAGCCTGATTATTTCTTAGAAGCTTCACTCGCCGTCGGGCTATCCGCTGCAAGTCCTCGCTTCGCTGCGGGCTTTTCGCTACTATCCCTCACGCAATCCTGGAGTTACGGCCAAGCTAAATGGTTCAAGGTCGTTTAACATAGTTTAAGGTGTTTTCTTAGTGTGCCTTAGTGCTCTCGGTACCTTAGTGGTTTTAATCCCCAACTGCATACTTTTGAATGATTACTGTATCGCCATCGGCACTTCCATCAGCAGCACTTCAGTTCCTGATACCGCTTCCAGCTCAAATGCTTCGGTGTTCCAGATGCCAAACCCATCGCGGGTGTTCAGCAATTGTCCGTTCAGTTTCAGGTCACCACTCAGAACAAAGGCATACAGCCCGTTTCCTTTTTTCTTAAGGGAGTAGTTCAGTTTTTTACCGGCATCTAGTTTTCCAAGATGAAACCAGGCGTCCTGATGGATCCAAGCACCCGCATCGTTTGCGTTGGGCGATACAATCTGCTGCAATGTGTTGTGACGGTCTTCTACTTTCAAGGTAATTTGATCATAGCGAGGTTTAACATTGCGCTTGTTTGGAAATACCCAAATCTGTAAAAACTTCACCAATTGATTACTGTTTTTATTGTATTCGCTGTGGGTAATTCCCGTTCCGGCGCTCATCACCTGCACATCCCCGTTTTTTATAACCGCAACATTACCCATGCTGTCTTTATGTTCCAGATCGCCTTCCAATGGAATGGAAATAATTTCCATATTGTCGTGCGGGTGGGTTCCAAATCCCATTCCTGCATTTACTCTGTCGTCGTTTAATACCCTCAGAGCACCAAAGTGCATGCGATCGGGATTGTAATAGTTAGCAAAGCTAAAGGTGTGATAACTCATCAGCCAGCCGTGGTCGGCCTTACCTCTGGTATCGGCCTTGTGTAGGATGCTGTTTTCCATAAGTTTTGAATTGGTTGTCGGTAAATGGTTAAAGCCAATAATCTCAAGCTCCTTCAGTTCATCAATGTTGTTTTGAAGCAGGTTGGGAACTGCATTGAAATTGATTTTGATGATACAAAGTTAGGGCAGGGAAGAGGGACTTTCCATTAATCTAGATTAAGAAATGCAAGAAAGTTCAAGGGTTCAATGGTTTAAAGGTTCAAAGCGCAGCAGCTTTGGTGATACACAAAGTAACAACCCGGAATATTTAATCTTTTTTGCGAAGCAGCTCGGCTTTGAGCTTACTCAAAAACTCGGGAGTCACCCCAATGTAGGAGGCAATTTGTTTTTGGGGCAAGCGCTGTATAAGGCCGGGGTATTGTTCGCAAAAATTAAGGTATCGCGTTTGTGCATTCACGCTTACCTGATCAATCAAACGTTTGTGACTGCCGGCCATGGATTTTTCAGAAATGATGCGAAAAAACCGTTCGAGTTTAGGAACTTCTTTTAATAATCGCTCTTGCTGATCACGGCTGAGCAAAAGCGCCTGCGTGTCCTCAATGGCATCAATGTTTAGTCGGGCCGCTGTGCCATGGATGATGCTGTTCATGTCGGTGATCCACCAGCCTTCGGGTGCGAACTGTAAATTGTGTTCGAAACCTTGTTCGTCGACAGCGTAAGAACGCAAACACCCATTTAGGACAAAGGCCACTTGTTTGCACACCTCACCGGCCCGAAGAAAAAAGTCTTTCTTTTTAATGTGCTGGGTGGTGAATGCCAGTAAAATACGATGTTGCTCCTGAGCATTCAGCGGCAGGTGTTTTTCTATGGA
>JALOMJ010000046.1 GCA_025455485.1 Bacteroidia bacterium | reverse complement strand
GCTTCTTCCTCCAAAAATTCAGCTTTAGAGATTCCGCAAAAGTCGAAACCCAATTGTTTGGCGATGGATTTAACGAGGGCAGTATTTTTGTTAATTAACACTTTAGCAGGGGATTTAGGAATGCCGGAATAGATTCTTTTCCTACTTTTTCCTTGATGAAAAAGTAGCAAAAAATCAAGACTTCATAAAATTTTCATGAAAATTATCGTGAACTCAAATTCGGTTCTTTGATCATGTTCTGACGCCTACCGGGTCAGAACAGCAAAGAACCTGCGCGCAGGCCGCTCAAAAAAGTTCCCCACTCAAGTGCATTACGCTTAGTCTCGATGAACTTTTTTTCGTCACCTTATTTGAGTTCACTCAATTTGTCTATGAAAATTTTATGAGGTCGGGGTGGATGGCTTTCTTCTTAAAGGGGCTTCTTCCTCCAAAAATTCAGCTTTGGAGATTCCGCAAAAGTCGAAACCCAATTGTTTTGCGATGGATTTAACGAGGGCAGTATTTTTGTTTATAAGCACCTTTGCAAGGTATCTAGTAATACCGAATTTAGTACTTTTTTCACCTTTTTCCCCCGAAAAGTCGGGGCAAGCTTTGATGAGGGCAAACAAGCAGTGCTTGTTTGAGCCGGCTTTTGCGCGGGAAGCAAAACCCCGAAAGCTTTCGGGGCAAGACTTCCCAAAAATGGCTTATAAATCATTGGTTTAATATTTCTTTCGTTCTTTTGCCTTGACGCAAAAGAACCAAAAAGTCAAGACGCAGCGATCGGTCTCCGCTCTCTTGTTTTTCCTTGATAGGCTAGCAAAGTAAAATTTCTGCGTCCTTTGGTAAAAAAGGAGAGACGCAGAAATTAAACCTTCGGCTATCGCCTCGGCCTTTGCTGCCTTTCTTACGGAAAAACAATTCACACCACACGGCCCCGCGCTGCGTCTTTGCCTGCGCTCGGACCTTTTGTGTTTGCTGCCGCGAATTTAAAATGTAAGCCATTTTTCGAAGGTCGTTTGCTGTGAGGGCTAGCGGTGGATTTATAGAGTTTTGGAGTCAATCAATTTTTTGTCTTTGACCAGGCCTATACCTTCTGTGTTTGCTGACGCGGATTTGATTTCTTCTGCCATTTTCGGAGGTTGATTTACTACAGAACCACCTGTGCATTAGACGGTTGCTGTAGAATTGAATTTTACACTTGGCTAAAGTATTCAGAGATGTTAGAATATTAAAGGATTATGCCTGCGCCCGCGATGCGCAGGGTTTAGTTCTTTTATGTTTGTTCCGGTAGGACAAACATAAAAAACCGAAGCGAAGCGTAGCCCGGAGCAGCGCGATTAGGCGCCCAAAGTAGCGGCAATCCATTACATATGATTTGCGGTAAATCTAGATTCCTTATAAAAATCAGCCAGCAGTAAAACAGTAAAAAACCGTACTTTTGGGGCTTGAAAATGAGCATTTACGAGAAATACGAGACGGTGATAGGGCTGGAGTGCCACATTCAATTGCTCACCCGAACAAAAATGTACAGCTCCGACCCTGCGGAGTACGGAGGCATACCCAATACCAACGTGAGTGTGGTAACTTTGGGTCACCCCGGCACCTTGCCGGTGGTAAACGAACGCGCCCTGGAATTTGCAGTGCGTTTGGGTTTGGCGGTGCACGCCACCATACGCGAAGAAAACCAATTTGCCCGCAAAAATTACTTTTACGCCGATTTGCCCAAGGGCTACCAGATTACTCAAGACAAAACACCGATTTGCAATGGAGGGTATATACCCATTAAATTAAAGGACGGGAGTGAAAAACGCGTGGAGTTAACGCGCATACACATGGAGGAGGACGCCGGAAAAAGTTTACACGACATTGATGCCTTTGATACGCTTGTGGACCTGAACCGCGCCGGAACCCCTTTGCTGGAAATGGTGACCGAACCGGTGATTAAAAGCGGAGAAGAAGCCTATACTTATTTGAACGAAGTGCGCAAACTGGTGAGGTACCTCGACATTTGCGATGGCAACATGGAAGAAGGCTCGCTGCGCTGCGACGCTAACATTTCGGTGATGCTGAAGGGCTCGAACACCTTTGGAAAAAAAGTGGAGGTGAAAAACATGAACTCCTTCCGCAACGTGCAACGCGCCATTGATTTTGAAGTAAAACGCCAGATTGATTTGCTGGAAGCCGGGGAGGAGATTGCCGGTGAAACCCGTTCCTACGACGCGGTGAAGGACATGACCTTTAGCATGCGCAGCAAAGAAAGTGCAAACGACTACCGGTATTTTCCGGAGCCGGATTTGCAACCTGTTTTTATTCGTCAGGAGTACATCAACAAAATAAAAGCCGATTTGCCGGTATTGCCTTCGGAATTGTTTCGCCGTTTTACTGAGGAGTATAAGCTGAGTGAATACGATGCCTATCAAATTACAGAAACAAAAGAACTGGCCACGTATTTTCAGGAGCTAATAAACTACACCCAAAACTATAAAGGCGCGGCCAATTGGTTAATGGGGCCTATCAAATCCTTTTTGAACGAACGCGCTTTGCATTTAACGGCGTTTTCTTTAGCACCCGCTAAAATTGCAAGTATTATTCAACTGATCGACGAGGGCAAAGTGAGCCATACGGCTGCGGCTCAGATTTTGTTTCCCAAATTGGCCGAACAAACCGGAAAAAGCGCAGAAGAGCTGGCTACCGAGCTGGACCTTATACAAAACAGCAACAGTTCGGAATTGCAGGGCTTTGTGGATCAGGCCCTGGCTAAATTTCCCGATAAAATTACTGAATACAAAAATGGTAAATTAGGATTATTGGGTTTGTTTGTTGGTGAGGTGATGAAACTCAGCAAAGGCAAGGCCGATCCAAAACTCTTAAATCAATTATTAAAAGAATCTTTAGAAAAGTAACATGAAACCACTACAACTTATTGCACTGGGCTTTGCCTTGCTTACATTTTCCTGCAGTGATAAAAACAAAAGCGGCAGTTTTGAATTAAAAGGTAAAATTTCGGGCAGTAAAGGCGAAACCTTATATTTTGAAAAACTGAGTTCACAACAACCTGTGTTGCTTGATAGTGTTGTGCTTGATGAGAACGGCGAATTTGAATTTTCAAACTACACCCCAAAAATTGGTTTGTACAGGGTAAAATTTAATAATCAGAATTTTGCCATGTTGGTGCTGGACAGTTCGGATAAAGTAATGCTGACTGCTGAGGCGGCCGATTTGGGCAACACTTACACGGCAGAAGGGTCGCCGGAGACCAAAGTGTTTTTGGAACTTAACAGCTTATCAAAAGTGCGTGATTTACGACTGGATTCGTTGAACAAAGTATTTCAATCGGCTATGGAGGCAAATAAAATGGACAGCAAACGTATGGACTCTTTGAGTGCGCTGTTTGAGGCCCCTTACAATGCCATTGTGAATAGTGCTAATGCAGCCATTGCTGAAAAAATAAAACAAAACACGGATAAGTTTTCATCACTCATCGCCATTCAGGCTCTTGAGCCCGATAAATATGCTGATTTGTATAAAGCTTTGGATGAAGGGCTGAACAAGCGCCATCCGAATGAACGCAGTGTGATGATGTTTCACGATATGGTTAGCAAAATGCTCGCCACCACTTTGGGTCAAACCGCACCCGACATTGTTTTGCCTTCACCGGAGGGTGGGGAGCTGGCGCTTAGCGCATTGCGCGGTAAAATTGTGCTGATTGATTTTTGGGCCAGTTGGTGCGGACCTTGTCGTAAAGAGATGCCCAATGTGGTGAAAGCCTATGCTAAATTTAAAGACAAGGGCTTTGAAATTTTTGGTGTGTCGCTTGATCAGGATAAGAGTCGCTGGCTTGAAGCCATTGTCAAAGATGGCATGACCTGGCCTCAGGTGAGTGATTTAAAGTATTGGGAAAGTGAAGCAGCGCGCCTGTATAACGTACAGAGCATCC
Source organism: Bacteroidia bacterium (assembly GCA_025455485.1). Classification (GTDB taxonomy): domain Bacteria; phylum Bacteroidota; class Bacteroidia; order B-17B0; family Aurantibacillaceae; genus Aurantibacillus. The sequence continues at coordinate 11,651 of JALOMJ010000046.1, read as the reverse complement.
CTTACACAGTACTTTTAGACAAGGAAGGCAGAATTATTGATAAAAATTTACGAGGCGAGGCCCTTGAGAAACGTTTGGCGGAGCTGTTGAATTAATTTCTAATTTCTAATTACTGATTTCTAATCGCTGATTGCTGATTTTGAGGGTAATTTTCGGATTAGATAAGTTGTCCTTAGTTTGCTTTGGGATGACTTCAGACAAAGCGTTTATCTTCATTTTTTTATGAGCAAACACACTTTACCTCAGAGCCTAAGAAACACCCTTGCTTTCCCAATTCTTCTGTTTTTGCTTACCTTCTTTTTTGGTAAAGAATTAAAGTCGCAGGACAATTACTTTCAGCAAACGGTGAATTATACGCTTTCTGTGCAACTGGATGACATCACCCACAGTATTCGGGCACAAGAAGACATTGAGTACATTAACCATTCCGATTCGAGTTTGCATTTTATTTGGATGCACCTTTGGCCCAATGCTTATAAGGACAGGAACAGCGCACTTTGTAAACAGCTGCTGCAGCAGAACAACAGCAGTTTGTATTTCTCAAAGCCGGAAGAACGCGGTTGGATTGACAGTTTGGATTTTACAATCAACGGACAAAACGTAGTGTGGGACTATCATCCTGACCATAAGGACATTTGTAAGGTGTGGCTGGCAAGTCCGCTTAAACCCGGTGAACGGCTTGTGTTGAGCACCCCGTTTTATGTAAAAATTCCGAGTGCCCGTTTTTCACGTTTAGGGCATTTAGAACAAGCGTATTTTATGACACAATGGTATCCTAAACCGGCAGTGTTTGATAAAACGGGCTGGCATCCCATGCCCTATTTAAATCAAGGTGAGTTTTATTCTGAGTTTGGCAGCTTTGATGTGAGCATACGTTTACCTAAAAATTATGTGTTGGCTGCCACGGGCGACAGAGTGGAGGCAGAGGAGGAGGAAGCTTTTCTGAATGCATTGGATGAAAGGAGCAGGGAATTGCTTGAGAAAAATGAAAGGGACAGTTTAAAAAATGGTATTCCTCCGAGCGATGCCGAATTTAAAACCATAAGATTTCGTCAAAGCCGGGTGCATGATTTTGCCTGGTTTGCCGATAAGCGGTATTTGGCTCTGCACGATCAGGTGGAACTGCCAACCAGTGGGCGAGTGGTGGATACCTGGGTTTTTTTTACACCACAAAACAGCAGGTATTGGAAAAAAGCCATTGGCTACGTGAATGATGCTGTGTTGTTTTATTCCAAAAAACTGGGCGATTACCCTTACAATCATGTTACCGCTGTGGATGGCACCATTATGGCCGGTGGGGGCATGGAGTACCCCAACATTACGGTGATAGGAACAACCACGAATGACTTAATGCTGGATGTTACCATTACGCATGAGGTGGGGCACAATTGGTTTTATGGGATACTTGGCAGCAATGAAAGAGACCACCCGTTTATGGACGAAGGTTTAAATTCTTTTTATGAAATGCTTTACGTGCGCGAAAAATATGCCGATAAAACTCTGGCGGAGTTGGCAGGTCTTGGTCCGGATTTTCCTTTTCTGGGTTTAAACAAAAAGCCATACTGGAAAGAAAAGGAGCTGTTGTATTTTATGAGTATGAAGGCCAACCTTGATCAGGCCATAAATTTACCATCGGCGGCGTTTACAGGGTTTAATTATGGTTCAATTGTTTACAGTAAAACCGCTTTGGTGTTTGATTACTTGAGGGATTATATGGGAGAAGAGCGCTTTGACAAGGCCATGCAGACCTATTACCAAAGCTTTCGGTTTAAACATCCACAACCCGGGGATTTATTTGCATCACTTTCTGCCTCGTGTGATACCGACCTGAGTGCCTTTGAGCATTATTTTATTTCTACCAGGTCGCGATTTGATTATAAAGTAAAACGTGTACAGCGTGAAAAAAGCGGCGCATACAGTTTGCTGGTAAAAAACAAAGGTGGTTCAGCAGTTCCTTTTGTAACCCAGGCCTATAAAAACAACAAACCGGTGGCTTTGGTTTGGTCAAATGGGTTTGAAGGGAAACAGCGCATTGCTTTTCCGCCGCTGGATGCCGATGTGTTTAAACTGGATGGAGAGGGCAAATTGCCGGATTTACAACGACGAAACAATGTGATACACAGCAAAGGTGTTTTTAAAAGGCGCAGAGCCATACAATTCAATTTAATCAGCTCATTTGAGAATGAAGAAAAAATTAATGTGTATGTGATGCCGGTTGCCGGTGCGAATTTTTACAATGGCTTTATGCTGGGTGCGGCTTTGCATAATTTCAGTGTGTACCGCAAACCGTTTGAATTTTATGTTGCGCCCATGTATGCTTTCAATACAAAATCACTGAGTGGTTTCGCTGAGCTGGCCTATAATTTTTTTCCCCGAAACACCTTCAGCAGTATCTCTGCGGGTTTGAAGGCCAAAAGCTTTGCTTACGATTATTTTAATCCGGATGCCTACAACAGCACGTTTGGTGCCGATTTAAAACCGGTTTATTGTACTTATTATAAACTCAAACCCTTTGTGGATTTTGATTTCAAAAAAAAGCAGGCCACTTCCAAACGCAATCACAATTTAATTGCCAGCAGCACGATTTTATTTACCGACAGTTTGTTCTACACGTCCTCAGCGGTTGGTCCTGCCGTGGGTAACAGAATTTCTTACATGAATGGTTTGCAGTATGTGTTGAATCACACGCGTTTATTACATCCATACACCCTGGATGCGGGCGTTTTGCAAAGTGGTACACTGGTAAAAACGTATTTGAAGTGGACACAGAAAATTACATTCACTTCGCGATCTGTTGCCGAGGTAAGGGTGTTTGCGGGTGCATTTGTATCGGGAAGCACAGAGGCAAAATCGTATTACGCTTTTCGTGCAGGCGGTTACACCGGGTATCAGGACATGCTGTTTGATCATAATTTTATTGCTCGTAACGAAAGGAATGGTCTTGGTTTTTCACAATTCGCAGAAGAGGACGGGGCCTTAAAGGTTTGGACCCCGCTGGGGCAATCCAGTACCTGGTTGGGTTCGGTGAATATAAAATCGCCAAAGCTATATAAGCTCCCCTTAAAAGTGTATGCCGATGTGGTGTTTACGGATAAACAATTTTTGAACACAGAGGCCTTTCTTTGGGATGCCGGTTTAAATGTGAGTGTGTTGAATTCACTGATTGAAGTGTATTTTCCTTTGGTTTATACCAAAGATATTCGTGATGCTTTGGAATTGAATCAGGTGGAGGGGGCTCAGCGCATTCGTTTCACACTAAATATTCATAACTTCAGTCCCGGCAAAGTGCTGCAAAACATATTGAAAGAATGAGCGACAAACACATTTATTTTGCTTCTGATTTTCACCTTGGTGTTCCAACACTCGAAAAGAGTCATGAGCGTGAGAAACGCATTTGCCGTTGGTTAGACAGCATCAAACCCACTTGCGCCGAATTGTTTCTGGTGGGGGATTTATTTGATTTTTGGTGGGAATACACCTATACTGTTCCCAAAGGCACGGTGCGCTTATTGGGTAAGGTGGCTGAATTTACAGATGCCGGCATACCTGTTCATTTTTTTGTGGGCAACCACGATTTGTGGATGAAGGATTATTTTGTGAAAGAGTTGGGCGTGAGTGTTCATCACCACGCTATTGAAAGGACGTATGCCGGTAAAAAATTCATGATTGGGCATGGCGATGGCTTAGGTCCCGGTGATTACTGGTACAAAGTGCTTCGGGTGATTTTTGCGAGTAAATTTTTACAATGGTGTTACAGCCGCTTGCATCCTAATCTGGCCTTTTATATTGCGCGGGGCAGCAGCCGCAGGAGCAAGGAGGGCAGTGCAGAGAAAGATGCTATTTTTTTAGGAAAAGAAAAGGAGTGGCTTTACCAGTATTGCAGGGAACTTCAAACAAAGGAATTTCGGAATTATTATATTTTTGGTCACCGTCATTTGCCACTTGAATTGGAACTTGAGCAGGGGGCTAAATACATTAATCTGGGTGATTGGATACGCTACACTACCTATGCGGTGTTTGATGGCAGCGATGTGAAGCTGCTGAAGTTTGAAGGCTGATCGGAGATTCAAAAGGTTTCCGGCCGGGCCCTCCCGACTATGCTCTAACGACTGGTTTCCATGGCCTATACTCTCCCGTATTAAGCCTGTAATAAATTATCCGTTTTATTTGTTCAAAGAGAAAATAATGACTTTATTTGTTATTCAAGTTTACCGAAATGACGAGTACTTTGGACATAAGAATTGAAAAAACACCCAAAAGCCGGGTGACAGAATATGACATCAATAATGTGCCGTTTGGGAAGTGTTTCAGCGACCACATGTTTGTGGCAGAATATTCGAACGGAGCCTGGAACAAGGCTTACATTATGCCGTATCACGATGTGCCGATGAGTTATGCCATGAGTGCCCTGCATTATGGTCAGGCCATTTTTGAAGGCATGAAAGCTTACAAAAATGATAAGGGAGAGGTGTCTATGTTTCGTCCCGTTGAAAATGTTAAACGCATGAACAAAAGTGCTGTGCGCATGGCCATGCCGGAGGTGCCGCAGGAACTGTTTATGAAAGGTTTGAACGAATTACTGAAACTGGATGCCGCCTGGGTACCAAGCAGCGATACCGGAAGTTTGTACATCCGCCCTTTTTTGATTGCTACAGACGAAGCTATCGGTGTTAAAATATCAGATACCTATAAGTTTGTCATCATTACCTGTCCTGCCGGAAAATACTACAGCGAGCCCATTAAGGTATTGGTTGAAACCACGTATTTCAGGGCCGTGCACGGAGGTGTTGGTTTTGTGAAGGCGGCAGGAAATTACGGGCGCAGTTTATATCCCACAAAACTGGCGCAGCAAAAAGGGTATCAGCAGGTGATTTGGACCGACAGTGAGACCAAATCGTATTTTGAAGAGAGCGGTACCATGAACGTGATGTTTTTGATTGGTGATACTTTGCTTACCCCGGGTTTAAGCGACACCATACTCGATGGCATTACCCGAGATTCTGTTTTAACGCTGGCCCGCGACTGGGGCATGAAAGTGGAGGAGCGCAAGGTGAGCATCAAAGAAGTATTAGAAGCACAGCAAAACGGCACATTAAAAGAGGTGTTTGGTTGTGGAACAGCTGCCACCATCGCCCAAATCATTGGCATTGGTCACAACGGCAAAGATTATATGCTGCCACCGGTTGAAGAACGCAAGTTTTCCACCAAAGTGGATGAAACCCTGCGCGCCATTCGCAAAGGCAGAGCTGCTGACCAGCACCACTGGATGTTAAAGGTCGTGTGATCTTTTCTCTGAAACCGTTTCCGATTTAATACGCTGCATGCAGGCTTGAAATTCATCAGGGAACATATCCTTTTTTTAATTCTGTTATGCACTTCCATAGTGCTGCGGTTTATACCTCTTTTTGATTACCAGTTCACACTCGATGAACTGAGCGGTTTAAACCGCACGCGCTTCGATTCGTTTTCGGAATTGATTGACAAGGGGGTGAAGATTGATGCCCATCCGGCTTTGATTCAGATTTTAATTTATAGTTTGGTGAAACTGTTTGGTTACAGTACCTGGATCATCAAACTGCCATTTCTTTTGTTCAGTCTGGGTGCTACCATATACGCCTATGCATTTGGGTTCAGAAATTTTTCTAAACCTGTTGGACTTTTTGCCGCCGTAATTTTTTCTTTTTCTCTTGTGTTTGTGTTTTATGCATCCATTGCACGCATGTACATTTCCGGTGTGTTTTTCAGTTGCGCTTTGCTGTACCATTTTTATGAAATCGTTTTTCAAAACAATGCAAGACCAAAACATTACTTTTTTCTGGGATGTTTTGCTTTGCTTTCAGCACTCAATCAACACATCAATGCTTTGTTTGCATTGACTGTGTGTTTTTCAGGTGTTTTGTTTTTAAAAAGAACACACCTTAAAGCCTATCTGATCACCTGTTTTCTCACCGTATTGGCCTATTTGCCGCATTTGCCCGTTACCCTGTATCAACTTGGATTGGGCGGCATTGGCATGGAGCAGGGTGGTTGGCTTGAGCCCCCACCTTGGTATTCGGTGCTTTTGTTTTTGCAACTTGTGTTTGGAACCGGTTGGATGTATCTGCTGTTTTTAATTTTCGTGCTGCTGCGGGTTGTTTTTGAAGGTATTGGGCGGGTAGAGAAAAAGCAGGTTTTTTTGCTACTGCTGTTTTTATTTAATTATTGGGTGGTGTATCAGTATTCCATTCATGTTTCTCCTGTTTATCAGCACTCGGTGATGTTGTTCTCGGGGGTGGCGGTGATTTTGTTCGTTTCCTCCCTTTTGGACTTTAAGAAAAATAGTTTATTCTACCCATCTCTGCTTGGGATGGCCGCACTTTTGCTCTTCACCACTTACATTAAAAAGGATGTTCATAAACAAACCGTAAGCACTGTTTTTGAATACCAGTTTCAGAGAACCTTTTTTTATCAGAAGGCGTATGGTGCAGAAAATGTGTATCCTGTTTTTTTTGATGCCGATGAATTTATGCAGGAGATGTATTTTCAAAAGTACAGAGGCAGGTTTGAGTTTCAACTCATTGCCGATACGGCCACACAAAGTTTACAGGCCTTTAATGCCTTGCTGCGCAGCCTGACACTTGAGGTGCTTATTCTCAGTTCGGCTACCCCGGTGCATGCCGCACTGGCACAGCAGTACTTTCCTTATCTGATTGAACGCAGCATTACGCAAGCAAACCATTTTCTGGTGTATTCGAAACGCAAAACGGATAAAAGCAAGGCCGTGAACGGGGACAAGGTATTGTACGAGGCAGGGCTTCATTCGGGACTGGCGTGCAGGTTTCATTTTGCCTCTGAACAAAAGGACAACAGGTTCGCTCAGGTAATCGATTCGAGGGTTGAATTTCCTCTGGATGCGAGCCTAAATTATTCTGAACTTTCTTTAAAAGAAGGCAATTACATTTTGTTGCGTCTTGAAGGAAAAGCTTTGGAATTAACTAGCAGGGATTTAGAAATTTGTATTTCGGTTACGGATAGGCAAAACACGGTGAATTATCAGTATGCCTTTGCTTCCTTAAAATCGGCTTGTTTTGATAAGGATTCAAATTTTGTTTTAACGGCAGGTACCTTTATTGGATCCAAACATAAATTGCTCACGCGTCAACATCCCAAGTTTAATTTTTATGTCTGGAACCGGAGCAAAGAGAGTGTTTTGGTAAAGGCATTTAAAGTACAGCAAATTGATTACTGGCCGGAGAAGTGGGGGTTTTGGGAGTAGGGGGGGTAAAGTTCAAGGTTCAAAGTTCAAAGTTCAACACTTCGACTCCCCTTCGACAAGCTCAGGGCAAGGCTCAGTGTGATAGGGTTCAAAGTTCAAGGGTTCAAAGTTCAAGGGTTCAAAATTGTTCAAGGGTTCAAAGTTCAAAAGTTCAACACTTCGACTCCCCTTCGACAGCCCTTCGACTCCGCTATCGCTTTCCTTCGCCTCCGCTCAGGACAAGCTGCTCAGGGCAAGGCTCAGGGCAAGGCTCAGGGTGACAGAGTTCAAGGTTCAAAGTTCAAGGGTTCAAAGTTCAAGGGTTCAAAATTGTTCAAGGGTTCAAAGTTCAAAAGTTCAACACTTCGACACCCCTTCGACACCCCTTCGACTCCGCTATCGCTTCGCTCAGGGCAAGGCTCAGGGCAAGGCTCAGGGTGACAGAGTTCAAGGTTCAAAGTTTAGGGTTTTGGACATTTTGTAATGTTGGATTTGGCCCCACAACAAAAAACTTTTTTCATCTATCGAATACTTGTTGCTTTTATAAAACTCTAAAGCGTTTTCTCTGGCCTGAAGTTCTATTTTTTTAAATCCCAGCTCTTTGGCTTTGGTTTCAAGCGTTTCTAAAATAGTTTTCCCGAGTCCTTTGCCCTGCCAATTGGCATCAACAGCCATGTAACGAATCTGTCCAACTTTGTTTTCGTTTTCCTGTAAACGTCCGCAGGCAATCACACCTCCTTCAGAGGACAAAATATAAGCATTGTAAGATTCGTTTTCTTTTTCGTCGGTGGCCGAAGCTTTACTTTGGTTCCAGGGCGCACGTAAAACCTTGAAGCGCAATTCAAGGATCTTCTCAAATTCCTCCGGATTCCGGGAAATGTGCACCTGATGGTTCATGCGTGAAATTTAAAGGCCAAGGACGATACCACGGTTTTACTTTCTTTTCCAAGTTCAAAATGCCTAAGCATAGTTTTTGCTTCAGGCAATTCAAATACTTCTTTCAGGTTGCGGATTTTACCAATGGGAATTTGTCGCTTAGCGCATAAGGCATACACTTGTTCGAAAGGCAAAGCATGAAAATAATTGTAAAGAATGCTGTAAAGTTCAGCTCGGTTCCTAACCCTTGAAGGGTTGTTCACAAAACGTTTATCAGCGGCAAGCTCACGGAATTGTATCAATTCACACAGGGCGTGAAATTGGGTATTGCTTCCTATCGCGAAGGTAAACAGGTGATGATCTTTACTTTCAAAAATTTCCCCGTAAGGCGCAATGTTGGGGTGCAGTGAGCCCATGGGTTTGGGCAAGTGGGCGGCTTGAAGCCAATTCGTGGCCTGGTTGGCTAAAGAGGCAATGGCACTATCGAAAAGTGAAACACTTACCTGTGCACCTTTTCCTGTTTTTAGTTTTTTGATGAGCGCAATCAATATGGCTTCTTTTAATTGGTGGCCTGCCAGCAAATCAATTAAAGCCACGGGCATTTTAAGTGCGTCACCTTCTTTGTTCCCATTCATGGCCATAAAACCACTTTCGGCCTGTAAAATGAGATCGTAAGCGCTGCGGGGGGACTCGCTTCCAAATCCATTGATGGAGGCATAAATGAGTTCGGGACGAAGTTTGCTTAGGGTGTCGTAATCCACGCCAAGTTTTTTATCGTCGCCTTTTTTATAATTGGTGATGATAACATCAGCAGCAGGCAACAGGTCATAGAAATGTTTTTTATCGTCGTCATTACTTAAATCAAGAAAGAGTGTTTTTTTAAACGCATTCACACTCCAATAATATGCAGAGTAGGGCTGATTAGGATCTTCTGTTTTCAGTTTCCAGCTTCGGGTGACATCCCCTTTGGTTTTAGGATTTTCAATTTTAATGACTTCTGCACCCAGCTCTGCAAAAAAATACCCAACGCTGGGTCCGGCCAAAACCCCTGCCAACTCAATTACTTTTAGGTCTTTGAAAACGTCATTCAGCATCATTATCTAAGTTCTGCTCCCAGTTTATCCTTGTAGGCGCCAATTAATTTGTTCATTACGCCTTCAATTTGTGCATCGGTGAGTGTGGCATCTTTGTTCAGCAAAGTAAAACTTAGGGCGTAGGATTTTTTGTTTCCCAATTTTTCATCTTCATAAATGTCGAAGATGTTTACGGTTTCCAGCCATTTTTTTTCTGTTGTAAACGCCAGGTCTTTCACGTCTTTAAACTGTATTTTTTTATCGAGTAAAAGGGCCAGGTCGCGGCGGACTGAGGGAAAGCGGCTGAGTTCAGAAAACTCTATTTTTCGTTTAGAAAAGGCTTTGGCCAATACATCCCATTTAAAATTGGCATAATACACATCCTGAGAAAGATCACAGGCCTTTATATGCGTTTTGGCTACTTTACCAAATTGCACCAAAAGTTTAGTGCCCTGTAAGTATTCCAAACCGTATTGAAAATTGGCAGCCTTTACTTCTGAGAGGTTGTGGTTGTATACCCCGCATTTTTCAAGCAGCGCATCAACGCAGGCTTTAAGATAAGAGAAATCTGATTTTTGTTTCAGGCCGTAAGGGTTGTCATTAAAAAGTTGGCCTGTTACAAAAAGAGACAGTGATTTTTCCTCTTCGTATTGACCTTCTCCAATAGTTTTATAGGTTTTTCCGATCTCAAACAATTTAAGGTTGTTATTTTTACGGTTGAGGTTATACGCTATGCATTCGAGGCCGCTAAAAAGGCTGTCGGCGCGCAGCACGTTGAGTTCCTGACTTAGTGGATTTAGTAGTTTAACCAAGGACGTTTTTTCATCGTAATATTTTTCATTCGACAACGATAGGCTCATAATTTCGTTGAAGCCAAATGCTTCAAGCGCTGAAGCACATTTGTTTTCGAGGAGAAGGTGAGGGTTGGGCGATTCGTTATAAGCGGTATAATGGATTTCTTTTCCGGGTTCAATGTTGTCGTAACCGTAAATGCGCATTACTTCTTCCACCACATCGGCCTCGCGGGTCACATCGTGTTTATAAAATGGCACGTGCAGCAAGAGACCGTCGGCACCTTCACTGATGATTTCAATACCAAGATTAACCAGGATGCTTCTGATTTTGTGACGGTCTACTTCTTTACCGATGAGTTCATTGCAATTGGAATAGGAGAAGGCTACTTTGTGAGCTTCCAGGGCTTGGGGATAAACATCCACACTATCCATGCTGATGTTTCCGCCGGCCAGTTCGATAATTAAATTTGCGGCGCGGTTTAAGGCTTGCAAACACATGTCGGGATCGGTACCGCGTTCAAAGCGGAAGGACGCGTCGGTTTTCAGTGCGTGGTGTTTTGCGCTGCGGCGAATAAACCCGGGGTCGAAATAGGCACTTTCAAGAAAAACGCTGGTTGTATTTTCGTTCACGCCACTATCAGCCCCACCAAAAATGCCGGCCAAACACATGGGTGTTTTTTCATTGCAAATCATCAGATCAGTTTCTGAAAGTTTACGCTCAACACCATCCAGGGTTTTAAACGTTTCATTTGCTTTGGCCGTTCTTACCACAATGCGATTGCCTGAAATGGCATCCGCATCAAAAGCATGAAGGGGTTGCCCCAGTTCGTGCAACACAAAATTGGTAATGTCAACAACGTTATTAATGGGTCTTACACCAATGGCAAGGAGCCGTTGTTTTATCCAATCGGGACTTTCTTTCACGCGAATGCCGCTGATGACAAGGCCTGCGTAACGCTTACAGGCTTCAGGATTTTTTATTTCAATGTCAATTTTTCTTAAGCCTGTGCTATCCGGCAAGGGGTATAAGCCGGGGATTTGCAGTTGCAAACGCTCGTGTGGTTCCTGGCTGTTTAGGATGGCGGCGAGATCGCGGGCTACACCCAGGTGGGAGGCTGCGTCGCTGCGGTTGGGTGTAAGGCCTATTTCCAAAACAGTATCATTTTCTATTTTAAAATAGTCGGACGCCGGCAAGCCAATGGCTGTGTCTTCGGGTAATACAAGGATTCCGGCATGGCTGTTTCCAATACCGATTTCATCTTCGGCACAAATCATGCCTTCGCTGGGCACACCGCGTATTTTTGATTTTTTGATAACAAGAGCTTCCCCACCGGAAGGGTAAAGTGTAGTACCCACGGTGGCCACAATTACTTTTTGACCCGTGGCCACATTGGGTGCACCGCACACGATGTTCAAAGCTTCCCCGGTGCCAATGTCCACTTTGGTAACGCTTAATCGGTCGGCATCGGGATGTTTTTCGCAGGCGGTTACCAGGCCGGTCACCAGTCCTTTGAGGCCGCCCTTAATACTTTCAAACTGTTCTATGCCTTCAACCTCTAAACCGGCTGCGGTTAAGCGCGCGGCAATATCTTCTGTACCTAGATCTGTTTTAAGCAGGGTTTTAAGCCAATTGATGGAGATTTTCATACGTTTTTACAAGAGCTTAAAGATAGG
>JALOMJ010000154.1 GCA_025455485.1 Bacteroidia bacterium | reverse complement strand
TCTTACTGTTGAATGGCTAAGAACATTTGGATTTGAAATTATATATTACAAATTACCGCAAAACACATTAATTGCAAAATCAAGTGAGTATTATTTAAAAGGTGGTGTACTAATTTTAGAAGACTCTACTGGTCTTTCAACATTTCTATTATCACAAACCAAAAATCTTAAAAAAACTAACAAGCAACTTGAGCTCAGTCATGAAACGACTCGTATTCCTGTAAAATCTATGAAGTATGTACACCAACTTCAAAATTTGTATTATTCAATTGAAGGTGAGGAATTAACTATGCGGCAATAATTTGTGAATGAATTTAAATACGATTTATTTTAAACCTTAACTCTACTTAATATTGCTTGAAAATGATCTAACAAAATATCAACTGAATTGGCTACACAAATAGGAGTAAAATTCGTGTTTATATCAACCCTGTTCACTCTTTGGATACATAATACACAACCACAAGATGAAGATCAAATCACAGGGTCTACAAAATGGACTACTGATTTCAATTAAAGCACGTAAGAAGCCTCTGAAACAACAATAAATATGGGTTTAGATGAGAATTACATCAACCGAGTAATACTTAGCTCGAAATTTTTTGTGTATTTTTCAAGTAATAAAAAAGAAAAAAACTGTAAAAACTTTTCTAACTGGGTATTGCCCCATTCACTTGCAGCCCGCACAGAAATCTAACCTAATTTTAATCAAAACCTCGGCTTTTCTGAACCTATTTGTTTGCTTAAACGTATTTTGAGCAGATGGCAATCTATGAACTACTAAAGGGTACCTAAATCTCAATGGGGTCCCTAAAAACAAATGAAACTTTCTTTTAAGCCAATTATGGCAGTGCGCTTAGAAAATTTTATTCTGTACATTTAAACCATGAAAAACACCTGGTTGGGTTACCTGTCTACCTTAATGATGCATGTTCTTTGCCGAAAAGCCCATCATTGGCAGCATATTCATCATCATCGCCATTACCGGTTTGGTACTGCGCTACTACATGAGTAAAAATAATCCTAAGGATTAGTTGAAGCTGCGATGCTCCACCTTATTGAGCTCCTCCTTGTTCAGGGATTTGAAATAGGCGTAGGTGATTTTTAAACCCTCAGCCCTGTTCACCTTGGGTTCCCAGTTTAAAATTTTCTTTGCCAGCGTAATGTCCGGACGACGTTGTTTTGGATCGTCCTTTGGCAAAGGCAGGGATATCAGTTTTTGATTGGCCCCGGTGAGTTTTAAAATCTCTTCTCCAAATTCCTTAATGGTTATCTCATCCGGATTCCCAATGTTTACCGGTAAATGGTAATCGCTCATCAGTAAACGGTAAATGCCTTCCACCAAATCGTCGACATAACAAAAACTGCGGGTTTGTGAACCGTCTCCAAACATGGTGAGGTCTTCTCCCCTCAAAGCCTGACCAATAAAGGCCGGTAACACCCGCCCGTCGTTCAGGCGCATGCGCGGACCATAGGTGTTAAAAATACGAACGATGCGTGTTTCCAAACCATGTGCGCTGTTATAGGCCATGGTAATGGCTTCCATAAAGCGTTTGGCCTCATCGTAACAGCCGCGTGGGCCCACCGGATTTACATTGCCCCAGTAGTCTTCGGTTTGCGGGTGCACGTGCGGATCGCCATACACCTCGGAGGTAGAGGCCACCAGCACTCTGGCTTTTTTCACTTTTGCAAAACCCAACACATTGTGGGTTCCCAAAGAAGACACTTTTAAGGTTTGAATGGGAATTTTTAAATAATCAATCGGACTCGCAGGTGAAGCAAAATGCAAAATGTAATCGATATCTCCTGATACATAAATAAACTTGGAGACATCGTGGTGATAAAATTCGAATTGTTCGAGTTTAAACAAATGCTCAATGTTTTTAAGGTCGCCGGTAATCAGGTTGTCCATGGCCACTACCCTGAACCCTTCCTTAATAAAACGATCGCACAAATGTGAGCCTAAAAATCCGGCTGCTCCGGTAATTAAAACGCGTTTTGCCATGTCGGTTTATTTTAATTGAGTGTTCACTCCTATACAGTAATAATCAAATCCGAGTTTTTTCATATCCCCGGCATCAAAAATATTTCTTCCATCAAACAACACTTTATTGTTCAGGGTTTTTGAAATCAGTTCAAAATCAGGGGAACGGAATTCCGGCCACTCTGTAACAATCAATAAAGCATCGGTGCCTTTTAAACAATCGTACATCTCGGTTGAATACGAAATGGTTTTTCCCAGCATACGTTCTGCTTCGTGCATGGCCACAGGGTCGTAGGCCACCACAGAGGCGCCTGCTTTCAATAATTTTTCGATGATGACCAAACTTGGAGCCTCGCGCATGTCGTCGGTTTTGGGTTTAAACGACAAGCCCCAAAGCGCGAATTTTTTTCCTTTTAAATCGCCCTTAAAATGATTCAGCACTTTATTGAACAACACTTCTTTCTGCGCTTCGTTCACTTCTTCCACCGCGTTTAAGATGCGCATGTTGTAATTGTTTTCCTTGGCTGTTTTTACAAGGGCTTTTACGTCCTTAGGGAAACAGCTTCCGCCATAGCCTACACCGGGATAAATAAATTTTGGTCCGATGCGCCCGTCGCTGCCTATGCCTTTGCGCACCATGTTTACATCGGCGCCCATGATCTCACACAGGTTAGCAATGTCATTCATAAAGCTGATTTTGGTGGCCAGCATGGCATTGGCGGCGTATTTGGTCATCTCAGCACTGGGGATGTCCATAAATATAATGGGGTGCCCGTTCAGCAAAAAAGGTTTGTAAAGTTTTTTCATGATCTCCTCTGCTTCCACCCTATCGGTACCCACCACAATGCGGTCGGGTTTCATAAAATCTTCTATGGCGGCGCCTTCCTTTAAAAACTCAGGATTGGAGGCCACGTAAAAATCTATTTTTTGTCCGCGTGCATCAAGTTCTTTTTGCACGGCATTTCTTACTTTTTCTGCAGTCGTTACCGGTACCGTTGACTTGGTGACCACCACTAAAGGTTTTTGCATGTGTTTGCCGATGTCGGAAGCCACCGCCAATACGTATTTCAAATCGGCCGAGCCATCTTCATCCGGCGGTGTGCCTACGGCAATAAACACCACTTCGGCACCTTGAATACTCTCCTGTAAAGAAGTTGAAAAATGCAGGCGTTGTTTTTGAAAATTACGGTGCACCATTTCTTCCAGTCCCGGTTCGTAAATAGGAAGCACACCTTTTTTCAGGTTCTCAATTTTTTTAGAATCGATGTCCACACAGGTCACATCCACCCCTACCTCCGCAAAACAGGTGCCGGTGACCAAACCCACGTATCCTGTACCAATTACTGCAATTTTCATATCAATGGTAAACTAATTTCTACTTGTTTAAAATCTCAAGGACATTTGTGGTGATGTAATTCATGGTGTCCTCATCCATCTCGGTGTGCATGGGCAATGAAAGCACCGTGGCACAGAGTTGTTCCGTTACCGGAAAATCACCGGGTTTGTAACGCTCAGTGGCAAAGGCCTTTTGCAAATGCAAAGGAATAGGATAATACACCATGGAAGCGATACCCCGCTCCGCCAATTGCTCTCTTAAAAATTCACGGTTCACACCTTTCAGCTTCAAGGTGTATTGATGAAACACATGCGTGGATTGATTGGAACGCACGGGAATCTCCAGCTTGGCGTGATTTTTAAATGCCCTGTCGTAATGTGCAGCCACTTTGTTTCTGGCAGCCGCGTATTCGTTGAGGTGTTTTAATTTTACTTTCAGCACAGCCGCCTGAATGGTATCCAAACGGGAATTAACACCCAGCACATCGTGTTTGTATTGCACGCTCTGGCCGTGGTGCGCAATCATGCGCAATTTTTTAGCCAGTTCATCATCGTTGGTATACATAGCGCCTCCATCTCCAAAACAACCCAGATTTTTGCTTGGAAAAAAAGAGGTGCAGCCCACATGGCCTATGGTTCCTGCCTTTTGAGTGCTTCCATTCGAAAAAGTATAATCTGCACCAATGGCTTGGGCCGTATCTTCAATTACATATAAGTTGTGCTTTTTGGCAATGGCCATAATTTTTTCCATGTTGGCGCATTGTCCGAACAGGTGTACGGGAACAATGGCCTTGGTTTTAGGACCAATATGGCGTTCAATGGCATCGGTATCAATTTCAAAAGTGTCGGGTTTTACATCTACCAATACCGGTGTGAGGCCCAAAAGTCCAATTACTTCAGCAGTGGCCACATAGGTAAAATTGGCAGTAATCACTTCATCACCGGGTTTCAGATCCAGTGCCATCATGGCGATTTGCAAGGCATCGGTGCCATTGGCACAGGGAATGACGTGTTTTACTTTCAGGTAAATTTCGAGTTGAGCCTGAAACTCCTTTACGGCAGGACCATTAATAAAGGCTGTGGTGTCAAGCACTTCTTGAATGTTTTGGTCGACTTCAGCTTTAATTTTTTCGTATTGGCCGCGCAGGTCGACCATGGGTATTTTACGGGTTGAAATCATGTGTTTGTAACGACTGCGAATGTACTCATAATTCGTGAGTTTAAGGTTTGAAAAAGGGCTTAAAAGCGTCTCTGAACCAATCCGGCAAAGGGCAGAGTTTACCGGTGGTTTTGTCCTTACACACCAGCGTCACTTTACCCGTATTGAGCAATTCACCCTGGGCGTTAAAACAACGGTATTCGAAAGGGATACGGAGGCCTTTGGGAATTTCTCTCAAGGTGGTTTCGATGGTGATTTCGTCGTCGTAATAGGCCGGTTTTTTATATTGTATCGTGTATTCTATCACCGGCATCAAAATACCTCTTTCTTCCACGTCCTTGTAGCTAAAGCCCAGCAAACGCATGGTTTCCACCCTGCCTACCTCGTAATACTGGGCGTATACACCGTAATAAGCGTAACCCATCTGATCGGTTTCACCATAACGCACCCTAAGTTTTGTTGTTGATTGTATCATAGTTTTTTATTGCCAAGATTATACTCTTCACCTCTGGGCTTAAAATTACGTGTTAATTTTCAGGCCTTGTTTGCTCTGTGAAAACAAGTGAAGAAAATTCAGGGCTTCAGCTTCTGTGTTAAATTTTGAGAATTCAGATGGCTTACCAGCAGTTCCATCAAACACTTACATAGGTTTAACTAAAGCTGTAAAACCCTTTATATTCAAGCAACCTTAGGCATTAATCTACGTAGAAAGCAGGGAGTTTCAGTTCATGAACACCATGCAGAAAAAGCAGAGCATGGGTAGAATTGGTCGATAACAAAAAAAACTAACAAACCAAAAATCGAAGCCAATAAAAAGCCGGCTAAAAAAATATTCTTAAAATACAAGCCTAAGCAAAAAATATTTTTATTTTTTTTTTAGTCCCTCACACTTGCAAACCTGAATTATCACAGTATATTTACAAACACGTTCACGTTAATAATTACCTCTACATATTTTCATAACAACACAATGATGAAAGAAAAAACTGCCGAACAAGTTTGGAATGGATGTCTCGAAATCATAAAGGACAATGTGAGTCCGCAAAATTTTAAAACCTGGTTTGAACCTATCAAACCCATCAAAATCAGCAATTCGATTTTAACGATTCAGGTGCCATCGCAGTTTTTCTATGAATGGATTGAAGAACATTACATTTCATTAATTAAAAAAGTCATTAAAAAAGAATTAGGGGCTGAAGGCCGTTTGGAATACAATATTATTATGGACAACGCCTCCGGCAAAACGGAGACTCCCATCACCTTTAAGTTACCGAACATCAACACCAATCTTAAAAACCCATCGGTTTCTATGCCGATAGACATGAGCACCAATACCATTAAGAACCCTTTCGTTATTCCGGGTCTTAAAAAAGTACAGGTGGAGTCTCAGCTTAACCCCAATTACAGTTTCGATAATTTTGTAGAAGGTGATTGCAACCGCTTGGCCCGCAGCGCCGGATACGCCGTATCTCAAAAACCGGGCGGAAACGCATTTAATCCTTTATTAATTTATGGCGGTGTAGGTTTAGGCAAAACTCACCTTGCGCAAGCCATTGGCATTGAAGTAAAAAAGAACTACCCGAACAAAACTGTGTTGTATGTGCAATCCGAGAAGTTCATCACCCAGTTCATCGAGTCCATTAAAAACAACAACCAAAACGAT
>JALOMJ010000045.1 GCA_025455485.1 Bacteroidia bacterium | reverse complement strand
TATAGGTCGCTAACCTTTGACACTAAATGATTCACCCTGTTTCTTTCGGAAAACGGTTTACATAAAAAAACAAAAATTTAATTGAATACAAACTAAAGGGGCACTAAGGAACACTAAGATAAATTCTCTGTGTTACACCCTGCCCGTTCGGTCAGGCGGGCCTGCCCTTTTGGTCAGGCGGGCGTGCATTACTTTGTGTACTCTGTGGTTAAATAAATTCGGAGCCAGAAACGTCAGTAAATCTTGAAACTAGACGTATTACTCCAGGTTAATCGTCACTTCCAAAAGGAAGAGGGAACGTTCTTCATTGATTTTTTCGAACTCGGTGCGGAGTTTATTGCCGCTTTTCATACCAATGGTGATGAAGCCCAGGCCTGCTCCGCCTTTTTCGCTGAGTTCGTTGGTTTCAAGGTGTTCCAGGTAATAGGTTTTGAGGTCGGCAGGATTGTCGAAAGAATTGATCTTCGCAATGTGTTTGGTTAATTTTTCAATGGCCGCGTTGGCAATGAGGTTCGCGGTGATGATCTTCACCTGTTTACCGGTGATGTATAAAATAAAAAAGTTGTGTTTGGCTCCGTTCTGATCTCTGAAACCATGGATAAACATGTTTTGCAGGGATTCGATGCTGATGAAAAATACTTTTTTCACCACCATCTTTGGCAGGCTCTTATCCAGGATTTTTCCTTCTATATCTGACTCCAGGCGAGAGATGGTTTCGGAGTTGAGCACACCATCATAAGCCATCAAAAGGGTGCCAATGCTCCTGACGTATTCCAGTTTTTTGGAAAAGACAAGATCAAAAAATTCAGCGTCTTTATTTGCTGTCAGGCTCACTTATTATTTAAATAATCCGTTTAATTCTGCGTCAATCATGGCAATTACTTTTCCGAGATCTTCTTTGTTTTCAGTGAAATTGATTTCATCCACATCCACCACCAGCATTTTTCCCCCTTCATAAGAAGTGCTCCAAGCCTCGTAACGCTCGTTCAAGCGTTTTAAATAATCCAAACGTATGCTGTTTTCGTACTCTCTTCCTCTTTTTTGAATTTGTTTTACCAGTGTAGGCACGCTGGCTCTCAGATAAATGATGAGGTCAGGCGCTTTCACCAAACCATCCATCAACTTAAACAAAGAAAAATAATTATCGTGGTCACGTGTGGTCATAAGTCCCATAGCGTGGAGATTGGGCGCAAAAATATAAGCGTCCTCGTATATGGTTCTATCCTGTACCACAGTGTGTTTGCCTTTTCTTATCTCGAGAATTTGATTGAATCGGTTGTTCAGAAAATAAATTTGAAGGTTGAAGGACCAGCGCTGCATATCTTCATAAAAATCATTAAGATAAGGATTATCGTCAGCGTCTTCGTAATGTGCATGCCATTTATAATGCTTGGCCAATAATGATGTCAAAGTGGTTTTGCCCGACCCGATATTCCCAGCAATCGCTACATGCATACTTTTTTGTTAAAATATTAGACTAAAGTAGAAAAATAACTTACAAATACCAAAATTTTATTGATAAACGCCATTTTTAAGCCCCTGAACCTGAAGATTTTGCTTGTGCCAGAGGCCGCTGTTTCAGATACACATCGCAAAGTTTTGCAATGCCCGTGGGCACAGGAATAAAATCGTGTTTCAAAACCTGATCGAGTGTGTCTCGCGAATACGTTTGTTGGTTAAATGCTGCGCGCAAAACAGAAGGGCTTAACACGGGCTCCCTTCCGATAAAAAAAGAAACAAAACGCTCCAGTAAAGAGATGGCATTTAAAACAGGGCGGGATACGGCAATCAACTTTGTTTTGTAATGAAAGCCGTCTCTTAGGGCTGTGAACACGGCCTTGTAGGTGTAGTTATTTTCGAACACAAGAAATCGCTTGCCAAATAGTTTCAAGTTCATCAATTTAACCATGACCGCAGCCACATCCTCTGCCATCACGTAAGCGGTTTGCCCATGGGTGTAAAACCGGTTTCCACGGTAGGCCTTGTGTATCAGCTCAAGACTGCTTTGCTCCCAAAAAGGTGGGGCCAAAATTACCCCGGGGTTTACAATTACTGCCTTAAGCCCTTCTTCTATTCCCCGCCAAACCTCACGTTCGGCATTGTATTTACTGATGGCATAAGCTCCCTCGCGGCCGGTGCTTTTCCAAAAAACCGATTCGTTAAGTTGTCCGCGGTATTCTGAATTATTCAGTGTGCCAATAGAACTCACGTGGCATACTTCTATTTCGGGTTTTGAGAGACACACGTTTACAAGATTGGCTGTTCCCTCTTCATTTATCCTGAATAATTTTTCTCGGTTGGCTGAACTAAAAGAAACGAAACCGGCGCAATGGTAAACAACATCAATGCCTTGCAGAGCCTCTTCAATAGAGAGAAGGTTGGTAATGTCGAGCTCCCGCCAAACAATCTTTTTAAATTGTGTTTCCCAATCAGAAAAGGTTAAGGCAAAAATGTTTTGAATAAGCTGTAGCGAGCTGCCGGCTCTATGACAGGCCACCACGTTCGCTCCCTGCTTTATCAGCTCAACAACAACATAACTGCCAAGAATTCCGCTGGCACCGGTAACTAAATGTATCACTCAGAGTATGTAATGAAATGAGATTGAGCGCAAGGTAAAAAACAAAGCGCTTTGAACAATAAGGCCGAGCGCAAAACCGGTTAAGATTTCCCCGTTACTGTGCTCGCCAAGGTAGATTCTTGCGGAGGCTACTGTACCGGCTGTTATTACCAGCGCAATGTAACACAAGGTAATGTCTACCTTAAGCAAACTGGAAACTGAGATGAGCACGCCCAACAAACCTCCTAAACCCACCATGTGGGCTGATATTTTATACCTGCTGTTGATAAGGGCCGTTAGCACTATGGCCAATCCTCCTCCAAACAAAAACACTTTTAGAGTATTCCAAATGTTGACTTCAAATAAAAGGTAAACCAAGCCGAAATAAAAAAGTGAAGTGATAAGGTAAGGGAAGCCCCTTTCACTGCGTTGACTTAAAATAAAAGAAGGTATGCGCTTAAGTTTATAAAGAAGGTAAATGTTTATAATCGGCAGTAAAAACGACATCAAAAAGACCAGTAACATGATGCGTAATTTTACAGGGTGAGGTGTGAGATAATCGTAAACTGACCCTTTTAAACCAAACAGTAAAAAAGCACAGCCGTAAGTTGCCATTAATAAAGGATGGAAAAATACGGTGAGAAGGTAAGAGAGGCTTTTAAGCAGCTTAGGATAAAACATTGGAAAGGTTTACAATTTCTTTTCTTACTTGCGCGCCTCCATAAATGATGTTGTAAACAGCATTGGTGATGGGCATGTGTACCTTATGGTTTTTATTAATCTCGTACACACATTTCACGGCGTAATACCCTTCGGCAATCATGTTCATTTCCAATTGGGCTTGTTTTACACTATAGCCTTTACCAAGCATAGTGCCAAACATGCGGTTGCGACTAAACTGTGAATAGGCTGTTACCAATAGGTCGCCAAGGTAGGCTGATGCATTGATGTCGCGGTTAATGGGATGCACAGCATCAACAAAACGTTTAATTTCCTGAATGGCATTACTCACCAACACGGCCAAAAAATTATCTCCGTATCCTAATCCGTGACAAATGCCACCGGCCACAGCCACAACATTTTTAAGCACTGCTGAATACTCAGTGCCATATATATCGTCGCTAATGGTTGATTTCAAATACCGGCAATTCAGTAATTCACTGATGGCTTTGGCCCTTTCAGCATTCACAGACGCCACGGTTAAATAGCTCAACTTTTCAAGGGCCACTTCTTCGGCATGACAAGGGCCGGTAATTACGCCAATGTGTTCAATAGGCACTTCAAAATACGTGTTAAGGTATTCGCCAACAATTAAATTGTATTGCTGCACTATCCCTTTAATGGCAGAAAAAATACTTTTTGTTTTTAATTCCTCGCCCTTAAGCCCTGCTAAGGTTTCGTGCAAAAAAGCAGAAGGAACAGCAAGGATGAGGTAATCGGAGTGTTTAACACAGTCGGAAAGGGAGGTGTAAAAATTTATTTTTTTAACGTCAAACTCTACTGAGGTCAGGTAACGGGGGTTATTGCCGTATTCGAGAAAATACTCTACATCTTCCTGTTTTCTCTGGTACCAGTTAATACTAGACACATTATTAAGCAGGAGTTTGGCTAATGCTGTTGCCCAGCTTCCACTTCCTATAATCGCCACACTGGGTTTCATCGCCATGATTTTGGCCGAATTTACACAAAATTAATCTGTTCCATATTGAGATCGCCGCTGCCGATAAAACGCCGGTACACCCTGGCCAAAGTAAGCACGTCTTTTGTGCAATACTCTGCTATTTTTTTTAAATTCTTTTCTTCATAATATGTTTTTGCCACCATGCTTCCATCCATACTGTCTTTGGGCGACGGAATGCCGAACACATGCGCAAGGAGATTTAATGAGGTGTAATGTTTATAATCTCCAAATTTCCACAAATCCAGTGTGTCAATGTGTTTCACCTCCCAGGGTTTAAGTCCTTGAATTCTGAGAATACCCGGCAGGGGTATGTTGTTGATAATAAACCGGCGGCAAAGAAACGGAAAATCGAATTCTTTGCCATTGTGGGCACAGAGTGCGTGGTTGGTGCTATTAAACTTTTCGGTAAGTAGTGCTGAAAATTGTTTTAATACCTGCGCTTCGTTTTCATGTGTTATAGTGCTTATTGAAAATTTTCCTTTTACAAACATGCCAATACCGATGCACACTACTTTGGCAAATTCGGCATAAATGCCTGCCTTTTGGTACTGCTGCTCAGAGGAAATATCTTTATTGTATTGCCACTTTTTATCCCAAAGTTCTTTTGTTGCACTGTCTAAATCCTCATAGCGGTAAATAAGCGGCACTGTTTCGATATCCAAAAACAAAATTTTTTCCTGATCCATACAAAACGTTTTAATTTTTATAATCTCCGGGACCTATTTTAAAGGTATAAATTAATTTTTTGTTTTTATCGTAATACCGGTATTCAAAATTCATTTTCCTCTCCCTTAAATCCGAAAGCCCTTCATCCACGCGAATTCCGCTTAGTATGCCCGGCCATAATGCCATTCTGAATTGCGCGGTATCCACATTGGCCAGAGACAAATTAACCAGCAAATAATTGTAAATAATTAAGGAGGGCTTCACAAACACAACCTTTTCCAATTGTGTTTCTTCATCAAGTAGTTTCGGGCAACTTTTATTTATGGCGGCTACATCCTCTTCAATATAAGCATCGTCGCCGGCTTGGTTATCACAGGCTACAAAAAGCAGGGGTAATACTATTGAAAGTTTCAGCAGGAGGCTCATGGCAGAAGCTTACTTATTTCATTCGACTATTTATGGCACTGAGTGTATCCCGCAGTAAGGTGGCCTCGCTCAATTTTTTATCCGCCTCTGCAAATTCCTTTTCACTGGTTTTACTGGTTTCTAAGGTTTTGGCGAGACTATTCACATGTCCATCCCACACTGCCAGTAAATCTTTTATTGCTTTATTGCAGGTGTATTTTACAAATTTGCCGGAGCTCTTGGCGATAATTTCCAAATCATTGGCAGCCGTTAACACCAGGCTTGTGTTGCTGCAGCGTTTGGCCACTTTGGTATACGCACCGGCATAGGTAATCATTTCAAATCCTGAAATGTTTTTAATGTTGTTGTGAAAAAAGGGCATTTCTTTTTCACCGCCATGTTCTGAATACAAATTGGCCAAAGTGAACAGTATTTTTTTGGAGTTTTCATTTTCAAAGGCCTTCGCTTTTTGCATGGCCAGTGCCGGTTGTTGTTTGGCAAAAGATTCCAGTGCCACGGCACAAATAGCATAAGAGGGTTCGTTTAAAGCTTTTTCATTAAGACTCAGCACGGTTGCATCGTTTGGAAACATGCGGTTGAGCAGCTCAAGTGCTTTGGCCCGCACCGTGGTATTTGCATCGTTTGTAAACACCGCTAATAAAGTTGATTTTACCTCTGCCTTGTATTCTTCCGGTACTTTTTCCAATTTACTGATGGCGAATTTTCTAATGTCAACAACTGTATCTGCTTTAGCAGCTTTTAGAAACAGGTTAACTATTTCCTTTTCAGACATTGTTTTTTCAAGTGCTTTTAAGGCCTCGAATCTGTCTTCAAACAAAGGCCCTTGCAGGTACTGCGCTATAAATTCCTTGTTGGATTTGTTATACTCCATGTCACACAGCAATTGGCGCTCCGCATCCACGTTAACCCAATCAGGAGGGCTTGCAGCATTAAAAAGAAACACCTGCTCCTGATCGGTTAACTCAATATGGTGGCGCTGTGCTTTTCCACCGCTATACACATCCACTTCAAGCGGCAGGCGGTAAAGCGGAAATTGATCAAGATCCTGGGTTTGTTGTATGCTTACTTCCAGAACTTGAGTGGCTGCAATGTAGTTTTTCTGTATTTTTAATTTTGGTCGCCCGGGTTTTAAAAACCATTGATTGAAAAACCAATTCATATCACGGCCGGTTGTTTCTTCGAAAGCAAGACGAAGGTGGTGCACCTCAACGGGTTTGTATTTGTTAGTTTGCAGGTAGTTTTTAAGGGATGCGAAAAAAGCATCGTCCCCCACTGCTTTGCGCAACATGTGTAATATCTGCCCTCCCTTATTATAGCTGTAGGCATCAAACATATCCTCCTGTTGCTCGTATTCATAGCGTATAAGGTGTTTTTCTTTTTTAGAAGCCATGTACCCTTGCTTACTTAGGTAGTTGTGTGCATCGGCTTCTCCGCGGCCGTGTTTGTATTCATTCCAAAGGTATTCTCCATACGTGGCAAAACTTTCGTTAAGTGGCAGGTTACTCCAGCTTTCGCAAGTGACCAAATCGCCAAACCACTGGTGAAATAATTCGTGGGCAATTACACCTTCTCCTTTCTTTCCATCCAGCATTTCGCGCGTGGTTTGATACACTACAAAATCCCCGTGTAAGGTTGCGCTAGTATTTTCCATTGCACCGCTCACATAATCTCTCACAACTACTTGCGCATATTTGGCCCAGGGATAATCTACCCCGAGTTTCTTAGAATAAAATTCTATCATTTCACGCGTGTCACCAAACATAGTCTTGGCGTGGGCTTCATACTCTTTTTCCACGTAATAGGAAATTTCTTTTCCCTTCCATGGCGCATCCACCACTTTTTTAAATTCTCCAATAGCCATCATGGCGAGGTAGGGCGCGTGAGGTTCGTTCAATTTCCAATGATCAACGCGCATGCCGGTGGATGCAGGCTTAGAGCTCACCAGCAAGCCATTTGAAAGTGTTGTGTATTTTTGGTCAACTGTGATTAAAATCTCCTGGGTCATTTTTTCGTTAGGACTGTCGATGGTTGGAAACCATACTGAATTGGATTGTGTTTCACCCTGTGTCCAAATCTGTGGCATTTTAAAAGGGTTCTCTCCGGTTGGATTCACGAAATAGAGTCCTTTGTCTTCCACAATAGCCTGACTGCCGCCTGTTGCTTTCAGCTCATTGGGCTTAGCAACATACTCTACAACCACGGTATATGTTTGAAAAGGAAGCATGGTTTTACCCAAATTAATTTTTATGGAATCGTTTTCATAAACATAGTCGGCCGGCAGCTTTTGATTACTCGCTGAATTAGCTGCACTTGGTTTTGGCAGGGGTTTTCCGTTTTTATCATATGGAACTTGATATACGGCAACAGAGTGTATATCCATTCCTCTGGCATTTAAATACAATCTGTTGGTGGCGTAAAAGTATGGTTTAACCTGGAGACTGGCTTTTCCGTTCATTCTCGCATTCTTCCAATCAAAAGACACCTCTAGTTTGGTGTGCAAAATATCGTTGTGTTGGGTGTTTGCGCCTCTGTAAACCGCCGCCTTCTTTTTTGCTTTATCAGATTTGCTTGTGTCGGCTACAACATGGTCCTGTTCGGCACTGCCAAGTTGCTGAGCCATAAGATTTGGATGCAGAAGGGCGGATAGAAGAATGGCTGCTGCACATAACAATATTGGAGTTTTCATGGTCTTAAATAAGAGTAAAAATGGCGTTAATTTGTTGAATGTACAAATGAGCGCCATGGCTAATGGCCAATGTACACCAACTTCAGGATAAAATTTGATAAGCGGCAAAGGAAGAGCCGTAGGCCAGGGCCGACATAAACACCAATTGGGCTGTGACCCAAAACCAACTTTTGGTTTCGCGTTTAACCACGGCAATGGTGCTCATGCACTGCAATGCAAAAGCATAAAACAACAGTAATGACCAGCACACCGCAACAGTAAACCGCTTTTCTCCCGCGGCTGTAGTTTCTTGTTCAAGTTTTTGGCGTATGCCTTCGTTGTTGTCGGCGCCCCCTGACTGATAGATGGTGGCCATAGTGCCCACAAACACCTCACGGGCTGCAAAAGAGGTGAGTAATGCAATGCCAATTTTCCAATCAAACCCAAGCGGTGCAATTGCAGGTTCGATAAAATGACCCAATTGGCCAATGTACGATTGCTCTAAAATTTGGGTTTGAATGGCCTGTCGTTCTGCACTGTTTGGATCAATTTGTGCCAATATAAGACGGTGTTCTTTTTCTTTCAATTCTTGAAAGGATTCGGAAAATCCGTGTGAACTTAAAAACCACAAGACAATAGAAATGGCCAGAATAATTTTTCCGGCCTCTTTTACGAATACATGTACTTTATTGTACATCAGCAACAACAAATTGCGAAGCTGGGGACTGCGGTAAACCGGCATTTCCATAATAAAAAAAGAACTTTCTTTGGTTTTGATGAGTTTTTTTAGCACGTAGGCAGTAGCAAAGGAGGCCACAAAACCGAGCATGTACAACATAAAAAGCGCCAAGCCTCTTGAATTAAAAAACCCAAGCACGGTATGTTTGGGGTATAAGGTTGCTAAAATGAGGGTGTACACCGGCAGTCGGGCTGAACAGGAGATTAAAGGCAGGATAAAAATGGTAATGAGTCGCTCGCGGGTATTGCTGATAGCCCTGGTGGCCATGATTGACGGCACAGCACAAGCTGTTCCGCTAATTAAAGGAATTACAGAGCGTCCGTTGAGTCCAAAGGGTCGCATAATACGATCCATGATAAAACTGGCCCGGGCCATGTAACCGGTGTCTTCAAGCAGGCCTATAATCAAAAACAAAAATGCAATTTGTGGAATGAACATCAACACGCCGCTTAATCCGGGTATGATGCCATTAATCACCAGGTCACTGAAAACGCCATCTGGCAATGTGCTGCCGAGCAGTGCACCTGCATGTATAAAAAACTTTTCTATCCAGTTCATTGGGGCTTCAGAAATATAAAACACCAATTGAAACACCAGCAAAAGCAGGAGCAAAAGAATGAGGTAACCAAAAATTTTATGTGTGAAAAACCGGTCCAATAGTGCGGTACGTTTTTTTGCAGACAGCACCGCCGGTGTGCTAACGTATTTTGACATCAAATAATTGATGTTGCGAAAGCGGTAAATTTTATCCGATTCTTCGAACTGTTTTGTTTTCGCAGCATCACCTAAACACGTAACAATGTGTTCACGGTAAGTCGTGGTTTGCAGGGCAGGGTGTTTCATGTCGTAAAACACCGCTTCGCTTCTTTTTGCTTTCAGCAGAGCCTTTTTAAGATCCTCAAGTCCTGTTTTGTTTCTTGAATCTACCTTCACCAATTCAACACCAATAGCATCAGCCAGTGCATCGCTGTCGATGCTGATGTTTTGTGCATTTGCTTCATCAATCATGTTCAACACCAACACGGTTGGAAATTTTAAATCCAACACCTGAGTGGCCAACAATAAATTCCGTTTCAGGTTGGCGGCATCTGCTACAATAACCACCACATCAGGATTTTCCTTTTCTTCCAATAAAGCTTTACAGGCAACTTCCTCATCGGCCGATTTTGGATACAAACTGTACAAACCTGGCAAATCAACAATTTGAAATTTATATTTGGCATCGCCCTTCTGAGCATACGCAAATCCCTCATGCCGATCAACCGTTACGC
The DNA here is from genome assembly GCA_025455485.1 of Bacteroidia bacterium. Lineage (GTDB taxonomy): Bacteria > Bacteroidota > Bacteroidia > B-17B0 > Aurantibacillaceae > Aurantibacillus. The sequence goes on along the minus strand of JALOMJ010000045.1, from coordinate 16,692 downwards.
CACTGTAATTGCCGGTTCTTTGATGTAATCCGGTAATGGCATTAAACAAACTTGACTTTCCGGAATTGGGGTTACCAATTAAAGCCACTTTAAGAAGGGTATATTCGCTTTTCGGGCTCAATTGAGGTTTTCCACCAAAACACTGGCGGCTTCATGTTTTCGTAAACTTAGTTCGTAGCCCGCCACCTCAATAGCAATTGGACAACCCAGGGGAGCACTTTTACTAAGGGTAACCGTTTCGCCGGGTAAACAACCCATTTCCAGAAGTTTGGCGCCAATTTCGGGATTAATAAATGAAAGAATCCGCACTTTTTGCCCTTCTTTTATATCGGCCAGATTATACATAACATTGAGGATTTAAAGGTAGCGTTCTTAAAGATTAATTAACATACCATAAATAGGGTATCAAAACGATCCGCGGCTGTAATTCTTAAAAAGCTTACTTTAGCTTTACAATGGGTGGAAAGAATTCGAGCGCCGCATTCAGAGGCATTCAGGTGAGCTTCTGCGACAGCGGTAAAGGAAAGGTGTTGGTGTTATTGCATGGGTTTTTGGGCGCCAAAGAAATTTGGGCGGGTACCATTTCGGATTTAGAACGTTCTTACAGGGTAATCGCCATTGATTTACCGGGCCATGGGCGAACCCCATGCATAGGGTATGCGCACAGCATGGAAATGATGGCAAGATGCGTTAAAGCCGTTTTAGATCATTTAAAACTAAAGCGCTATGTCATCATCGGGCATAGCATGGGAGGTTACGTGGCTTTAGCCTTTGCCGACCTTTTCCCCGACCAGTTAAAAGGTTTGGGTTTGTACCACAGCACGGCATACCCTGATTCTGAAGAAAAAAAAAAACCGGCTCAGGGCCATTGACGTGGTGAAAACTAACCGGAGACTCTACACCACGCAAACGATACGCAGTTTATTCGCTGCAAAAAATTTAAAATACCTGAAAGAAGAAATTCGGTTTGCCAATGGCTTCGCTTTAAAAACAAGCCGGCAGGGAATAATCGCTGCTTTACACGGCATGCGCGATAGAAAAGGACGTGATTTAATTCTTGGCTTAGTGGAATACCCTATTTTGATGGTGATAGGTGAGCACGACAATGTATTGCCGTATGCTCAATTGCTGGAACAAGCAGAAGCAATTAAAAATAAACAGATTGTGTTTTTAGAACACGATGGGCACTTTGGTTTTTTGGAATCTCCGCGTGAAAGCAATAAGGCCATCCGGAAATTTCTGAGAAAGTGCTATGCGTGAGTAGATTTAATTGAGTACAATTTCTTTCACAGCTTTAACCCACTCATCAGAGGCATTTAAACTTTTTACCAATGTTAATTCGCTACCCCCGTGGTGCTGAAAAATTTCAAGGTATTCATGCCCTATCTCATGAATTGTTTCAAGGCAATCGGCTACAAATGCAGGGGAAAACACCAGCAGTTTTTTCTTTCCTGATTTCGCGAGTTCCTCCACTACCTTATCGCTGTATGGTTTTAACCATTTGTTATCGAGGCGCGATTGAAAGGCGGAACTGTATTTTCCCTCAGGAATGTTCAGCGCCTTAACCAATTGCCGCGATGTTTCCATGCAATTGGCCCTGTAACAAAATTGATTGTTTGATGTGATGCTGTTGCAACAATTGCCGAAATTACACGAATCAGCGCCATAGTGTTTAGCTCCTTTGAGTATTTGTCGTTCAGGCAAACCGTGGTATGAAAAAAGTACATGGTCGTACTCGGCGATGTTGTACTTTTTTGCTTCGGAAATTAATGCGTTTAAAAAAGCAGGATGATCATAAAATTTTGAAATGATATTCAAAGAAGGGATTACTTCCCAGCCTTTGATTGTATTCAACACCTCCTCAATGGTGCTGCCGGTGCTTGAACTGGCATACTGAGGGTACAATGGCAGCACATGTATTTTGCAAGGCTGTTGTTTTCTCAGATTTTCAAGAGCTTTGCTAATGGAAGGTTTCTGGTAACGCATGGCCAGCTCAACTGTGAATGCATTGCCCATTTCAGTTTGAAGTTTTTCCTTGAGGGCTATGCCGTGTAACAAAAGCGGTGAACCCTCTGCACTCCAGATTTGTTTATAGAGTGCTGAAGTACGAAAACGTCGAAATGGAATGATGATAAGATTAACGAGAATGAAGCGTGCAACAGGATGAATGTCGATGACGCGTTTATCATTCAGAAATTGACTTAAATACCGGCCTACAGCCCCTGCCCCCGGATCATCGGGAGTGCCCAAATTAACAAGTAATACAGCTTCTTTTGCGTGCTTCATGATTTGAGTTTAACACATTTCCCGTCACATTGTTTTATTCAGGACTCTTTTTGTGTTTCTTCTTGTACAGGACTTTTTTGGTCTGTCTGAAGATTTGTTTCTATTGTGCTCTCAGAATGAGTGGGTTTAGTTGAAAACCTTTTTTGGAATACGATAATAATACCAACACCAATTGAAATGGATGCATCTGCGAAATTAAAAATGGGCCTGAAAAACTGAAAATCTTCTCCACCCCATATTGGAAACCACTCGGGAAAAGTACCGTTAAATACAGGAAAATAAAACATGTCCACCACGCAACCAAACATGGCCGGTGCATACCCGGGTTCAGCAATTTTTGCAATGCCATCGTAAGGCAGATACTCCCCAAATTCTGCATTGTACAAAGTGCCTTTATCAAAAATTACACCGTAAAAAGCACTATCAAGAATGTTTCCCAAGGCACCTGCAAGAATCATGGATACAGAAAAAACAAACCCCTTGTGTTCACCTTGCTTAATCATGTAACGAATGTAGAGGGCACCGCCAATACACGCCAAAATGCGAAAAATACTAAGTGCTAATTTTCCGGCCGAACCGCCAAATTCAAAACCAAAAGCCATGCCCGGGTTTTCAGTGAAATGGATTACGCACCAGTCGGTTAAACGGGCGACCTCACCCAGGGGATAATTCAATTTTATGAATAGTTTGATGAATTGATCAACAAACAAAATGATAAAAACGGTAAGTATAGGGATTCTGTATGTTTTAAAAAAGGACAACATGCGTGTGTGATTTACAAGTATAAAAAAAGCCTGCCTTTCATGGCAAGCTTTTAAAGCGAGATTAGGATTAATTTGATTGCCCCAGTTTAGCGTCGATGCCCAACGTGGCGTGGGGTACAGATCGCAGGCGTTCTTTTGGAATCAGTTTTCCGGTAACTCTGCAAATGCCGTATGATTTATTTTCAATTCGAACCAGGGCGTTTTTGAGGTTAACAATGTATTTCTCCTGACGTGAAGCCAACTGAGCGGTTTCTTCCTTACTCATGACATCACTACCATCTTCCAGCAATTTAAAGGAAGGCGAGGTGTCGTCGGTGCCATGATTATCTTCATTACTCAACGTTTGCTTTAATAAATCGTAATCGTCCTGAGCTTCTTTTAATTTTTCAATGATAAGCTCTTTAAACTCGGCCAATTCCTTATCTGAATAGCGGGTACGACCATCGCCCGTATTTACGAAAGGTTTTGGTTCGGTGGTATTGCCCTTTTTAATTAGTGGCTTATTAATATCAATTTGTAAAGGGCGGTTGCGAATGTAAGCTTCCATGCCGGAACCGCTGCGATGCCCTTCACTCTTTTTTCTTCTGCCGCGACCGCGCTTTTCAGGCACTTCATCATCATCATCATCTACTTCAGGTGGCGCAACACCTTCAAGATCAACTAACCCGGCTTCGTCTAATTCCCCATCAATAACGGCGTCATCTTCATCCGGTTTTTCATAGCTGTCAACTTTTTCTTCCTCTTCATCTTCTTCATCCTCTTCAGCCGCTTTAGATGTTTTGCCTTTTCCTGACTTTTTAGAAGCCGCCTCAACTTTACTTTTTTTGGCTACTGCATTAATTGGTTTACCCGCTGGCTTCTTAGGTTCCGGTTTAGCTTTTGCCACCGCCGGTTTTTTTATTTCCGCCACTTTGGCCTTGGCTTTTTCTGGCTTTGAAGCAGCTATCTTTTTAATAGCAGGCGCTGGCTTTATTGTCTTTTTGGGTGCTGACTTGGCTGTTGGCTTAACTGTCTTTTTTGCAGCAGGCTTTGCTGCATTTTTAGGCGCAGGTTTTGCGGGCTTTTTCGCAACAGACTTTTTCGCAGTAGGTTTTGATGCTTTTTTAGCGGGTTTTGGAGCCGCCTTAGCTTTCTTATCCTTTTTTTTGTCTTTCTTGTTCGCCATAGTCACAGAGTGTTAATTTAGTTTTTCAATTGAAATAAAAGTGGATATCGTTTCGTCAACTTCTATGCTTACTGCATCTGCCGGACTGAGGGTATTCACCAGTTCCAGTGTATTGGTTAAAGTTTCAGAACAAATATAACTTAAATTGTTTTTAATTGCATTGTTGAGGCCCGAATTTTGCTGAATTTTAACCTGAATACGGTCGGTTACATCCAATCCTTTTTCTTTACGTAAATTTTGAATTCGGTTCACCACTTCCCGCGCTAACCCTTCGTTGCGAAGTTCATCGGAAACCTGAATATCAAGGGCTACAGTTAAGGCCCCACTGTTAGCTACCTTCCAGCCCGGCAAATCAACCGGAATAATCTCAAGATCCTCTTCCTCCAGCACAATTTCACTTCCGTTCAATTCCACGTTGTATCTGCCATCCCGTTCGATTGCTGAAATAATAGATGCAGCATGTTCCAAAGCGTGGGCTTGCATGGCTTTCATATTAGAGCCGCATTTTTTACCCAGCGTTTTGAAATTCAGTTTAAGGTTTTTTACAATGCTGGCTTGTTGCTCATCAACAAATTCAATGCGCTTTACATTCACCTCACTCAGAATAATGTCCGACACTTCTTCAATCTGCTGTTGCATTTCTTTATTCAAAATTGGGATTTGTATGCGCTGCAATGGCTGTCTTACCCTAAGGTTTTCCTTTTTCCGGATGGATAAAATCATGGAGCAAATTTTTTGTGCCACATCCATTTTTTGTTCAAGGGCTTTGTTTTGTAAAGCAAAATCAGCGTTTGTCCAATGACTTAAATGCACTGAGCCAACACCGGGGTTTAGGTTCCGGTACATCCAATCGGCGAAAAAGGGAGCAATAGGGCTCATCATTTGAGAAATGCTTGACAGGCAGTTGTGCAAGGTGTGATAGGCCGTTTCTTTATCTTTGCTCATCTCCCCTTTCCAAAAACGGCGACGGCTTAAGCGCACGTACCAGTTGCTGAGGTGCTCATCAACAAACTCCTCAATGGCGCGCGCAGCACGGTGGGGTTCAAACGTATTGAAATGAAGCGTGACCTCTTCACGCAAGGATTGCAATTTAGAAAGTATCCAGCGATCAAGTTCGGTGCAGAGAGAGATGTCTGCTTGTGTTTCTGGTGCCACTTTGTAATTGTCTACATTGGCATACAATGCGAAAAAACCATAGGTATTATAGAGTGTTCCAAACAACTGGCGTTGAACTGCTAAAATGCCATCTTCATCAAACTTCAAATTATCCCAGGGTGCGGCATTCGCAATCATGTACCAGCGAGTGGCATCAGCGCCGTATTTTTTAATTGCAATAAAAGGATCTACGCCATTGCCCAATCGCTTGCTCATTTTGTTGCCATTTTTATCCAACACCAAACCATTGGACAAAACATTTTTGTAGGCCACCGAATCAAAATTCATTGTGGCAATTGCATGTAGTGTAAAAAACCATCCCCGGGTTTGGTCAACCCCCTCGGCTATAAAATCAGCCGGGAAATTTTTTCTTTCGTCAATCAGGTGTTTGTTTTCAAAAGGGTAATGTAATTGGGCATAAGGCATTGAGCCACTGTCGAACCAAACATCAATTAAATCAGGTTCACGGTGTAATTTTTTTCCATTGCGTTCAAGAACGATGCTGTCTGCATATGGTTTGTGCAAATCAAAACTCAGATAATTTTCCTCGCTGTTATCGCCCTTTTTAAATTTCTCCAAAGGATTTTCATTCATCAGGCCCTTTGCAACGGCATTGCCAATTTCTTTTTGCAGTTCTTCAACAGACCCTATACAGATTTGTTCTGTGCGGTCTTCGCTGGTCCAAATTGGAATGGGTATGCCCCAGAAGCGGGAGCGTGATAAGTTCCAATCGTTGAGGTTTTCAAGCCAATTTCCAAAACGCCCGGTGCCTGTAGACTCCGGCTTCCAATTAATGCTTCGGTTAAGTTCCATCATGCGCTCTTTGGCAGAAGTGGATTTAATGAACCAGGAATCGAGCGGATAATACAAAATGGGTTTGTCGGTTCTCCAGCAATGCGGATAGGAGTGCTCGTAGCTTTCTTTTTTAAACAGCTTTCCCTCTTCCTGAAGTTTTAAAACAATGCGTTCATCAACACTCAGGTAAACTTTTAATTCTTTGATTTTTCCTTTCGATTCAAGAATCTGTTTTTGCAGAGCGAACTCTGTTTGTTTTTCTTCCTCATTGAGGTAAGCTTCTTTTACAAACTCGTTGCCGTATAAAAAAACACCATCCTGAACTTCTGGCAAAAATTTTCCGCGTTTATCAACCAGGGTAAGCGAGCCGATGCCGTTTTGTTTGGCCACTCTAAAGTCGTCGGCACCAAAGCTTGGGGCAATGTGCACAATGCCCGTTCCATCGGTGGTGGTTACAAAATCACCCAGTATTACTTTAAAGGCATCCCCCCCTTCCGGTTGCGCAAATGGCAGTAATTGTTCGTAGGATAAACCTTCCAACTCAGCACCCTTGAATTCCTTTACAATCTGAAATGGTATGGCTTTGTCGCCGGGCTTATAATCTTCAAACGAAAGCGCAGCGTTTTTTACAGGAAAATAGTTGCCAAGTAACTCTTTGGCTAGCACGAGGTGTTGAAGTTCATATGAAAACGGATTGAAAGTTTTCACAAGGACGTAATCGATGTCTTTTCCAACAGCTAAAGCAGTGTTCGAGGGAAGGGTCCAGGGTGTGGTCGTCCAGGCTAAAATAAAGGTGCCATTCTTTGGATCCTGAATCTTAAATCTTGAATCTTCCTTTAATTTAAACATTGCAACAGCCGAACGGTCCTTCACATCTCTGTAAGTGCCGGGCTGATTCAGTTCGTGTGAAGATAATCCAGTTCCGGCAGCAGGAGAATAGGGTTGAATGGTATAGCCCTTATACAGCAGGTTTTTGGTATACAGGTTATTTAACAACCACCACACGCTTTCTATGTATTTATTGTCGTAGGTGATGTAAGGTTTTGACATGTCGACCCAATACCCCATCACGCGGGTAAGTTCTTCCCATTTGTCGGTGTATTTCATCACTTCCTTACGGCAAGCTTTGTTGTAATCTTCTATTGAAATAAACTTAGGACTGTTTTTATTGCCAATGTCATCTTTGGTGATGCCCAGGGATTTTTCAACGGCAATTTCTATGGGCAAACCATGTGTATCCCACCCGGCTTTGCGTTCGACACGAAAACCCTGAAGGGTTTTAAAGCGGCAAAAAATATCTTTAATGCTCCGCGACATAACATGGTGTATGCCCGGCATACCATTTGCGCTAGGCGGCCCTTCGTAAAACACCCAAGGCTTTTCTGCTGATCGGCTTTCCACTGATTTTAAAAAAGTACGGTCTGTTTCCCAGTGTTTCAGAATCTCTTCTGAAATGCCGGGCAAATCCAACTTTTTGTATTCAGGGTAGTTGTTCATGAGCAGTTCTATTCGCTTTATAAAAAGGAGAGCGAATTTAGCAATAATAGCTCAAATTTGAAGGGGTCAAAATAAAAAACAGAAAAAACAGTTTTTAGTGCCGGAAAGGCCTGAAAACAAATGACCCGCTGAAATCAACGGGTCATAAAACTCAATTAAATTGAAACGGGAGGCGGTTACATGCCTGAACCAAAATGGCTCATGGATTCGCGCTTCATTGGGTTGATGGTCATTATCGGAATTTTGCAGATGTCTAATAACTTCTGACCCACAGTGCCATTCATCATCTCCTTAAAATTAAGATCCTTTTGATTCATCTGAATAACCAAGTCTCCTTCGTGTGTTTCAGCATATTCTACAATAGCCTGTGCTGCTGTTTTACTTGGTATGGATTTGTTTGTACAATGAATGCCTTCGTTTTTAATGAATTTTTTCACCTGTTGAAGGTATGGCAGGAGCTTGTTTTCGTACTTATCATCATCCGGAGGGAAAATAGAAACAATGCGGATATCTGCTTTGTAATACCGGGCTAATTGCACAGCAAACGACACTTTCTCGCGACTTTCCGGCGTTAAATCAAATGGCAGGATAATGTTTTTACAACCCTCACGGTTTTCGGTGCCACGAACAGTAATAACAGGACATGGACAAGAAAATATAAATTTGGTAAGGGTGTTCACGCCCATAAAACTTTTGAAATGCAGATTAGCATCCAAACCCATGATGATCAGAGAGCACTTAATTTCATTGGCTTTTTTACTGATTATCCCAAAATGTTCGCCAACCGCTTTATCCGTTTCAACGGTGAGGCCACTTTCTGCTCTGACCTGCTCGGCGAGTTTTTCAAATTCGGCAGTACGATCAGCAGCACCTGCGGTGGATGTGTGGAACAATACCAGTTTGGATTTGGTGAACTTGGCTAAATTATAAGATTGCTTTAAACCGATAAGGGACTGTGGCAAAAAATCAATAGGAACAAGAATAGATTGATTCTCATTTATTATCATAAAGTCAGAATTTGCACTAAATGTATTAAAAAAAATTTATAATTGTTAAATTTTAGCCGCTGAGTATTAACAAGTGTCTGGTTATAAAGCCAATAGTGATGCCGGAGGTTTAATCTATGGTGGCCAATACCTTCAATTCGATGGCGATTGGAGTTGGCAACTTGTTGATTTCCAGTGTTGTACGGCAAGGCGGGTTTTCTTTAAAATACTCTGCCCAAATGCGGTTATAGATGGGAAAGTCGTCTTTCATGTTTGTTAAGAAAACGGTAACATCAACAATTTTATCCCAGCTGCTGCCTGAATCTTCAAGAATGTAACGAATGTTTCTAAAAACACTGTGGCATTGCGCTGCTATGTCGTAACTCACAATTTGGCCCTGTTCATCCAGTTCAACGCCCGGAATTTTTTTTGTGCCCCTTTCCCTGGGCCCAACCCCGCTAAGAAACAATAAATTTCCCACTCTTCTGGCATGCGGGTACAAACCAACAGGTTCCGGTGCTTTTGACGACTCAATTTTTTCAGATGTTGACATGTGGCAGGGTGTTTTTGTATAAGGCAAATTTAACCATATTCTGCAGAAGCAATAAAATCAATACCTTTCCCATCCATTTCTATGCTTGAACGTTTAAAACACATTGACCTGGAACTTTTTTGGTTCATCAATTCTTCTCATTCAGCATTTTTGGATTTGGTTATGTGGCAATTAAGCAAAGATTGGCCTACTGTACTTTTTGTAATTGTATTTTTAATTTTTGTTTACCGCAAATTTAAAATCAAAACAACAGCCTCTGTTTTACTGGGCGTTTTGCTCACGGTGGCGTGTACCGATTTAAGCACCAACATCATCAAACACAATGTAAAACGCTACAGGCCCTCACACAATCTCGAAATTAAACAAAAAGTACACATTGTTAACGAATACAAGGGCGGAACCTATGGGTTTTTTTCATCGCATGCAGCAAACGCTTTTGGCATCATTACTTTCATTTTTCTGCTTTCAAAACACTTTGGTCTGCGTTACCGGTATTTGTTTTTTCTTTACCCTTTTATCGTGAGTTTAAGCAGGGTGTACCTTGGCGTGCATTATCCCAGCGATGTTTTTGTGGGGGCCTGCAACGGTTTAATTTTTGGCAGTATAATTTACACCGTTGTTGTAAAATATTTTTTAAAGTTGGGACATGCGCAACCTTAGTTTTTGTTTTTGCTTGATATTCTGCACGAGTGGGTTTGCGCAATTGCCGGAAACTGAGATTTGGTTGATGCCAATTAAAAAAGAAAAAAACAATGTATTCCCCGGAAAACCCATAAAAATCAATGAACATAAAGGGTATAACAATCAGCCTTCTTTTTCAATTGATTCAAAGTCCGTTTTTTATGTACGTGCCGATTCTTCTGCACAAACCGATATAGTTCAATTCAATTTACGTTCAAGTAAACAAAGAGCCGTTACCGCTACAGCACTAAGTGAATACTCTCCCCAGGAAATTAAACCCGGACTTCTCTGCGCCGTGGTTGTTGAAAAAGACAGTGCTCAAAAGATACATGAAATAAGCGCCACCAATGGACTTCACCAAAACGTGCTTGAGCCCGATTCCGTAGGGTATTACTGTTTTCTTAATGCCGACACCATCGTGTATTACAAACTCACTCAGCCGCATTCATTAAGGGTATTTGTAATCAGCTCAGGAAAAGAAATCTGGTTGGGCAATTTTCCAACCCGCGGGTTTAAACCTGTTTCTAAATCGTCTTTGGTTTACTGTTTAAAAGATTCGCTCACTACCACCGTTTACCGTTATGATTTTGTACTTCAAAAGGCAAAAAGCATTTGCTCATTACCCAAAGGCAACGAGGATATTTTCTGGCACAAACAATTGGGTTTACTGCGCTCTGATGGCACTGCCATTCTTCAATATCGGGAACTCACCTCAACATGGACACAACTTTTCGACCTTAGATCACAAGGGTTCCACCGCATTACAAGGTTTGCCATAGATGAAAAGCTTAACTACCTTGTGGTGGTAGATAATTTGTAGTTCATAAATTTGACTGCCTTAGGGAATATTGTTCTGATTTTAGCCTTATGATAATCGGCGCCGTTTATCTTATTCTGTTTATTCTACTCATCCGATACAACGCGTTTTTCGGATGGTTTAAAGACGAGGTGTTGTCCGGTTCCAAATTGGCTATGGTGTTTTTTCTGAAAGCCCTGGCTGTTCCGGTAATGTATCTGCTTTATTCGAAACTTTATGGGGGTATTGAAAATTTTGATTCCGGTGTATTTTTCCACGATGCTGCAGAATTGAACCGTTTAGCTCTTCGTTACCCGATGGAGTACCTCAAAGCCATGGCAGGTTTACAGGACGATTCTGCCGGATCTTTCTTTTTTGAACAATACACAAAAAACACATTCAATTGGGATAATGGGCGCATACGTATTTTATTTTATAACGATAACCGCATTGTGATTCGCCTGCACTCTATCATTCACTTTTTTGCATTTGGCTCGTATTTTGTGCACGCCCTTTTCAGTTGTTTTCTCTCCTACCTTGGCATTTTTTGGATTTACCGTTCCTTAAAATCTTTTTTCACCGGGCGTGAATTTACTCTGCTTTGTGTTTTAAGTCTGTTTCCTGCATTGTGGATACACACCGGAGCTTTGTTAAAGGAAGGCATAGCGGTTTTTGTTATGGGGGCGATGATGTATACCGTGTTTCAATTTATTAATGGGAAAAGAACTCGAGGCAACCTGGTTTTACTGTTTGTTCTGTTTTACATTTCATTGTTGCTAAAACCCTACCTGCTGTTGTATTCCCTTCTCTGTTTTTCTTTGCTCTTCCTTTTACAAAAAACAAACATCACCTATAAATCCCTTGTTTTTACTGCTGTTCTAATCTCTTCTTTATGTGTGTTTGATTTAGGCGTCAGGTTCATAGAAAATAAATCATTGTTAGAAATTGCGCACATGCGTCAAGTGGTGTTCAGCGATGCAGCAAAGGGCGGAATATTTTTAATTGACAGTGTTAAGTTTATTCGGATACATTACGACATCTCTTTGGTAACCGAGCTACCCGAAAAAAAGGGGTATTATACTATCAAAAAAAATGTGCCGTACATGTATTGGGAACACACGCATCAGCAGGACACGTTTGTGTGTGCAAAAAACATCGACACGAGCAGTATTTATCAATTGGCATACACCATGCCGGAAAGTTCAAGTAATTTATCTTATCCGAAAGAACGCAAACCTCTTTTTTTTACTGTGCTGGATGGGTTTTACTATACTTTGCTTCATCCTTTGTTTTTTAATGCCCGGTCCATACCTCAGCAACTTGCTTCTTTTGAAAACCTGTTGCTTGTGTTTGCACTGGTAATTTCTTTCTATGGCCTTCTATTTTCTAGAAGAGCCTCTTTACCATCCATTGCATTTTTATGTTTTGCTTTGGGCGAATGTTTGTTAATAGCCTTTACTTCTCCAAACACGGGTGCCATTGTAAGGTATAGGAGTCCTGCGGTAGTGTATATTTTATTGTGCGCGTTGTATTATCTCCCTGACATGAAATTTCTCTTTTCAAAAACAACAACAAAGTAAATTCGTAATATTTGTTTAGTTTCGTCCATCATGAGTTTGGTCAGAAAAAAATCCATTGCATCCATTCAAAAAGAACACGACAGCCGGCAGCAGGATAGCTTAATAAAACATTTGGGTGTAAAAGACCTCACTGCGTTTGGTATCGCCGCAATTATTGGCGCAGGCATTTTTTCTACGATTGGTAAAGCCAGTGCAGACGGTGGCCCGGGTGTGATTTTGCTTTTTATTTTCACCGCATTGGCCTGCAGTTTTGCCGCCTTTGCCTACGCAGAATTTTCTTCCCTTATTCCGGTAAGTGGTAGCGCCTATACATACAGTTATGTTGTGTTTGGTGAAGTGTTTGCCTGGATCATCGGTTGGGCGCTGATTATGGAATATTCTATAGGCAATGTAACCGTTGCCATTTCCTGGAGCGACTATTTTACGGCTCTGTTAGAACATGTGAGTCCTTACCGATTACCCGAATGGATGGGCATGGATTATTTCAGCGCAAAAGAAAGTTATTTTGCCGTTCTCGAAAAAATGCGTTCAGGGCTGAGCTTGGATGAGCTGGCAGCGCAAGGTGGAAACGCCATGTTGCTGGATGGACACCATGCCATTCAGCAGGCGCCAATGTTTTTAGGAATGAATGTGGTTTTGGATGTACCGGCCTTGCTCATTAATCTGCTCATCACCTGGCTGGTGTATCGCGGCATCAAAGAAAGCCGAAATGCCAGCAACATCATGGTGTTAATCAAAATTGTAATTGTATTGCTGGTGATTTTTGTAGGTGCCTTCTACGTGGATGTCAGCAACTGGAATCCCTTTTTACCGAACGGCATTGGCGGTTTATTATCGGGCATAAGCGCCGTGTTTTTTGCTTACATCGGTTTTGATGCCATCTCCACTACGGCCGAAGAATGTAAAAATCCTCAGCGCGATTTGCCGCGGGGCATTTTGTATTCCATTATCATTTGCACCGTATTGTATGTGGCCATCGCCCTTGTGATTACAGGCATGGTTCACCACAGCGAACTGGCGGTTGGCGACCCTTTGGCTTATGTATTTTCAAAAATAAATGATTTACAATGGCTGGCCGGAATAGTTGCAGTGAGTGCCGTTGTGGCCATGGCCAGTGTGATGCTGGTATTTCAACTTGGTCAACCCCGTATTTGGATGAGTATGAGTCGCGATGGTTTATTACCTCCGGCCTTTGCCCGCATCCACAAAAAATACAAAACCCCTTCCTTCTCTACTTTGTTTACCGGATTAATGGTGGCAGTGCCCATCTTTTTTCTGGACATCAACATTGTTACCGACATTTGTTCGGCAGGCACCTTGTTTGCGTTTTGTATGGTGTGCGGCGGAGTGCTTAAACTCAGAATGGACCCAAATGCCCCGCCCTCCAAATTTAAAACACCTTATCTAAACGCTAAATACATTACTGGAGGATTATTTGTACTTAGCCTGATTTTATTATTGATCTACGAGCCTGAGTACATGAACACCTTACTTATGCCATCCGGCTTTTCTTCGCTTTTGCACAACACCCCCATGTATGTGTTTTTTATTGGTTTTGCCTTGCTGTCGGTTTTTTCCTTTCGTTATAATTTTTCGCTTATTCCGGTGCTTGGTTTGCTCAGCTGCTTTTATATGCTCTCTCAGCTGGGATATAAAAACTGGTTGTATTTCACTGCCTGGTTGCTGCTGGGATTGCTGATTTATTTTGTTTACGGCCGAAAGCACAGTAAATTAGCAGCTATAAAGCAATAAACATGTTAGTATTGATTACAGGAGCCACAGCCGGCATTGGAAAAAGCTGTGCGGAAATTTTTGCAAGTAACGGCCACAGCCTTATTTTGTGCGGAAGAAGAAAAGAACGACTTGATGCCCTTAAACTCGAACTTGAAAACAATCACAAGGTTGAAGTTCATGTTCTGTGTTTTGACATACAAAAACACAGTGAAGTGGAAACTGCCATTCGTTCGCTTCCGGCAGAATTAAAACACATTGATGTGCTGATTAACAATGCAGGATTGGCTGCCGGGCTAAGCAGTATTCAAGAAGGCAAATTAGAGCATTGGGAACAAATGATTGATACCAATATCAAAGGTTTGTTATACATCAGTAAAATGGTGGCCAACTTAATGATTCCAAACAAAAAAGGCCACATCATCAACCTTGGTTCAATTGCCGGAAAAGAAGTGTACGCTAACGGTAATGTGTATTGCGCAACCAAGCACGCTGTAGACGCCCTGAATAAAGCAATGCGCATCGATTTGCTGCAGCATCAGATTAAAGTTACCGCCATTCACCCCGGTATGGTAGAAACTGAATTCAGTATTGTGCGTTTTGATGGTGATGAAGCTCGTGCAAAAAAAGTATATCAAGGCATGCAGCCTTTAAACCCTGAAGATGTTGCAGAAACCATTTATTGGGCGGCTACCCGGCCCGCTCATGTTAACATCAACGAGTTAACCATCATGCCCAGTGTTCAGGCAACGGCAACGCAGGTTATACGCCACTAATCCATGTTAAAGGCCCTTCATAGTGTAGTTTTTGGTGTCACTGTTTTTTTTACGCTATACAGCAGGGCAGCCGGAGTTCCAAACTCACATTTTGGCAGCCGCATTCGCTTTCATCTTGGTCCCGGTTTTGGATTTTATACCATAAATCCGAACCATGCTGCCGATCCAAAACAAAAATTTAATTTTTTATTGGGTGTAAATAAAGAATTCAGTTTAGGGCGAGATTACAAAACGTTTTTTTTAGTGGGTGTAGATTATTTTTACCATGGCCTTGGATTCAAATCCTACTATTTTCCACCCGACACGCTGCAGCTCTATAACAAAGACTTTCAATACGATTACAGTTTACAGATTCATGAGTTGCAATTGCCGCTTCAGTTTAAATACTTGTTTAAACCTGAGCACAACAGTCTGTTTAGTCCATATGTTTGCGTTGCTTATCACTTGCGTTATTTACTGCCTTCTCAGCTCAAAGTGAGTTATTTTGGTAATATTCAGGAAGAAGAAGCGGCTGAGCTGAAGTTCAAAACCCCTTTGTTTGATGAACAACTAAACGCTGCCGTGAGCTTAAGTTTGGGTTGGCAAAAAAACAGTTTGGCCAGTTCCAAAGGTAGTTTTTATGTTGAAGCCAATTTGAGATACAATTTTTCGCCTTATTATTTCGAAAAATCGTATGCGGCAAGTTCGCTCTACATCAATAGCACGCACCTCATCATTCAATTGGGCATAAGGTTTTAAGTTCGTGCGAAATGAATTGCTTTTTAAAAAGCCTTTTTTAACTTTATTAAAATTTATCGTGTATGGACAGGCGACATTTTTTACTGGCAACAGCAGGTACACTTTCGGCCATGGATTTTTTGGCAGGGATAAATGCTCCGTTTGCTAAAGAACTTGAGCATAAAATAAGCCTACTTGAAAATGATACGTCTGGGAAAAGCGCAGAAAATGAAGATTTCTGGGGTTGGGTAAAAGAATCTTACACCGTTTCTCCCAACGTTATCAACCTAAACAACGGTGGTGTCAGCCCACAACCCAAAGTAGTTCAGGATGCGCACATCCGGTACTATCAGTATTGCAACGAAGCACCTTCTTATTACATGTGGCGTATCCTTGATCAGGGACGTGAAGGATTAAGAACAAAACTTGCTGAACTTTGCGGCGTATCGGCCGAAGAAATTGCCATTAACCGCAACTCCACAGAAGGCCTGAACAGCATCATTTTTGGTTTACCGCTGAAGGAGGGAGATGAGATAGTGCTGAGCACTTTTGACTACCCCAACATGATGAATGCCTGGAAACAGCGCGAAAAAAGGGATGGTGTTAAACTGGTTTGGATAAACATTCCTCAGCCATTGGAAGATGAAAAAGCCTTGCTAAAACTGTATCAGGATGCCATGACGCCGAAAACCAAAGTGGTGCACATAACACACATGATTAACTGGACCGGCAATCTGGTTCCCTGTAAGCCCATTGCAGAATATGCCCACAGCAAAGGCTGCGAAGTAATAGTAGACGCTGCGCACACCTTTGCTCATATCGACTTTAAAATTCCTGACACCGGCGCCGACTATCTGGCCACCTCCCTGCACAAATGGTTGTGCGCTCCATTTGGCAGCGGATTGATGTATATCAAAAAGGAAAAAATCCGTAAAATTTGGCCATTGCTTTCGGCTCCTGATCCAAACAGCAGCGATATCCGAAAATTTGAAAACCTTGGTACCCGATCTTTCGCCGCTGAAATGGCCATAGGCGCTGCAGTTGATTTTCATCAGGTGATTGGCATCAAACGCAAAGAGGCCCGTTTGCGTTACCTCAAAGAATACTGGACCGATAAAGTAGAAAAACTTCACAATGTGAAATTTTATTCTTCTCTCAAACCCAAATTTTCCTGTGCTATTGCCAACTTAGGTTTCGAAGGCTGGCAAGC
>JALOMJ010000153.1 GCA_025455485.1 Bacteroidia bacterium | reverse complement strand
CGAAGGCAAGGGATTTTTCACCAAAGAGCTGGAAGATGCTTTATTAAACAAAAGTATTGATCTAGCCGTGCACTCGCACAAGGACCTGCCCACTGAAAACCCATATGGTTTAATTGTTGCCGGCGTTTCCAAACGAGAAGACCCTTCAGAACTTCTGCTGATCAGAAAAGAAGCGTTTGATGACAAAGAAAAATTCAATCTCAAAAAAGGCGCTCTCACCGGAACCTCTTCGGCCCGCAGAAAATCACAATTGCTGGCCTTTCGTCCAGACCTTGACATTAAAGACCTGCGCGGAAACGTACCCACCCGTATTCAAAAATTAAGGGATGGGCAGTACGAGGCCATTATGCTGGCGGCGGCCGGGGTGGAACGACTGGAACTCGACCTGAGCGAATTTCATGCAGAATATTTATCTCCGGAAGAATTTGTACCCGCTCCGGCTCAGGGTGTTTTGGCCTGGCAATGCCGAGAAGAAGACGAGGAGCTGATGGAAGTGATTGATCAAATCAGTGATCTGGATGTAAGAATTAAAACCGGAATTGAACGCGAGGTGTTGAGTTTGTTTGAAGGAGGCTGTCACTTGCCTTTGGGCGCGTATTGTATTTCGGAGCAGGACGATGACGACCGTTTTAAATTCAGGTTGTGGATCAGCGTAGCCGATGCCTGGAACCAACAACCCAAACAAGTGTATTTTGAAACCCTCGATACCGATGGGTTTGTGGATCAGGTGGTGGATCACCTCAAAGGTTTACAAGCAAAAAAAGTATTCATCAGCAGAGATATTCGCAAGGAGGATTATTTTTCCAATGCCTTGAGCCGTTTGGGTTTTGCAGTGGAAGGAAAAAGTTTAATTGAGTTTAAACAAATCCGCATCAAAGAATTGCCCAAAACCGATTGGGTGTTTTTCAGCAGCAAACATGCGGTAAAATATTTTTTAGATCAAAAACCAAAACTGGAGAATGTAAAATTTGCTTGTATAGGCACCAGCACCAGCGCAGAATTGCGTAAACATGGCTTTAGAGCTGATTTTATCGGGCAAAGCACCGACATAAAACTAGTGGGCAAACAATTCAGCAGCAAAATCGGAAATGCAAAAGTGTTGTTTCCCATTGCCAGAGGCAGCATGCAGAGCATACAATGGCAGATGGTAAAACGCGATAATGTGTTTAACCTGGAAGTGTACGCCACTTTAAAACACAGTACTGAAATTTCAGAAGATACGGAAGTAGTGGTGTTCACCAGTCCGAGCAATGTGGAGGCCTATTTCGAAAAAAACAAATGGAAAGCTACTCAGCAGGCGGTGGCCATGGGCGATGCCACCGGCAAGGCTTTGGAAAAACTAAAAATTAAAAACTACGTAAAACCCCAGAGTTTTGATGACCTGGGTTTGGTGCAAGCGGTGTTGGCTTTGCCGAATGTTATTAAAGCCGAGTAGATCTCAGCTTAGCTAAAAACAATTCTGAGTTACAAACTACACATAGTTTTGATAAAAATGAAGGCTAGCAGTTTGCTTCTGCCCATTTATAAACATCAGCTAAATCCCAGCCCAGTGTTCGCGCTCCAGTTCGTAGGTGCATAGCTGGTATTTGTTTTTCATTTCCCCAAACTGGAATTGTTCTATAACCTGGCCTGGTATAACTGTAATGACTTCCGCTGGTACGAGAATGTACGAATCCCAGATGCTTAAGCAGGGAAATCCAGCATTTGGTATCCAAAGGTCTGTTGTTTCCCATAAATACCTTTCACGCAGTTACGGTATCACATTCAACCTTTTCATCAACTGCAAAGCCCATCAATTCACCGCGCATATCCACAAAGGTCCGAGAATATTCTTTATTTAAAGCCTTATGGTGATTCCATCCTAATTCTCTTAAATAGGCACTAAACTTATCTTTACTAAGCGAGATTAAATAGTCAATGATATCTTTCAATGAATGTTGAATCATCATCTCTGCTTTGGCTTTTGTTTCTCCATATCCTGAAAGTTCCAAAGCTGGAATGTATACCACAAAATGTCCGGTATTCTTATCCTGATATTTTAAGGCATTTACGCTTATCTTAACTTCCTCAATACTATTCCCTTTACCGCGTCGAACATGCATTTCATCGCGAATAGGTTTACCCTTAGTTTTTAGAGATTCAATTTTAATACTCCCTGCCATAATTCTCCAAAATTAAACCAAATCAGTCAGAAAAGTATTACCACTCCTCATTTTTAGTTTTATGCAGCCTCTTTTCGATCATGTTTTAGTAATTGCTTGAATACTAAGTGTTTATTTTCACTTTTTGCACTTTTGAAGTGTACGCCACTTTAAAACACAGTACTGAAATTTCAGAAGATACGGAAGTAGTAGTGTTCACCAGTCCGAGTAATGTAGAGGCTTATTTCGAAAAAAACAAATGGAAAGCTACTCAGCAGTCGGTGGCCATGGGCGATGCGACCAGCAAGGCAAGGCTTTGGAAAAACTAAAAATTAAAAACTACGTAAAACCCCAGAGTTTTGATGACCTGGGTTTGGTACAGGCGGTGTTGGCTTTGCCGAATGTACTTGCTTAGGCCTAAGTAAAGGAACAGTTTTCTGCAACACCAGACATCAATTCTTAATCACCCTACTGCTTCCCACCAAATGGTTTTCATAAAACAATCGAAGAAAATAAATCCCTTTGGGCACTTTACTAATGTTAAGTTTCAATTGCCCCTCTTCTAATTTTAAGTTCTTTTCGTTCAAAATCAAGTTTCCAAGAGAGTTAAAAATGTGAATGCTGTAGCTACCAGAATAATTGCTCATCCCAGGAATAAAAAACTCTTCATTGGCTGGATTGGGATAAATGCCCAGATTTTGCGAGCCGTTAAGATTTTCATTAAGACCCACCGTTTGGCAATAGTACAAGCTGCTATCACAGCCCGTGCTATCGTATTTAACATAAAAAAGCGGGTTTGGTGAAGGAAAGTATGTTTGAACTATACTGGCCACCCAACCGCCGTTGCTGGTTAAATTTAAACTAGTAAGCACTTGATTGTTGTCCGAATTCTCAGAATTAATTTTATAATTATAATATGTTTTGGATTTAACAGAACCACTTGGCGAGAACCTTACCACTCTCATATCCATATTTCTTGGCAATTGGGAAAGTGAATCTATGACACCACCGACAATTAAATCGCCATTTGGCAATTCTCTCAAACATGAAAACGCATTGTTTATGGCTAATGCATCAAAATTAATATTTCCCCATATAGGCGGCGTTGTTGTGGTAGAATTTATATCAATTTTAACTATGAATGATTTTTGAGTCTCTGAAGAGCCTATCATCTGTGATTTAAATGCCTGACCAACTGCCACAAAATTTTTATCTTTGGTTTGTATAACGTCAAAAAGATTTCCGCCAAAACCTGAAAAAGTTCTTCTTACAATGGTATTGCCAGTACTGTCAAGTATCAGCACATTATCCTTCATACTAAAGGAAGAAGGTGAGCCTACATACTGATACCCTACAATTACTATTTTTCCACTGGCGCTATCCTGAACAATGGCCTTGCCATCACTTACATTGTGCCCTGTTTTATTTATTCTTTTCCTCCAAATTTCATTGCCTAGTGCATCCGTCTTAATCAATAAACAAGGACTTTCGTTTGTTATCCAATTCTGAAAAAAGCCGGTAATAAGAAAACCACCATCAAAACTTGAGGCAACCATTTGAGGAATTATGTCTTCTACAGAATCTCGGTAAATCTTCTGCCAAATGGTATCTCCATTAAAATCGAATTTTATTAAGGCACCTAATTGCTTATTGTTGCTATCCCTCATACAGCAGGCTGTATAAACAAAATTGCCGGCTTTATAAAACGCGCGGGCAGTAAAACTATTGTTCAGGTACTCCAACTGTTTATTACCGTATTTTTTAACCCCCAATACCTCTCCCTGGCTCCCTAATTGCATCATGGTCAGCTTGTTTGTACTCACCCCGTTAAGGGTGTCAACACTAATTCCGCATGCGAGGTAATTTCCCGGGCTAATCTCAAAAATATCCTTGGTAACATTGTTCTTAGCAGGAGGCAAATACTGCCTTGACCTAAAGCCGCCCTGAGAAAACAAAGAATAGCTTAAAAGATAAATAATGGGAAAGAATATGGTTTTGCTCTTAATCAAACTGTGGTTTTATAATGCTTACTGCTCTATTTTTCTAAACCACTGGAGGGCTTGTGACCAAAGCCACAAAACCCTCAAGCAGTTGATTCAATTATGTAATGTAAACTAAATCACATATTAGTGCTGTTTTATCAATTTGGTTTGATACAGCAAACCATTTAAATTAGTAATCCTCAGCATATAAATTCCATTACTCAGGCCATTTAACGAAATCTTGCATGAAGTGAAGTTAGTGAATCTTTCTGTGTAAACCGCCCTGCCAAGCAAATCTTTCACTTCAATTCGGCTTTCTCCTGGCAATATTTCATCGCTTTTTACAACAAAGGTCGATTGGCTCGGATTAGGATAAACTTCAATAAAATCTCCTGTGGAAGTTAGACTGTTAGTGGTTGCCTCATATGACAGAAACCTTCTTTCTCCCCCACCTTCGATTGGAAACAGACGCGGGTCTTCGAATTCTTCGCCTAGAACAAATGATAACAATGACTTGGCCACAGATTGACCATCCTTGCCATCTGTGATGTGCGCCTCTAGAAAATTTACAGTAGCTGTATTTGTGCGCAGGCTGAATATCTTATTTTCATCCTCTTCAATATCTATCAAAACATTTAAAAGATCAGCCCAATCGGCCCGGATTGAATTCAGCGCATTCACTTTTGCCTGAGCCTTTGTAAGATCACCCTTATTTAAATAAGCGAAAACAATTTGAATGTCGGCATCCTGTATGTAATCCGGGTAGCTCTCCAAAACGCTGATAACGCT
The DNA here is from genome assembly GCA_025455485.1 of Bacteroidia bacterium. Lineage (GTDB taxonomy): Bacteria > Bacteroidota > Bacteroidia > B-17B0 > Aurantibacillaceae > Aurantibacillus. The sequence continues at coordinate 2,829 of JALOMJ010000153.1, read as the reverse complement.
GTCAATGCTACTAATTAAAGTGTCTGTTAAAAAGACTTCCAGCTTTGAGCTTAGCGTAGACTGAATTTCAAAATAATGGTCATTGTCAACATTGATTTCCATCAATTCAGTGAGGTGTGAATTTAGCACTGCCAGTTTCTGAGATGTTGTTGTACCTCCACCGCCACTAGATGATGGGTAATCAAGGCAATGCGTAGAATAAATTAGCGAAATATTTGAAGGTACATCATATACCAAATTGGAGCCACAGGAAGGTTGGGTGACCATCTGCGTAAAGTTTTGAGTGTTTGAGCCATGATCGACTACTTTTGAGCTGCTAGAATCAATAAACCATTTGTTCTGGTTGCCACAACTTGCTCCATACATATTCCGAACCAGATTGTTTGCATTTTGCAGAAACGGTTGCACTTCACCTTGCTGACGCATTACAGTAGGGGGGTTAAGCCCTGTGGTTTTGGTTAAAGCAATGTCATATATATTAGAGGAAATTGTAAAGTCGTTGCAATTTAGCTTCAGGCCATCGTCAGTTGAAATATTGCTACTATTATTATCCATTATATTTGCACCAACACCTAGGTCATAAAACCTGTTTTTATAAACTCCGTGCGAGCCCCCTTCACTTTTAAAAACCCTGATACCACTGCTGGTTTTGTTTACCTGACCGGAAGGCTCATGGAAACTATTCAGCATCACTTTGTACCCCTTACAGTTATTAAGGTAAAGGCCGTTTGACAGAGGATTTTGGAAAGATTGTAAATCATTCTTTTCAAACAAAAAATTATTCATCATTTGAAAATACGCACCATCGAGTTCGTTCTTAATAAAGGTGGTATTTTTTATGTTTACGATTTTCAAGGGGTTGGTGTTGTTTACGCGCACACCTTGCTTCAGCCTTACAAATGTTGTAGGAGTTGAAATGTACTTATCAATCGAATAAATTGCATCCATACTATGTATTCCTATGCCCCGATGAGGCTGGCCAGTAGGGGTATATTCGAAATTACAACCCCGGAACTGAATGCCTCGAACCGCCCACATGGTAACATGAGCGTATGGAAATGGTTGTGCAGAAACAGTAGTTTTAAAATCACAATTAATAAAATAACTTGCATCATTACCAAAAGTGCTTTGGTAACTAATAAACTCCACGTCTCGCACATTATTTTCAAAAACTCCGCCGTTGCCGATGATTACTCCACCGGTTTTATTCCATTGTATATTGCCATAAGCATCTGTGATAAAATTCTTAATACCATTTTGTGCCTTTGTAATTTTTCCCCCATTTATCACCCTAACAACTCCGTGGTTTTGCGCAAATCCGTTTGTATTATTGACTACTTGACCTTGGGAAGAAGTTCCACTCACTTCTATTCCTCCCCACAAACCATTTTTACACCAGCCTGTTACTTCCCCTCCGTCAATTACCAACTGTGCGCCATTCTCAACAAGAATTTTTCCGTTGATGGGCATTGCTACTTTACACTGAATTGTGAGTTTCTTACCACTTTTTACAACAATGTCCCGATACATTTGAATATCAAAATCCCAAACTTCTGCGGTATCAACCTCCCAGGGATTGGTATGATCGCTAACAAAATCCTTAGCGTACTGCCTGATTCCGCTTAGTAGGTGCAAATTTCGTACTCGTCTGCCCATTTGTAACGGAGACATCCAAAACCTGAAAGGAAAAGCAGCGTTATCTGACATAACATTATTTGTACACATTGGAGCCACCTCATAATTACTCGTGCATGAACTTAATGGCGGATTGGTTCCAACCAGAGGAAAAGGGTTGGAATTTGCACTAGCATTTGGGTTATTTGTTGGGAAAACGTCATATAAATAATCGAGATTAGTACAGTTTAGAACACCATTGATGTGTGTCTCTGGAGAAAAGGCATATAAGCAAGGATAACCATAATGTACTACAGGAGGATTGCCAAGATTGCATTTACCTCCATAATACGAGTGATACAAACCAAAACAATGTCCGATTTCATGTGATAAGGTCCCTTCCATAAAATTATTGTCATAAAGGTTGATCGGAGTGAAAATACAAGGGCCACTTTTCTGTGACAGGTACCAACTAGTTTGAGAAGTGAAGTTTTCATTGTTATATATGATAGGCAGACCTTCCTCAAGCCTTTGCAAACCTATAGCAGTGTAAAAAGGAGTTTTGTTATTATAGTATGCATTTGTGTTTTGCAAGACAGAATCATTGTAGAAGTATATATTAGTAACTTCATACCTTATTCTAGAGTCATAATCTACTGTGTGTCCGGTGTCAAGGCCAGGCACATAATAATTCGCCTGACGAGGAGCAGACCATCTATCGTAGTAATCTGTATTTGCCGGAATGGAAAAATATGTTCCAGAAGGGTATGCGGATGGATTTAAATTTGGAAAACGAAGAATACGTCTCAGAATGAATTGAATTCTTGCCTGACCAACACCACCAAGCGCATTGGCGCTATCCCAGGGTAAACTCGGATCATTTACAAATCGACCATTCCCCTGATCGTCACAAAAAACATGCAGTGTTACCTTTAGGGTTATTAAAGGATCTGTATTTGTTGGAACATAATGCGATTGCAGTCTGTATTTATTCAAATATGCTGCTGAGTCGTTGGAACAACCAGCTACCATTTGGTTGCTTGTAGTAATCGTGTCTGGTATAATTCCATAGCATATTGGTGATTGTGCTAAAAGTCCTTTTGTAAAAACGAGTATTGTAATTGATGCATACAGGATTGATTGAACTACTTTTGTCATGGTGTTTGGGTTTTAATGTCCGACAAACCTAAACCCGAATTCAAAAAATCCTTATGC
>JALOMJ010000152.1 GCA_025455485.1 Bacteroidia bacterium | reverse complement strand
AATCTTACGAAACAAGACATACTTCAAACCGTGTCTCGTATCATTGGCCCAATTGCTAAACCGGACAAGATTCAGTTTGTTCCCGGATTGCCTAAAACCCGAAGTGGAAAAATCATGCGAAGGATTTTACGCAAAATAGCAGAAGGCGATACCGGCAATTTGGGCGACACCAGCACCTTGTTGGATCCTTCTTTGGTGGATGTGATTAAGGATGGGAAAATTTAATCGGATTAATGTCTCATCCCACACTTCCTTTCGAATTTTTAATCTTTGTAATATTTTCTGCAGTCTTTAAGGAGATGTGATTTTGTAAATAAACTTCAAAAGTTCTATTTTAGTTGCATTCTAAAAAACGACTATGAATAGAAATTACAAAACTCAAAATTTGCTTTTTGGTCTCCTCTTCTTTTTTGGAAGTCTGTTGCATGCCCAAACAGCTTGGCAAAATCAAACATCAGGCACTACCAATGATTTGCACGATGTGCAGTTTATCGACAACCAAACCGGTTGGGTGGTTGGTGAGAATGGCACTATTCTTAAAACTACCAATGGTGGTGTTACCTGGTCGCCACAAACATCAGGAATAGCTCAGGACTTATATGCGGTGTTTTTTATTAACTCTTTTACAGGCTGGTGTTGTGGAGATGCCGGTAAGATTTTAAAAACCATGGATGGAGGAAGCAGCTGGACACCTCAATCTTTGGGAATAACTACATCAGGCGTATTGCATGATGTTTATTTTGTAAGTTCAAGTGTAGGTTACATCGCCGGTACTTTTGGACTCTACAAAACAACTGATGGGGGAAGCACCTGGAGTCTTTCACATACTTCCAATTCTTCGGCAATTAATTCGGTTTATTTTAAAGATGCCATGAATGGATACTCCTGTGGTTTGAACGGAAAAATCAGAAAAACCAGCGATGGAGGGGCTACCTGGACGCAGGTGAATGCCACTTCAGGAGATGATTATTACGATGTGTTTGTTGGTGCAAATAAAACTTTTGTGGTAGGTTTTGAAGGCGAAGTGTTGAGTAGTTCAGATAATGGCAGTACCTGGAATTCTGTGGCAGTGCCATCATCTCTTTACGCCATTTATTTTATTGATAGCAACAATGGATGGTTTTGCGGCAGCAGCGGAAAAACCTACTTTACAAACAACGGGGGAAGCACCTGGACACAAGCTGCAACAGGTAATTCAACATCCATGAGAGATATTTTCTTTTTAGATCAAAATACGGGTTGGGTAGTTGGATATAGTGGAAGAATCATGAAATACGTTGGAATAGGAACGAACATTGAGGAAAACGTATTCAAGACCTTTTCTGTGTTTCCAAATCCTGCTAAGGATGTATTAGTATTAAATCATGATGTGAAAGGACTGAATGCGCAATTCTGTATTTATAATGCCCTTGGAACTGAAGTTGCAAAGGGAATTATTGATGAAACCACAAACCAAATTTCTATTGCAGAGCTTGCAAAGGGCGTCTATTTTCTTGCTTTGAAAGGAGAAAAAGAGCAGTTTTGGAAGTTTATTAAAGAATAACCAAAAGCAAAAAAGGCAGATATTTCTGCCTTTTTTAGGCATTCGTTAAAGTTTTTTGGCATCAGGTGCTTCCGTTAATGAAGGCGGCGCCGGCTTTAAATAATCAATAAAAAACACATTCACCACCTTCATGTCTTTGGTTAAAAAGTTGTGCGACATCCCATTGGTAATGGAGTAATCTGCTTTTAGCGCATTTATGGACGCCTCGTATTTTGGGTGCAGGGTGGTTTTTGGTTTAACGTATTCTCCTGCTCTGTTTTTTAAAGTCAGTTTGCCGGCAATTTTTCCGTTTTTTACTTCAATGTGACCCATGGTGGCAAAGCAGGTGTTTTCTTTGGTATCTCTCACGGTCACAATTACGTTTTGAACGCCGTCGGGAATAGCTTTTACACCCCGGCTTATAAAGAGTTCGTAATATTCAATGAAACAACTGCCTTTGGTTTGGGCTTGAAAAAAAACAGTAGTACCAATAAAGAGCAAAAGAATTATTTTTCTCATAATGGGTTGATTAAGTATGTATCACTTCAAATATAGAAATTTAAAATTCAAAAAAGTCTGAGGTAAGAGTATTATTTTTTATAGAAAAGAAAACTTATCCCTCCTTGCAAATTTAAGGTGCGCATTTGCTGCTCGTAACTGAGGATTTCACTGTAACCGTTGCTTGCGCTGAGGGTAATATCAAAAAACGCCGGGCGGGCTGAAAAGTAACTACCGGAAAATGTTAATGCAATGTATTGATTCAATTTATACCTTAAGCCTAAACCGGCTTTAAAGGCACCTGAATTGGTAGAGGTTTCGTTCAAGGTTATTCTGGTTGTGTTAAATAATTGAGGATTAGGTGAGCCTTCAAGAAACTGTTCAGGAAATGTAAATTTGGGTACCCCAAGGTTAATACTGCCTGTTAAACTCAGACCTTTGGTGTCTTTTAATGGGAGGTCAAAATTTAAACCTAAGAGAATACCGCTAATTAACCAATCGCCTCCGCCTGCTGCAAAGTTTGTTGTGTTGTAAAATGTGTTATAAGAATTACTTACCGTCTGATAATTTAGGGCGTGTTTTTGGTTCATGTACGTGGCATTTAAACCGATGTACTTGGATAGTTTAAAAATAAGTTCGGCATTAAAAAAATACCCTCTGAAAGCCAATCCCGATAATTCCGAGTTGGCATCCATGCTGGCAAAATCACCAACAGGGTAGGCAATGCCGCCTGAAAAGCCCAAAGAGAAAAATTCTTTTAAGGGGCGGTTAATCCATTCCAATTCGGCGGCTGTTACTTTACTTAAATAGTAATTCTCCACGTCTACCATCTTTATTTCGTGCCGTGGACTTTCGTACTTAAGGCGGTAGATAATTTTAATGCTGTCGATACTTAAAATATGGCACTGGATTTGTTCCCCAAGCTTTGTAGTGATAACATCTTGGGAAAATCCTGACAGAGATAAAACAAAGAAAAAAAGAAGATGGATGTATTTCATGCAAAGGGCCAAAGCTGTGCTTGGGCAAATATATCAATTCACGGGTAATTATAGTGCTCAGAATTGAATCCCCAGTATTTTAATAGATTATGTCATTTCACCTGTAACGGCAAATCAGGCTTTTTCATTAGTATGAAAAGCTATAACCGGTATTTTCGAGTTTTTTAGTAAGTGCAAAGTATGGCTTTTGCCAAACAAACGGTCTGTAATGTTATGATGGTGTGTTGAAGTTACCAAAACATCAGTAGATGCTTTTTTAAGGTAGTCTTCTAGTTTTTCTTTTACACTCTTGCCCTGAAGTATTTGAAATGAGAGGTTGTTGTAAGTGCTTTTTTCACTCACATTTTTCATAAAATCCGACATCATGTTCACTTCCTCCTCAGCATTTATTTCATCTCCTGAAACGTGCAATACATTTACCTGCGCGTTAAGCGCAGCAGCAATGGTAATTACCTGAAGAATGTCCGAAACATCACTTTTAGCATAATCTGTGGCAAACGTAATGTGTTTAATGTGTTTATTAAAATGTATGTCTTCCGGCACAGCCATTACAGGGCAGGAGCTGTTTTGAATCAATTGCTCGGTAACACTACCTAAAATTACATCCTGGATGTTTTTTACCCCTTTGGTACCCATAATGACCAGGCTGATTTTTTCCCTCTGTATGCATTCCAGAAGTTCAGAAAGTATTTCGCCATCAAGAATTTTGGTTTCGAACTGAATGCCTCCGGCGTGCTCAATGCGCAGAGCTTGCGCCATAAGTTTGGTTTCGGCTTCTTTTTTAAGTTCGGTTTTTTCTTTTTCAAGAACAGCATAAGGAATTTCTCCTATGGCCAGCGGAATCTGAACCACGTGGGCGACAACTATTTTTGCATTTAAAGCACGGGCCATAACCATGGCTAAATTGAGGGCGTTTTCTGAGAATTTAGAAAAATCAGTGGGTACCAGAATAGTTTTCATAGAAGATAAACTTATTTTACATCAGCATAAAGTTAGTAAAAGACGGATTGACTAAGGCATGATTATTATCACATTGGGATGCATTTTATTTTATTGGTTGCACAAGAGAATTTATTACTTTTAACCTTATGTTTTGTGTTTTCGGGGCTTAAGTTGTCCTATGTTACAAGGCTTGTTTGTTTAAAAGTGAATTGAAATTATACAATAACCATGAAAAGAATAAAGACTCTTTGCGTCGCAGTATTTCTATTTATATGTGAATTAGTTTATAGTCAGCCGTCTTACTACGATTTAAGTTTTGATAATGATTCTATAGTTACACCCTTTAAATCATCCTCGGATAATTTTGTTTTTGTGCGATCTAAAAGAGGTGTTGATGGTGTAAACCAAACATCAGAAGCGGATGCAATCCGAAACGGCACCATTCAAAAAATAGTATTGGTTTTTTCAGAAGATAGTCCGGGAGACTTGGAAAACAGGGAGGAATACAACATGGAGCGTTGGGATAATCTGATTTTAACCTACCCTGAGTTTTTTCAGGAAAAGACAAAATACAAAAACGTTTGTCAATGCTCCCCTGCTGCCGGTGGAGATGATTTTAAGCAAGTGCAGGGTTTTTATATCTATTATAAAACAGCAGAAAAGCCGGTGGTGAAGGAGGAAAAAAAGTCGGTAAAGCCTGAAAAAGTTTCTGAACCTGAGAAAACATCAAATGCACCAGCTGTGGCAGCACCTGCTGTGATTGTGGCCGCCGCTGCGGAAACAGCAAATAGTCCTAAGTCTGAACCAAAAGCGAATAAGGAGCCTGAGACGAATACAACGTCTCCGGCAAAAACAACTGAAAATAAATCTCCGGTAATGGATGATGAATCAGAATCGGTAGAAAAGCCGGTAACCAAATCTGCCACAGCGGTAAAAAAACCTTCATCAAATAAACCCCGCAGAGCCAAGGATCCTAAAGCTTGTCGCCCTGCATTTTATGGCAGTGGTGACGAAGATTTGGATGCTTTTTTTATTACTAACTTTGTTCTGGATAAAAAGCAAAAGCGGGCGGCTAAAAAGGTGGATGCTGAAATAAGGATCCAACTTAATTTTGATGGCAGTGTTAAAAGAGTGATGGTGATTTGTGATAATGCAGAATTCAAATCCATGTTTGAAAAAACCATTATGGGCATGGGCAATTGGAATGCAGCAGTGAGAGGAGGCGTTACCATACGATATGATAAGGATAGCAAAGGATTTAAGAAGTATGAAATGATCAACAACCCAAAACCTGCACCAAAGTGCAAGATGCAGAGTGATGAGGAATTGTTTGGGTCTTAACTTTAATTTTAGAGTACCTATTGAAGTTGCTTTCATAAAGCCTCCATCATGTCTATTAAAAAAATCGTTTTCATAATTTGCCTTTGTGACTTTTACGTTTCGGCTTAAGTCATGACCCCTCACTATATTTTGGGTGGAATTCATGATAGTGTTAGAAAATTTACTGTCCCAAAATCTAAAACCAACCTGATTCTTGATTGCGGATTTAATAATAGCAAGTTCGATGTTGGGTTATTAGATAGCATCCGGAATAAAGGCATAGATACGATAATTTTAGTATATACAGCTTTCAGACAGGCCGAAACGTTTAACCAGTCTGATCTGAATGTGCTAAGATTAAATGAGCTTAAACTAAATATGCCTTATATTTTTGAGAACAACCTTATACATTGGAAGGTTGTTAGGCAAACGGGCGCTCGTAATGATCAGGAAGCCAAAACTTATTTTCATGGATTTGTGATTAAATTCAAAAGCGGAGGGTTGGTAAGCCCACTTACTACGGTAAAAGAAATAATGTTCATTAAAGATTACCTGCGGTCCTTGCGGGGAATACTTCCCTCTGACACTCTCCCGGGCGACCTTATTAAGTATTTTGAGCCAAGGATAAGAGCTGATTCGTTTACTATAATTGACACTCTAATTAGGTACCCCATATCGAAAAAGAAGATTCGGTATATAAATATTAATCTTGTAAAAAGTGATTACAGGAAAGCGAAGCGTTATACAAAATTCATGGTTGACATAGAACCTGAAGAAAGGGAACGTTTAACTAAAGTTGTATTAGATACTAATGAGGTAAAAATAAAATATAAGCCTTTGTATTATGTTCCTAAAAGTAAACGTAAAGAAAAGAAGGGTATTTTATATTCAAGGAGAACAATTCTAAACAGAAAATTGGCAAAAGACACGCTCTTTATCCGCACAAGGGATTTTTTTACGGGAATCACAGGGGGCAGTTATCCGGTTTATTTGTACGATGGACACTTAACATTTACGCCAGAAAAATTTGTAAATTTTAAGTTCGCCGATAGTGTGGTTACAGTTTCTTTAAAAATGAGTGATAATCACGCAGATAACGTTTTGGTGGAAGATGTGACGGGAAGTATGTATCCTTACATCCTTCAAACGTTTTTATGGCGGCGATTATATATCAGTAAAGCGAATCTTAGGAACTTTGTATTTTTTAATGATGGAGATAGAACACCGGATCGCTCCAAAATAATTGGTAATACGAAAGGTATTTATTCCATTTCCACTGATAGCATCCTGGAAGTTGAAGAGCTAGTTTATGCCACAATGTCCAAAGGTGATGGTGGGGATAGTCCTGAAAACAACATTGAGGCGTTGATCTATGCACAAGAAAAATTTCCGGATAAAAACCTCGTTATGATTGCTGATAATAATGCGCTGGTGAAAGATATTTCTTTGCTGTACAAGGTTACCAAACCTGTACATGTTATCTTATGTGGTGCACAACGTGGAGTTATGGCCAATTACATTATGATTGCAAGCCAAACGGGCGGCAAGCTTACAACAATTGAAAAAACATACTACGACCTGAAGAATATTAAACAAGGAGATAAAATCACTATTGGTGGACAAACCTTTTTGATGACAGAATTTGGACTTCGGTTAATCCGCTAGAAGATTCTTTCTATAAGTTCAAATCGGTTGGTAAGACTCATTGTTTTGTCATAATCCTTATAGCCAACTGTTTTGCTTTGAATTTTTTGAATATTTGTTGTGAAATCAACAAATCATCAATAGTCTTTTTTGCCCGTCAATTTCCTGAGGAGCCCTGTGAATACAAGGTAGAACTTTCAGGATGATCAACCGCCAGACGGCAAAGGTGACCCAAACCTAAACGGATGGGTTGAGCCTTGGGTTTAGGCAAATAATGCAAATCAAAGAAATGTTCAGTTAAGAAGGCATTAAACTCCTCCTCTTTACCTTGATGTATTTTTTTGAGTTCATGCCGTATTTCAGGAATAAGCACCTTTTGTGTAGCTTGTGAATTTGGCAAAAGTTCACTCGATTCGCCAAGGTAAGTGCATAAAAACGTGTCAGTAGGTATTGGGGAGCGATCAGCGTGAAAAGAATAAACATCGGTTGAAAAAAAAGGGTAGCTGTGATCTCTCTCATAACACTTGATCAGATTGAGGTTGGGTGAGGCGCCATGAGCTTTTAACAAGTGATAGTCTTCTACCAGAGTGTTGCGAGCAAGCTGCCCTTGTTCACTCAATTCGAGTTCAAAAAGCACGTTTATATCCAAGTTAATCATGTTTTCATTGGAACTAATTTTATTTACAATTTCTTCAAAATCCCCTTGTAATTTACGTGTCCAGCATATGGCGTTTACCTCTCCTTGAAAGGGTTTAGAACTAAGGTCCTGAAAACTATTGACACAAAGAATTTGATTTGAAACATAGAATGATTCTTTCATGAAAGGAAATATTGGTGATGTTAACAGAAGCAATTGCTGTAAAATTAAAAAACCTCTCCTCCCGATAGTTATCGGGACATAGAGGTTTTTGTACAACATGGCTCAGATTTATGGGACATAGCATATAAAATAAAGCAGAACTCGTTCCTCGTTCGCTTCAGTACCACAAAGCGAAAAGCGGCACTCAACTTAATGAGAAACCGCTTTTCTGCTTTATGGTACCCGGGATCGGGGTCGAACCGATACAACCGTGAAGTTACTGGTGTTTGAGACCATCCTGCCCGCCCTCCCGCAGGCTTTAGCTTCTGCAGGCGGGCGCGTCTACCACCCCGAAAGCTTTCGGGGCCGCCACTAAGCGTACTTTTCTATTAGTTTCAACATAATCTCAGGATATTTTTTTAGATTTTGGATATAGATTTTACTTTTCATGCTTTTGATATGAGCTTCCATGGCTCTTGCTTGCTTATAGCTGAGGTCATCAAAGTGCCAGAATAAGACCCAATCATCTGCTTTTGATGTAAAGCTTTTTATGTATTCTTTATTCAAATGTTGATCTGTTCTATATGATAGGTCATTACAACTTCCTGTATAAAACCTATCAAGACCTGAGGAATAAAGTATGTATACGGAAGCCATTACTTTAAAATTAAAAAACCTCTCATCCCGATAGTTATCGGGACAGAGAGGTTTTTGTACCCCGGGCCGGACTCGAACCGGCATGCCAGTGAAGACACTGGTGTTTGAGACCAGCGCGTCTACCAATTCCGCCACCGAGGCATTTTTCAAACTTGTATTCTGGTGTTTGAGACCAGCCTGCCCGCCCTCCCGCAGGCTTTAGCTTCTGCAGGCGGGCGCGTCTACCATCCCGATAGTTATCGGGACCGCCACCCGGGCATTAATTCTATTACAAGTCCTTGTAACAGGGGTGCAAAGCTAATTGATGTTTTCTGTTTTCCAAAATATTGGCTTAAAATTCACCAGGTTTTTGGCTTTAAAACCATAAAAAACCCTATATTTGCCCTCCCATTTATGGAAACTCAGGTTAAATTATTTTCCGGTATCGCAACCGAGGGCTTGGCCGAAAAGATTGCAAAATCTTATGGCACTGCTTTGGGTAAATTGATGCATTACCGCTTCAGCGACGGGGAGTTACAGGCCTCTTACGAGGAAAGCATACGCGGGCACAGTGTATTTATTATTCAGAGCACCATGCCGCCTGCAGATAACCTTATGGAGTTGTTATTGCTGATTGACGCGGCAAAACGCGCCAGTGCAAGACACATTGTGGCGGTCATCCCGTATTTTGGCTACGCCCGTCAGGACCGCAAAGACCAGCCCCGCGTGGCAATAGGCGCCAAATTGGTAGCCGATATGCTTGCCGTGGCGGGTGCAACCAGGGTTATGACTATGGACCTGCACGCCGACCAGATACAAGGGTTCTTTAACGTGCCCGTTGACCACCTTTACGCTTCTACCATCTTTTTACCATACATCAAACAGTTGAATCTGCCCAACCTCACTATGGCTGCGCCGGACATGGGCGGCAGTAAGCGTGCCAATGCTTATGCTAAACATTTGAATGCCGACATGGTGATCTGTTACAAACAAAGGGCCAAAGCCAATGTGATTGAAAGCATGACGGCCATTGGCGAAATTGAGGGCAGAAACATTGTTTTGGTAGACGACCTTGTGGACACCGGAGGAACTTTGTGTAAAGCAGCCGGAATGATGATGGACAGAGGTGCCTTGAGCGTAAGAGCCGTTTGTACGCATCCGGTACTTTCAGGTAAGGCTTATGAAAACATCGAGAATTCAAAACTCAGCGAGCTCATTGTGACCGACACCATTCCTCTGAAACAGGAAAGCAGTAAAATAAAGGTTCTGAGTGTGTCCGATTTGTTTGCCAAGGTGATCAACAGCGTTCATAACTATGAATCCATCAGCAGTAATTTTATCGTATAGCCCGCATAACCAATAAATAACAGAAGCAGGAGGGCCGAAGCGGGCGGTTCGAGTGTTTCAAAACTAAAAAAACCGATAGAAGCAGAGTTCAGCTCACTTCATCGTACAAAAAAAAATGAAAACAGTAAAATTGAGCGGTTCGCCAAGAGCGAACGTAGGGAAAGTAGACGCTGCGGCTCTCAGAGCCAAAGGTCAGGTGCCATGTGTAATTTACGGAGCCGGTGAACAAATTCACTTCAGCGCAGACATCCGTGATTTTAAAGACATCATCTTTACACCGGAAACCAAAATTGTGAATGTTGAAGTTGCCGGAAAGTCTTACAAGACAGTTCTTCAGGAGGCACAATTTCACAGATTAAATGATCAGTTAATTCATGCAGATTTTCTTCAGGTAACTGAAGATAAGCCGGTGGCCGTGTTTTTACCGGTAAAAACTACTGGTAGTGCCGAAGGTGTTAAAGCCGGCGGTAAACTGGTAATTAAAATGCGTAAACTTAAAGTTAGAGGTTTG
>JALOMJ010000151.1 GCA_025455485.1 Bacteroidia bacterium | reverse complement strand
GGTTTGGATTGGACGATTGATCCAAAAACAGCCAGAATGCAAACAAAAGGCAAAACCTTGCAGGGCAATGCCGATCCTTGTTTGTTATACGCTTCCGATAAAAAAATTGTACTCGAAACAGAAGCCATGTTGAGGGCCTTCGGAAAACTGCGCTACATCTGCAATCTCGGCCATGGGCTTTATCCTGATTTAGAAAAAGAGAAAGTGAAACTTTTTGTGAGCACTGTAAAAAACTTTAAAGGCTAATCATGAAAACAGCAATTGTTATCGGTTCAACAGGTTTGATTGGGACAGAGTTGGTAAAACAACTCGAAAGCAACCCTCATTACGAAAAGATTATTTTGCTCAACCGCAAACCAAGCGGAATCAAACAGGCAAAAGTTGAAGAACGTATCATCAATTTTGATGCTCCGGACCTAAATGGTGTTAGCGGGGAAGATCTGTTCTGCGCCATTGGCACCACCATTCGCAAGGCAGGCTCAAAGGCAGCACAACACAAAATTGATTGCGAGTACCCAAGTACGCTCGCTGCGCTTTTAAAACCTCAGGGTGCGAAACAGTTGTTATTGGTGTCTTCAATTGGCGCCGATGAAAATGCATCCAATTTTTATCTGAGAACTAAAGGAGAATTGGAAAAAAACATTCAGGGACTCGGTTTTGAATCTACCATCATTGTCAGACCCTCCATTCTCCTTGGAAAACGAAAAGAATTTCGTTTGGGTGAAAAAATTGCCATCGTTTTGATGCAATTGCTTTCGCCTTTAATGCTGGGAAGTTTTAAAAAATACAGAGGGGTTCAGGCTGCAAAAGTGGCTGCAAAAATGATCGCCTCCGCCAATTCCGGATCAAAAGGACTGCAGATTATTGAGTCCGACAACATCAATTAAATACACAATTCCTGCTTTTTTACTGCTGCTTTCAGGATATTTAACAGGAATATCACTTTCTTTTTACTTCATAGTGAACGACTTGGCCTGAAATGCCGAAAAATTGACTATCTTTACGGCCTTAAAAAAAGTTCATGTCTGAAATTAGAAACATCGCCATCATTGCCCACGTTGACCACGGTAAAACCACTTTGGTTGACAAAATATTACACACCTGTAACCTGTTCCGCGACAACCAACAAACCGGAGAGCTTATTCTTGATAACAACGATTTGGAACGCGAACGTGGCATCACCATTTTGGCGAAAAACGTTTCTGTAAAATACAAAGGCACTAAAATTAACATTATCGACACCCCGGGTCACGCCGATTTTGGAGGTGAAGTAGAGCGTGTGATGAACATGGCCGATGGCGTTATCCTTTTGGTGGATGCTTTCGAAGGCCCTATGCCACAAACCCGTTTTGTGTTGCAAAAAGCCATTTCGGCCGGTAAAAAAGCCATTTTGGTAATTAATAAGGTTGACAAACCCAACTGTCGTCCTGAAGAAGTACACGATAATGTATTCGATTTGTTTTTTAACCTCGATGCAACTGAGGAGCAATTGAACTTCCCAACCGTTTACGGTTCCAGCAAACAAGGCTGGATGGGTCCGGATTGGAAAACCCCTACCAAAGACATTACCCATTTATTGGATACCATTTTAGAGAACATCCCTACCGCTCCAAAACGCGAAGGAACCTTGCAAATTCAAATTACTTCACTGGATTACTCTTCGTTTATTGGTCGTATTGCAGTGGGTCGTGTATACAGAGGCATTATTAAAGAAGGTATGCCGGTGAGTGTGGTAAAACGCAATGGCAGCATTCAAAAATCACGCATTAAGGAATTGTATGTGTTTGATGGATTAGGAAAAGTGAAAGTAACTGAGGTGGAAACCGGCGACATTTGCGCTTTTACCGGCATCGAAGGGTTTGAAATTGGCGACACCGTTGCCGATTTCGAAAATCCGGAAGGCATGCCAACCATGAGCATCGACGAACCTACCATGAGCATGTTGTTTACCATTAACAACTCTCCGTTTTTTGGTAAGGATGGAAAATTTGTCACCTCACGCCACTTGCGCGACCGTTTGTTTAAAGAGCTGGAAAAAAACCTGGCCATGCGTGTGGAAGAAACCTCTTCACCCGATTCGTATTTGGTGTTTGGTCGTGGTATTCTTCACTTATCAGTATTGATTGAAACCATGCGCCGCGAAGGCTATGAGTTGCAGTTAGGTCAGCCACAGGTTATCGTGAAAGAAATTGACGGTCAGAAATGCGAACCAATTGAGGTGTTAACAGTGGATGTGCCTCAGGAATCTTCAAGTAAAGTGATTGACCTGGTAACACAACGCAAAGGCAACCTCTTGATTATGGAACCAAAAGGTGACCTTACTCATATCGAATTTGAAATTCCTTCGCGTGGTATTATTGGTTTGCGTAATAACGTATTAACTGCCACGGCCGGTGAAGCCATCATGGCCCACCGTTTTAAAGCCTACGAACCCTGGAAAGGGCACATCCCAAGCCGTATTGCCGGGGTGTTAATCAGCAAGGACAAAGGAACTGCCGTAGCGTATTCTATCGATAAGTTACAGGACCGCGGTAAGTTTTTCATCGAAGCAGGTGAAGAAATTTATCCGGGCATGATCATCGGCGAACACATTCGTCCTGATCAGTGGTACCGATGAAAAAATGCGCATTGTGCCTAAAATCAAATTCTCTTTGGAAGAAGCCATGGAATACATTCAGGGCGACGAGTACGTGGAGATTACTCCTACATTTATCCGTTTACGCAAAATCCATTTGGATGAAAATACCCGTAAGCGTATGAGCAAACAGTTGGAGGCGCAATAGCTCTACCGTCATGCTGAGCGAAGTCGAAGCGTGACCCATATTAACCATTTAAACCCCGGTTCTATAATCGGGGTTTTTTTTGTTAAAATTTAGTATATTTACTTAAGGTCGCAATAATGAAAGCAATAATTAATCTCTTTTTGGTGTTATTTGTTTCAAGGGTCGCAGCACAACCTTGGCAACTTTCTTATGATGGACCGAACACAAATGTTTACTGCAATATGTATTATAACTATCATTCGCAATTTGGTGGTGTTGTCTTACATCAAAAACCTGGTGGCAATTATATACACGAACTTTGCTCCTATAATGCTTCCGGTCTTGTAACATTTACGACAAACATTAATCAGATTACTCACCCTGAAGGAATAATTGTGGATAATGAAGGGAACCGTCTCGTGTATGGGTATGATTTCACTGGCTTTCCAACAATTTACAGGTACTTGCAGTTCGATAGTCTTGGAACACTAACATATAGCCAAAGTGTTGCTGAGCCAGGATTTTCGGAATATCGGATTCTTATAGGGTCAAACAACTCAAGATATATTTTTTACACCTCCGACGTTGTTACTTCTTTTTCTATGAGTGTGAATTACCATGATCTCAAAGAAAGCATTGTTAAGTTGGACTCAATGAACAATGTCATCTGGCAGATCAATTCACTTTTTCAGGACACGACTTTATTTACTCAATACAGCGATCATGCAAGCCGGTATATTTCTCCGGGTATTTTAAGTGATGGTAGTTTAATGTATGTTCATCACAATAAAAGCATGCCCATCGGCCAGAATAGACTTGAGCGAATAAGTTCAAACGGCACAATACTTTCCACAGCATTCATGAGCGCCTATCCGGGCTTGGTACCAGGAGCGAATCCGGTGTATTATACGCCAGATGGATTTGTGACCTCTGATACCTGCTATAATGTTATTGGTAAGCGACCTGTTCCTACGAACACTACAATTATGGAATCCTTCCTATACAAATTTGACGCGAACCTTGTCTTAAAAGATACTTTCATTACTCAGAATCTTGAATTATATGGTGGAATTGAAAGCAGTCATGGCGATGTCTACTTAAATTATTTTACTCTTCCTCCATACAGCCCTGGGAATGTTGGGCTGTTAAAACTCAATAAGAATTTTAATCTAAAATCTGTTCATCCTGCAAATACATTGGAGAGATTTCATTCTAAGCTTATAAAAAACAATATAGGTGGGCTTCACATGGGAGCCTACACCAAGAACCCTGGTTACAGCGGTGACCATGACTTCGAAATGTGTAATTATGATAGTAGTTTTTATACCTATCCCAACCGACTTCTTGGAACTATATATAAGGACGAAAACAAAAATTGTGTTTATGATGGCATGGATCAACTTATGCTTTGGCGAACAGTAATCTGCACTGATGCTCAGAATAAAACCTACTTTGGAAATTCGAATTCATCTGGCGCCTACCGTATTGCCCTGCCGAATGGTAGCTACTCCATTAGCCACGATCCAGGACCCTATAGAGCCATTAATTGTCCTGGTGCGGGAATTAGTTTAAATTTCAATAATGCATATCCTATCCAGACTCTAAACTATTTTGATACTCTAGCGCCTGGTATGCAGGATTTAAAAGTAACCATGTTCGGGGATCCGTTTTGGACTAGCTCATGCAGTTACATAAATGTATTGTATGAAAATGTTGGAACGACTACTGTTAGCCCATTAATAAAAGTAGTCAAAGACCCCACTCTAAGCTTTTCAGTTACTGTGCCTCAGGCTAATCAAATAAACGGGGATACGGCTTATTTTTTAGGAAATGCGGTTGCTCCAGATGGAGGTGGTTTTATCTCCATTTCGCTCAATCCAACACCTACTTCAACTTTTGGTGCCGCTTTAAGTTTCAAAGCGATTATTGAGCCTAAGACTGGTGATACCAATCAGCAAAACAATATCGATTCTCTTATCTCTCTAAATTATGGAGGCTTAAAACTCGCTGCATCAGCTTCAGGCGTATCCACAAGCAATAATTTGAATGTTAATAAACCTAAGTTTATAATAGGCAATGAGGAATTGGTATATAAGATCCGCTTTCAGAACACAAGTGGCAATACTGTTCATAATGTTATTATTGTTGATAGCCTTAGTCCTTACCTAGAATGGTCTACCCTAAGAGTATTGGATGCCAGTCATTCGTTTAGTTTTTCTATGAATCCTAACGGAAAAATGATTTTTGAATTTAACACCTTAATTTTAAGTGACAGTGCTGCGAATGAATCACAAAGTAAAGGGTACCTTGTTTACGCAGTGACTCCAAAGGACTCTTGGCCAGCGACTAAAAAACTCTATAATCACGCCGACATTTATTTTGATTATTTTCACTTAAGAACGACTAACGTAACTGTAAATCAAAAGATACCCAATGCGGTAGGCCAAAATGAATTTCAGATAAAACAAGGGATTTTGGGAGTTGAATTATTCCCTAATCCGGCAAAAGATTTTGTCGATTTGCTGGCGAGTTCTGGAACTGGGATTCAAAAAATCGAATTGCATACTATTTCCGGGGTGAAATTAACTGAGATTAATTTTCAAACGATGGTGGATCGATTTAGGTTAGAAACTCTCTCAATTAAGGAAGGTGTATATATTGTTAGAATTACTACCAACAATGGCTATGTGGTGAAAAAGCTCCTAATAAATTCCAAGGGCAGCTAAATATCTATAGCCTGCCCGATATATTGCATTTAGTTTTCTTTAGTTCATCCAAAAAAACCGGCCACTTATAAAGCCATAGAGCAGAAAATGGATGTACCTGAAAAAGGGATTCTTTTTTTCACTACATTTATTTAAGGGACTTTCTATTCATCTAAAACCTCTGTTATGAAAAAAGCTTTACTGTTTTTAATTGCTTTCATCTTTACTGAATTATCGGAAGCTCAAAATTGGTGCTCACCGGGAGCGGAGTGGCATTACAGGATAAATATTACTTTGTTTCCTACAATGCCTGGATATGCCGATGGATATTTAAAGCTTAATGCAAGTGGTGGCGACACAATCGGCGGTATTGTTTATTACAAACTAATGGGGGTGTTTTTCGGACAAACTTTTGGTCCGGGGTTTCCTCTAACATCCTTTGTTCATTATAATGCTACCCTATATGAACAGAATAAGGTGGCATACATTTCATTTCCAGGTTACGCGACCTATGATACCCTGGTTAATTTAAATGCCAGTATCGGGGATAAATGGCGCGTTTCCCGTGGCGATCACAGTGCAGGTCCTTGTACCCAAAATGTTCCAAGACCTTTTGTAACGGTTGTGGATACAGGGCATACTGTGATTAATGGACTTAGCCTTAAAAAAGTAAGTGTTACTTTATCAAGTGCACCTCACTATACAGAGACGATCATCGAAAAAATAGGTGGCACTTTGGGTTTTTTACATCTCTATTATTATTGTCATGTTGACCAAATGTCTTATGGAGGATTTGTATGTTACAGTGACAACAATTTCCCGCTCTACCAAACCCCCGGTTACAATTTACCCTGTAATTTCACTACCGTTGGTAAGGATGAATTTACTTTGGAAGGATTGGAGCTGAACGTGTTTCCTAACCCGGCTACTGAAAAAGTAAAAATTGAATTTAGTGGGGAAAACAGTCCACAACAGGTTCAGTTGATCGTGCATGACTTTTTGGGAAGAGAGGTATTATCCCAAGACTGTACTTCAGGATTAGAAATAAATCTTACTAATCTAAAAGAGGGCTTGTATACACTTAGTTTCGTTTCAGAGACTAAGGTTTTGGCCATAAGAAAGTTGGTTATATCGAAATAGTAATTTTTGTCCCGTTCTCAGTCGGGAATTCTGCGCTAGGGATTGAAACGAAGGCCGAGCGAAGCAAAACAAAATATGCCGTAGCTGCGAGGAGGCGACCAAAGGAAGCCACCGCAGCGCACAGGCATTTTGTTTTGCAAGCAAGGCCGAAGTGCAAAGCCCGACCCCGACAATCAGGGCAAATGTGCAGTGCACATTTGAGCCAGGCTGTGCTAAGCTGCCACACTTGCCCGCTCAACAAGCCACAGGCTTGTTGCCGTAATTCGTCGGGGAAGCGCCCAAACCCAAAAAAACTCCCTTCATGTAATTAATTTTCAGATTCCAATTAATATTTAGATATTTGTCTAAATATATAAGTAATGCAATTGAACCTGGCCTTTAAAGCCTTAAACGATGCCACAAGGCGTGAGATTTTGGAGCTCCTGAGAAAAAAGGACCTTACCGCCGGAGAAATTGCCGGGCATTTCAGCATTTCGGCACCCAGCATTTCGCACCATTTGGATTTGCTGCGACGCGCAGGTTTGATAGAAAGCGAAAAAAAAGGACAGTTTGTGATTTACCGTCTGGATACCACGGTGCTCGACGACATCCTCAGCTGGATGCTACAATTCAATAAAAAACCGTCAAAATAAACGACCATGAAAACAAAAACACTCACTACAGTAACACAGGCCCTGGTTTCCATTTTGCCTCTGCTTTTTTTAGCGCTCATCTGGAATCAACTGCCTGAATCGGTGCCCATGCATTACAATATAAACAACCAGCCCGATCGCATGGGCTCCAAAGCAGAAATGGTTTTTGCCATTTCATTTTTGGCTTTGGTAGGTTTTGGGGTGGGTTTACTTTTACGCAACATCCACAAAATTGATCCCAAACACAAGTACCAGGACAGTGCGCCTCTGATGTTAAAAATAGCCTGGACCACGGTGATTTTTATTGCCGTATTGGGCCACTTTATCGTTTATCAAACCCTGATGTTCACAAAAAATCAGGATATCGTTTTTTCCGGAAAAGGGGCTTTGGTTTTGGTGGCTTTGATTTTTGTGGTGTTGGGCAATTTTTTAAACAACGTAAAACCCAACTATTTTGTGGGCTTCCGAACCCCCTGGAACCTGGAGAACGAGGAAAATTGGAGGAAAACACATCACCTGGCAGCCAAGCTCTTGTTTTTCGGGGGATTGCTAATGGTAACACTGATTTTGGTTTTACCTGAGCCCATTTCAGCCTATGTCTTCTTTGCAGGTATTGTGCCTATTGTGTTAATTCCTTTTGTATATTCTTATTTGCTTTTCAAAAGAGAAAAACAGTAATTGAGC
>JALOMJ010000150.1 GCA_025455485.1 Bacteroidia bacterium | reverse complement strand
GTCAGAAACATGGAATTCAGAATCAAGAAATCTGAGCCTGTAATGAACACAGGTTGTTTTGATATCATTGAGGTGAAAGATGTTTTCTTTTTCTAAACCCTCTTCATCCAGTAAATCTTTAGAAGAATTATAGGCTTTGAGGTTTTGAAGGATTTTTTCTTCGCTGAAAAGATCCTGCCTTAAAACACGTTTGGCATCTTCAACAAGGTGTGTCCCATCCGAAAATTGTTTTTTCCGGCTTCTGTTTAGCAGAAGTTTTATATCGAGGGGCTTTAGCACGCTTTAGGTCTGTGCAAGATACAATTCAAGCCTGAAATTGTTCAAAAACCCCAGACCCAAATTTAAAATTTAACGTCTTTCTCTTAAGACGCATCTTGTACTTTTTGCAGACTAATGAGATAAAGGTCACCAAAACGATTGAAAGGCCAGATGCCGGATAGACGTGTTTCTAGTGCTTTCATGAGGCGAAACACACAGGGCCATTGTTTGGGAAAGTGTTCTTTGTAAGTGGGGGGTAAAAAACAACCCATACCATGAAGTTGAACAAGCCGATACTTTTCACCAAAATGCCTTTTAACATACGCTGATGAATAATAATAAGTCATAAAGGGGTTTCCGTCTATTTTCGACTCCACGCCTTTTTTACTCAAACGACGAAAGGCATAATTAAAGCGCCCTTTAAATACGGAAAGCCACTCCCAGGGACAAAGAGGAGCAATCATGATCCAATGCACCATGGCGCCTTGTTTTAAATGCGCATCCACCTGTTTTATGACCGTGCTTAAATCTTCACTGCAATTGAGTCCGCCATAATTGGAGAACACGTGATCGTAGGTTTTTCCTTTGGGTAAGGGTGAAAGATCATGAAAGGAACAACGCAACAGCTCAATTTGATTTTGCAGCCGTTGCTGTTGTATTTTTTCCCTGCTTTGTTGCAACATGCCTTCTGAATTGTCGGTAGCCAGCACAGTTAAACCCTGTTGTGCAAAAAACACGGCATCGAGTCCGGTGCCGCAGTTGAGCTCAAGCACACGTTCACCGGCTTTCATATAAGGCAGAACCTTTGCCCGTGTAAAATTACGATACCACAGCTCCATGGGATTGGTGGTGGTAATGGCGTCGAATTTTACCGACTGATCGCTAAACGCTTTGCTGACCAGCTCTTCCTGGAGGCGCTCCTCGGTTTTCATGTTAATCCGTTTTTAAGAGTATGGGCTTTGCATCCTGCAACAGAAACACGTCCGACCGTGGTTCAAGCTTCAGGAGTTTGTTTTTGAGTTGCAATTTTTTTAGACGGTAATAGGGGCCAAGCAAGGAGGAACGTTTGAATTGCCCTTTTTTGAGTTCTTCAATGGCTTTGTTGGTTCTGAAGGTATAATGCACATAGCGTTGCAGTAATCGGTAAAAGAGAGAAGAATACGTGCTGTTGAACATCATGTCCAAATCATCAGAGTCGGTCCAGTTTTGTTTATTCACCAGCTCGTTCTTTACACGCTCGTAAAATTTAGTGCCGGGCAGGGGATAGGAAACGGAAATGCCAATGTCATCCGGCGAGAGTTCCTCCACCAGTGCTATGGTTTTTTGAATGTCTTCCATGGTTTCGCCGCTGTAGCCGAATTGCAAAAAAAAGCAGGCTTTGATGCCGTGTTTTTTTAAAAGCCTGGTGGCTTCTTTAATCTGTTCAACTGTGGTGCCTTTGTCCATAGCATCCAAAATGCGTTGTGAACCGCTTTCCGCACCCATCCAAACCTCTTCGCAACCCGTTTCTGCCAAATGGGCAATGGCTTCGTCTTCTAAAAGCAGGTCGGCACGACTTTGAATTTTGTAAGGAATTTTTAATCCCCGTTTTTTCATGGCCGCGTTAAAGTCCCTGAGCCAGGCGGGTTTTAATCCAAAAATATCATCGGCAAACCACATGTGATTAAAGTTTGTTTTTTGATCAAGGGACTGAATGAGTTCAGCTACTTTTTCCGGAGAGTGGGAATTGTATCGGTTGCCGTAGATGGGTTTGGCGCACCAATTGCATTTGTATGGGCAACCCCGGGTGGTAACAAAGTTGAGTGAAAAATATCCCTGGTGTTTCATCCAGGTATTGCGGTAAGGGTCAATGTTCACCAGGTCCCAGGCCGGAGGCGGCAGCTCATCCAGTTCGCGCATCACCTGCCGGCTTTTATTTTTAATAGTATTCCCGTCCTCACGAAACGCCAAACCTTCAATACCTGATTTTGAAAATCCAGGTTTATTTTCAAGAAAAGTAATGAGTTCTGAAAGTGTTTGTTCGCCTTCGCCTATCAGAATGTAATCGGCGCCATTTGCAAAGTATTTTTCGAGGTGGTCGCTGGCGTCGCTGGAAGACACCACCGTGATAATTCCTTTGTGTTTGGCCAGTTCAAGCATGCGAAATGCAGCGTTGCGCATGTTGGTGAGGCACATTTTGGTGAGGTAGTTAAAGCCATCATCGTAAATGGCCAACACGTCTGGTTTAAACGTGTTGAGGTGGGACTCTATTTCCTCCGGACTTTTTGCAAATTGAATGTCTGCCAAAGCGACACTGTGTTTTTGTTCCCTCAGCAAAGCAGCGGCATATAGGGGTGCCAGAGGGGGATAGGGTTTGTGTGTTTGCAGTTGTTTTGCGTCCAGTTCAAGAAAATAGGAATGCGTGAAAAGAATTTTCATTCGGCTGTAATAACACTTAAAATTGACATGCGGTTCTCAAATTCCTGAAGCACTTTTTTCTGAAAGCCACGGGGATGGTGTTTAGACACGTTTTTTTTACTCCTCATGTTGAGGTCAAAATCTTCTTTGCTGAAGTCGGCAAACTTTTTTTCCCAGGTATTCAGGGTAAATTTAAAAAAGCGCCGATCGAGCGCATCGCCTAATTTTCCTGAGAACGTTACTTCCAAAAGTTTGGATAGGGGGCGTTTGGGTAATTGGTTTTTTAGAAATTGGTCGTTATAGGCTTTTTTGTTGGGCAGAAATTCCTCCACCCATTTGTTGTGCTCGAGGTATTTATCAAACAGGGCTTTGTTGCTTACGGGCATCAGGGTGCTGATTTCACAGGCCACAAACACATTGCGGTCGGGGATTTCAAGTTGGTCGGCACTCAAAAAATAGTTCACGCAAAAATATTTTTTGGAATTAAACAGAAAGAGTTTTTTAAATCCAATAAGAAGACTTCTGCACAACCATAATCTACCCGGGGAAGTGATAATAAAATAATCCACGTCGCCATCCTCATCCAAAAGACCTTTTGAACAGGAACCGGAAATAGCAACCGATTGCACAAATGGGAAGCGGGCGACAAATCGGGCAAAGCGTCGTATGGTGGTTTGTTTAGCCTGAAAACGCTGTTCAGCGCTCAGACGTTTTTGTATTGTATTCCCTGAAGCATTTTTAAGCAGGTAAAAACCGGAGTCAGAACGGATGAGTTGCAGATGAAGCAATTCATCGAGAACAGAATGTACTTTTGAATCTGAAAAGGGAAGAGAGACGAATTCACAGATCTCGGCGAAACGTAAAGGATGCTGAAACACATCAAAATAACAAAGGCAGGCATACACCGCTTTTTGCTCTTCGTTAAGTTGATTGAACTGCATACTTACCTGAATGAAATTAAAGATAGTGAAATTTCATCAATCTGATTTACTGTTGGCGTATAAACATCCTTATTTCATCAGAAATAAAGAAAGCCGATCATGGTTTTGAAATACACACCCAGGGGAACGGTCGGTTTTGCAGATGAAGCTGGAGTAATAGCTTTCTTGGGTGGTATAAAAATTTGTGATTAAACAGGCGAAGCTCCTTTAGCGTGTGCCTGAAGTAAAAGGTTTTCATGGCAGGAAAACCAAGCTGTTTAAAATGTCTTTCCGAATTCTCTTCCGACCGCTTAACGTCTGAGTCTGTGTAAAAGGGTGTGTCTATGATATGGATTTCACCTCCGGACTTTAATAGTTTCAGTGCTGTATCTACCACATTTGAAAAAGACTCAAAATACTGAATGGATGCAGCAAAAACAATGGTGTCAAATTTAAATTCCGAAAATGCGTCAGCACTGAATGCGAGACATTGAAATTTGAGGTTTGGTACTGAGGAGAACACCCTATTGGCCTGCAAAATTTCTGTGGTGCCCGGATCGCAGCCCAGCACCTTAGAATTTGGTAGTTGTGAGAGTAAATGTGATAGCCAGCCGTTGCCACAGCCAATTTCCAGAATGTTTAGCGGGGCCTCTTTTTCTTTTAGAAACAGACACAGCGCAAGGGCTGATTTTTTTCTCATTTGCCATTCTCTGAAATGCGGGTGTTGCTTTGAAATTTCCGGAAGATTTTTCAGCTCTTCATCGGAATACACCCTGCCTTCTTTTTCGCGAAGTGCCTCATAAAGATCAGAAAATGTTTTGGAATGGGATGACATGGCATTACAAGCTTTTGAACGGAGAGAGGTAAAGCGAGCACACGCAACGCTCGCACATAGGATGGTTTTGTGTGTTGAGCTGTTGCCTGAACGCAACTGAACGCGACGAATTGATTAAGGCTTTAAATGGGGTTTCTTTGATGTTTCCAAGTTCTTCAAGAAAAAAACAGGGACGAAGCGTGCCGTCGGCCTCGATTACTGTTGATACCCAGGGTGCATTGCAGGCTTTTTCGGGAAAAGGATTTAAGCCGTAAAGGGCCGCGTAATAAGTGCCAATAGCTTTTATTTTATCGGGTGACTCAGCGATGGTTTTGTTTCTGAAGTCTTGCTTGAACTCTTCAAGAATGTTTTCAATTACGGAGTGTAATTCCTTTAATTCGGTTTTTTCGGGTTGAATGAGTAAGCCCTCAGTCAGTGTTCCGGGGTTAATGTGATTGAACGCAGTACTGCTGACATCGGCCGGTAAAAAACTCAATTGATCGATGCCAAGTTGCTTAATTTCTTTTATCATTTGAGCCCATATTCTGAAATTCTCTTTCTGGATAACGGAACGCGAGCTTATTCGGAAATGTGGTTGTAAAGTTTTTATGGCTTTGATGCCTTCTCTGAGTTTGGAAAAAGCATTAGGAATCCGTCGGATGGAATTGTGAACATCTTCCGTTCCATCAATGGATACAATCACATCGTCGATATACTTTACAATATTCTGAGCGTGTTGGGCTAAGCTGAGTCCGGTAGAGAGCAATGAAATTTTTATACCTTTATTTTTTATAAGCGCACAAAGACTGAAAAAATTGCTATTGAGTAATGCCTCGCCACCCGACATTAGCACAAGTTTTGTGTTTAATTCTTCCAAAGTACCCAGCAGCCCCTTAACATCGCCTTCGGTAAGCTGTTTTAAATTTTTATTATCCTTCCAGATATCGCACATAATACAACGGCAATTGCAGGCACTGTGCGGCATCAAAATTACAATGGGCAGGCTGCTGATTTTATG